>CAYSPM010000006.1:10440-40078 GCA_964432925.1 uncultured Pirellulales bacterium | reverse complement strand
CAATCCGGATAGCCACTATAGTCGGTGGCATTGACACCGATGAAGATATCGAAGCTATTCAGCACCTCAGCCCAGGCCAGCGCATAACTTAAGAATATCGTATTCCGTGCTGGGACATAAGTTGACGGAATTTCATGCGAGTTGCCCAGCCTTATTCTATCCTTTGGCACGTCGATCGAAAGGTCAGTAAGAGCAGACCTACCAAAAGCAGCCAGATTTATATTGATTACACGGTGCTCAACGGCCCCCAGCGAACAAGCTACTTTCTTTGCAGCTTCAACTTCTCGCTGGTGTCTTTGGCCATAGGCAAAGGTCAAAGCGTAACATCTAAAATCTTCACTTCGGGCAATGGCTAATGTTGTAGCAGAATCCAAGCCACCACTTAATAGGACAATTGCTTTATTTTGTGCCAAGTTAAGTCCCTCGCCAGAGATACAATCTACACAAAGAATTAATGCACAAAAATATCACCCCCCTGCCCCTCCTACAGGCGCATAAAATATTTCCCCCCCTGACACACAGACACTATTTCAACATACAATTGCCGCGTGGCCAGAAAATATATACTAAAGAGTCACTCAGACATTATTTCGATGCCGTTAATTTCAGGATTCTCGATGTTCGGTTCAAAGCCAATGACCAGCTCTCCATCGGTTACTGCAATACCTTTGAACTCCTTGACGATAGGCTTTTGTGGGCCACCAGCTACTTTGTATGGGTCAAAATCCTCAAGGACGAGCTTACCGTTAATGCTCACCGAAAAGACCCGCTCATTTTCGCCGAAAATACCCTCGTACGTCTCAGCGAAGTGCAGCCTGACAGTATATTTACCGTTGGGCAGCTTGAACTTGTATGCCGTCATGCTGTATCTCTCGGTCTCATAGATCCCTGGTGCATCCGTGCCCGTCATGCTTAAACCACCCCGATCAACAGTCATACCATCAACTGCACCCCAATCGTTGTCTTGCTCCATGTACTGGTCAGGCAGCCAGACATTCCCAGCGCTATCCGTGTAAGGCTCAAAAGCAGCACAGTTTACGCGCATGGTGAATTCCGGTTTGCACGGCTGATCCATTGTCGCACAACCCGATGTAAGCAAACCTGCTACTGCGACTACATTCACTACACTAATCCATCTTTTCAACATTGTGTCCATCCCTTTCAAAAAGTTCCAAAGTCCATGCCATGTATACACTCCGCTAAAAACTTCAGCAGCCAAGATACTCAAACCGGTATTAAGGTACAATGGTTTTTCAAAAAAATAAACTATAACTTTATGGCCCACACACCTAAAGAAGAACCGTGGGTTTCCAGCTTAGCACCATGGGGGCGTAATTACTGCGTTGCTGAATCTGCTGGATTCTATCGTTAGAACTTCAACAGTCCTGATCAGGGTACCTGTCGATTCTATGACTGCACGGTAAAAGTTGTCCTTAAAATCGAAACTGCGGCACTGGCGGGAAAGCTATCGCAGCTTGGTATCGCGTCCAAACTTTAGAAAACTATCGGTGCGGCACGCATAATAGACATGTACCAAATTTACCGTATGCCATAATCAGAACCAGCCAAACGGCCGTATTCGAGACCTCAAATGCACAGTTATTCTACAAAGTCGATTATTGCTTGTCGTGACTTGGTAGGCGCGTTATATTGAACAAGACAGGATATGTAAGAAGGATAGGCGATGAGTGAAGTAGCGAACATTGAGCTGTTTGAGAATCCTAAACCAGAGCGAGATTATAAAATTACAATCAAATGTCCAGAGTTTACAAGCCTCTGTCCACGGACGGGCCAGCCAGATTATGGTGAAATCATCATCGAATATTGTCCCGATAAATCCTGTATCGAGCTGAAAAGCCTGAAATTCTATATGCAGAGCTATCGGAATAAAGGCGTCTTTTACGAAGCCCTGACAAACGATATACTGGATGACCTTATTAAAGCATGTAAACCGCGTTGGATGAAGATTGCCTCTTGCTTTAGGCCACGCGGCGGAATAACAACCGAGATATTCGCGGAATACACAGCAGAAAAAACGACAAAGTAATCATCAGAGGTGACGAAATGGCAATATTATTCCACTGTGAACATTGTGGCAAGAAAATAGAAGCAGCCGATAGTTCAGCTGGCAAATGGGGCAAATGCCCGGCATGTCACAACAAGCTGTACGTCCCCGGCCTTGACTCCGACGAGGAGC
The DNA here is from genome assembly GCA_964432925.1 of uncultured Pirellulales bacterium. Taxonomy (GTDB): domain Bacteria; phylum Planctomycetota; class Phycisphaerae; order Sedimentisphaerales; family Anaerobacaceae; genus CAYNTC01. The sequence continues at coordinate 37,881 of CAYSPM010000006.1, read as the reverse complement.
TTAAACTGGCACCTGTGGATGAAACCGAAGAAGAACGAAAAAAGGAACTGATGGCCGAGACATTCAAGCTAACACAGGACATCTTGCAAGAGAAGGAAGTCCCGAACGGCCCAGCAGCGTACTCGCGAACAGCACCAAAGATAGGCGAGAAGGAGTTGACCAAGAACATAATCCTCTATTTGCGACAGATGGCCAATGCTGACTTAGACGAGGCACAAAGAACAGCAGATGCAATCGTCCCATACGGCCCTCAGGCTATTGCGATTCTTGACAAGATAGCGCTTAGTGAAATGCCTGAGCCGGAACTCACTGATATTCCACCGCACGTTCTTTCCGGTCTGATAAGAAATTTACGCACTCGAATAAGTTAAAGATCAAAAAGCATTTTTCAAAGCGCCACTTGGGGTCCTAAAACATATCATTTATCCAGGCAATAGACCGTAAATTTTCGGTCTGTTAAAAAAACAAGCCGTGTAGATCCTGTAATTTTGCCGTAATAGCACTAATTCTTATACTTTAAGCAGAGAAATGGAAAACGACTTTGGTAGACTCCTTATGACTTGAAGGGAAACTTACATGGCCAACAAAAGAACTGTCGTACATGTCACTCACGAAACAGTAGGAAAAATCGGCGGCATTGGTGCCGTCCTTCATGGCTTTTTTACCTGCAAATCCTATCTCGATGTCGTCGACCGCTCAATCATCGTTGGTCCATTGTTTACCACCGAAGGCTCAGTAACCGACCGACTGGGCGAGGACGGTGAGGTCCTCTATTCATCTATCGACGGGTTGATCAGCCCAGGGTATGCACCGGCCTTTCGTAAGATTGAAAAAACTCACAATGTAGGAATAGTCTATGGCAGGCGCACTTTCATTGATGAGCAAACAGGCATAAAAAGCTCCCCCGAAGTACTACTAATCGATATTAGACGCATGGATGCAGGGATAGTAAATAACTTCAAAAAGCAGCTCTTTGAAGAATTTGGGGTTCAGAGCCATTTACACGAAAACCTCTGGGAGTACGAACAGTATATAAGAGTGGCTCCTGCAGCGATTGCCACGCTAAAGTCACTGGGGGCAGCGAATGAATCAACGGTTATTATCGCCCACGAATTTATGGGAATGCCCACGGCGCTTGCAGCCATTCTCGAGCCTAACCGGCCTTTCAGGACAATCTTCTACGCTCATGAAGTAGCGACAATGCGACGCATTGTTGAAGAGCACCCCGGCCATGATACAATGTTCTACAACGTTATAAAGCAAGCGCACCAAGACAGGTTGTACGTAAATGAAGTATTCGGCAATCAAAGCTCCTACTTCAAACATACTCTTGTGGAATCCTCAAAATACTGCGACCGTATCTACGCAGTGGGTGATTATGTTGTAGATGAGCTGCGGTTTCTGGCACCGGAATTTGAAACTATCAACATTGGTATCGTCTACAATGGTATACCGGCATACCAAATCAATGTTGCGGAGAAGCTTGAATCCAAGAGAAAACTGCAGGCATATTGTGAAAACCTTCTTGGATTCGAACCTGACTATGTCTTCACACATGTCACAAGACTTGTGAAAAGCAAAGGATTGTGGCGTGACTTGCGCGTGTTGTACACGATGGAAAAAACACTCATAAATCAGAGAAAAACAGCAGTGTTATTTCTACTATCAACCGAAGTTTCGCAGCGCCACACGAATGATATAAACAAAATGGAATCTAATTACGGCTGGCCTGTTGCCCACCATGAAGGTTGGCCTGACCTCTCCGGTGGTGAGGCGAATTTCTATGCGCACATCCAGCGGTTCAATACCAGAAGCCGCAACATAAAGATCGTGTTCATCAATCAGTTCGGATTTAACCGTAAGAGCTGTGGCAGGTCAATGCCGGAGGACATGGAGTTTATGGACATCCGTAAGGGAACTGATGTCGAATTTGGCCAAAGCACTTACGAACCTTTTGGGATATCTCAGTTCGAGCCGCTGACTTTTGGCGGAATATGCGTCGTAAGCAGTGTATGTGGATGCACAGGTTTCTTACGTGATGTTTCAGGTGGCAAAAACGTTGAGAACGTCATTATCGCAGATTACACTAATCTGGTAGATTTTAGTTACGCCGATATCGAAGACCTTCTGCAAATCGACCGTACAACGCGGGACCGCACGGAAGCAAATGAGAGCCGAAAGGTAGCAGAAGAAATTCTATCCCGATTGCCCCAGGATCAAACACAAGCTGAACACCTGATTCAAACCGGCTATGAACTTGCCAGGAACATGAGCTGGGACGTGGTGGCTAAAAACTATTTTTTGGGCGGCCTCGAAGCTATATCCTATGGAGTTCATGCCTTGTGAGCATACGAACCAACGTTTGCGTGCCGGACAGGATATGCAAGGCGTGCAAAAAGACACGAGTTGCCTCCAACTAAAAAGCCTGAACGCGAGCTCACTGCACATTATACCCCGCAGAAAAAAAATAGCGCAAGGGATTGACACTCTCTCTCTCGGATTTGTATAATACTCTTGGGTGTTATTGGGGAGAGAGCTTAGATTGCTTGGCTGTGGGCAATACCCAAAAAAAACCGGTCATAGGTATTTTGGGCGGTATCTGCGCAGGTAAGAGTACCGTGGCAACTGAGTTTGCTAAGCTCGGCTGCAAGGTTATCGATGCCGATAAAATCGCTCACGAGTTACTTGGAGAAAACGCTGTTAGAGATAAAATAATCAGGTTTTTCGGCCAAACCATACTAGGTCAAGAAAATAAAATCGACCGCAAAAAACTGGCTGAAATTGTCTTTTCCAACGAACAAAAGCTCTCACTACTTAACGGGATTATCCATCCTTTTGTCTTGGATCGAACCGAGGAGCTGATAAAGCAATATCAACTCAAGAGCAATGTTCCGGCAATTGTGTTGGATATGCCGCTATTGGTGGAAGTCGGCTGGCAAAATCGTTGCGAACATCTAATTTTCGTCGATTGCGACAAAAAAACACGGCTGGAAAGAGCAAAAAAAACGGGCATATTTGAAGAGAATCAAATTAAAATTAGAGAAAATTTTCAGATTTCGCTGGACAACAAGCGTGCCTTAGCCGATAATAGCATAAACAACAATTCCGGCTTATCGGCATTAGTCAGGCAAGTCATTGATATCTTCTCTACTATTGTGAGTAAGACGTAGTTTTGGTTAAAGACAGGTTGCTCGTATTGATATAAATTGTTTTATGTAAGTTCTGCTTGTATTATTCAAGACTCAAACCCTACTTAGCTACAACCTGAGTGTAGTCTGATTAAACCTTAGTTTTATTGCCCTTCTTTTGCGGATGTTAGTTTTTATCCGCGGGAGCGGCTGTGCAATGAATGTTGTGTGAACAGAAAAGGAGTAGTTATGGCTAAAGCCAGTGCAAAGAACGAAAAAACTAAGAGACGTAAAACTTCAAAGAAAAAGAACATCACAGAAGAGCAAGCTGTCGACGAACAAGCAGAAGAAAATCAAGAACATGCTGACGTTACCACTGCAACAGCTACGGTTGAAGAATCGGCAATTACTGACGAAGCAAAAGATGAATCGCAGAAGAAGAGCGAAGAAGAATCCACACATGCTAAGTACGAGCGCGTCAAAAAGGGCAACTTGTACTTAATGGATTTGCAGAGACTAACCGTGGCAGAGCTGCACGACATCGCCAAAAAGGAAGGCTTAACAGAATACAGTGCCCTTAAGAAACAAGACTTGATTTTCAGAATTTTAAAGGAACGCATCCGGCAAAATGGACTTATGTATGGTGAAGGTGTACTCGAGGTGTTGCCGGACGGTTATGGATTCCTGCGAAATACGGAATACAACTACCTGTCGTCATCAGACGACATCTATGTCTCCCCATCACAGATTAGGCGTTTCGGCCTGAGAACCGGAAATACTGTGTCAGGTCAAATCAGGCCGCCTAAAGACTCAGAGAAGTACTTTGCCCTTCTGCGAGTCGAAGCAATCAACTACGAGGACCCTGACCTACTTGCTGATAAAATAGTGTTCAGCGATCTGACGCCCCTGCATCCAGAGAACCGCCTTATACTCGAGACCACTGTCGACGAACTAAATATGCGAATAATCGATTTGGTGACACCCGTTGGAAAAGGTCAGCGAGGGTTGATAGTCGCTCCGCCACGGACTGGTAAAACAATTCTGCTACAGAAAATGGCAAACGCCATAAGTACCAACCATCCTGATGTAAAACTCATAGTTCTGCTGATCGACGAGAGACCTGAAGAGGTCACAGAAATGGAGCGCAAAACCGCTGAGGATGTCGAAGTCATAAGCTCCACATTCGATGAGCCGGCTGCACGTCATTGTCAGGTAGCTGAAGTCGTAATCGAAAAAGCTAAACGCATGGTTGAGTATGGTCAGGACGTCGTCATTCTGCTCGACTCGATAACGCGACTTGCACGTGCTTACAATAACGAAACACCACATTCCGGCAGAATCCTAACCGGTGGCGTCGACGCGGGGGCAATGCAGATGCCGAAGAAGTTCTTCGGCGCAGCAAGAAATGTAGAGGAAGGTGGCTCGTTAAGCATTTTCGCGACCGCGCTAATCGACACCGGCTCGAAAATGGACGAAGTGATTTTCGAAGAATTCAAAGCAACCGGTAATATGGAACTGCACCTCGACAGGCGCCTCGTTGACAGAAGAACCTGGCCAGCTATTGATATCAGCCGAAGTGGAACAAGAAGGGAAGAGCTGCTGCTCGATCCCAAGGAACTCCAATTGGTATATCGACTCCGAAGGGTTCTTAGCGAGTTGAACCAGGTCGAAGCCGTTGAACTGCTAAAAAGCAGACTCACCAAGACTAAGACCAATGCTGAGTTCTTGATGACGATGAACCTCGATTAAGGCACCAAACAAAAAACGCGAAAAATCTGACGGAGCATAGCAGTAAATAAAATTTCTGCTGTTCTGTTTACTTTACAACATTGCTGGTTTTAGCTAATATGATACTCCGGCCATTCACCTTTGGCCGGAATTTTTTATAGGTAACTTCAAAGTAGGGTACATCATGGGCGAAGAGCTCTCGAAAATCTATGAGCCTGCAACGATAGAGAAATTGGCTAACGAGATTTGGTTTTCGAGCCAACACTTTCACGCAGAAGCATCAAGCTACGAAAAAAATGCTAAAACCTACACCATAGTTATACCTCCACCCAACGTTACGGCACCACTACATCTTGGCCATGCACTGAACAACACGCTACAGGACATCCTGATCCGTTTTCGTCGGATGCAAAGTTACAACACCCTGTGGATGCCAGGCACCGACCATGCCGGCATCGCTACTCAGACAGTTGTTGAGAAGCGAATACTCTCCGAAGAGGGAAAGCGACGCACTGATTTTGACAGAGATGAATTTGTAACACGCGTACAGGCCTGGAAAGACGAATACGAAGCCTGCATCATTAACCAGCTAAAGGCTATGGGATGCTCCTGCGATTGGCAACGGACACGCTTTACGATGGATGATGTTTGCGCAAAGGCTGTCCGGGCTGCGTTCTTCAAGCTCTTCAAGGACGGTCTGATTTATCGAGGCAAAAGGCTTGTCAATTGGGACCCTGCTACCCAGACAGTGCTCGCTGATGATGAGGTAGAACATGAGACCGTGCAAGGACACTTCTGGTATCTGAGGTATCCTCTCGTTGAACCTGTCGAAATCGAAGGTACAGAAGTCGAATACGTTACGGTGGCTACAACCCGCCCGGAGACTATGCTTGGTGACACAGCGGTCGCGATGAATCCTGCGGACAAACGGGCGGAATATCTGGTCGGTAAAGAGGTAAAGCTCCCGATTGTCGGACGTAAAATCCCCATAATAGCCGATGAACATGTGGTTCTGCCGGATCCCAACAGTGAAGACGAAAAAGCAAAATTTTCAACAGGCTTTTTAAAAGTAACACCTGCTCATGATCCGGACGACTACGCAATCGGTGAACGTCATTATATAGAGATTGCCGATGCAGTTATGCCGGAAGACTTTGAAGGAGATCCACATCAATACGTTTTTCTTAATGTGATGGCTCCAGATGGTTCCATCAGTGATAAATATGGATGGGCAGACTGGAATAATATTAAAAATCCCGATGTAGAAAACCTGCTCGGTATGGACAGATTCGAGGCGAGAGAAGCAATTGTTGAATGGTTCCGGCAGGAAAATTTGCTTGAGGACATTCGTGAATACACACACGAAATTGGGCACAGTTACCGCAGCCATGTGCCCATTGAGCCGTATCTGTCCGACCAATGGTACATCGCGGTTAAAAAACCCATCGAGCACCTTGCAGAAAAGATCGGCGAAGGTCTTATTGAAGGAACGGATGTGCCGGTGAATTCTTTGGCCGGCCTTGCTCTGAAGCCCCTGCTGGATGGTCGATTGCGCTTCATTCCCGAACGATATGCTAAAACCTATCAAAGCTGGCTGGAGAACCTTCGCGACTGGCCGATCAGCCGACAGCTTTGGTGGGGCCACAGAATACCTATATGGTCGAAATCTGGAGGTGGTGGTGGACTGGAAAATGAGCTCTATAAGAAATACGGCAAAGCAATCCAAGACAAGGTGATTTTTGAACTTACTGATTCAGATGATGGTGCGATTACATACGCATGTGTTGCTCCAGCAAATGAAGACATTGAAAAAAGATTAAACGATGAAGGTTGGCGGCAAGATAATGATGTTCTTGATACATGGTTCTCATCGGCGCTTTGGCCTTTCAGTACGATGGGTTGGCCGGACAATACGCCTGAACTGAAAACCTTTTATCCGGGTGATGTACTTTGCACGGCACGCGAAATCATCACCCTATGGGTCTCCCGTATGGTGATGATGGGCCAATACTGCATCGGAAACATCCCGTTCAATGACGTGTATATTCACGCAATGATTCAGGATGGCCAGGGCCGGAAGATGTCCAAGAGTCTGGGCAATGGAATCGATCCGCTGGTAGCTATCAACAGCCACGGGGCAGATGCAATGCGTTTCACTCTGGCAAGCATGACAACCGACACGCAGGACATCCGTATGCCGGTCGTGTCAATGACACTACCTGACGGTCGAAAAGCCAATACATCACCAAAGTTTGATATCGGGCGAAACTTCTGCAACAAACTCTGGAACGCATCAAGATTTGCGCTAATGAATCTTGAGGGAATCGATCCTGCAATGTTTGAGCCTGACAAGATGGACATTACAGACAGATGGGTTCTTTCTCGTCTTGCGGAAACTGTCGCCGAGACAACAAAGTCCCTGGACGAATTCAAATACAACGAGCCGTTGACGAGTCTGTACAAATTCTTCTGGAACGACTTTTGTGACTGGTATCTTGAATGGATAAAACCAAGAATACAGGATGAACAGCAAAAGCCAATCGCACAAAACGTTTTGGCTTTCGTACTGGACCAGATTCTGCGCCTGCTGCATCCATTCGTGCCGTTTATCACCGAGGGCATATTCCAGAAGCTAAATGAGGTTGCCCCGATACGGCAGCTTAAGGGCCTTGCCGAAGCTACGGGCTCAGATGCCTTGGCTGTTGCCAAATGGCCAAACGGTTTAGATGTTCTCGTAGATGAAGATGCCCAGCAGCAGATCGCGACGGCACAAAGTCCGATACGCGCGATAAGAGACATTAGGAACAAATACAATATCGCTCCCTCAACTAAACTGACGGCGTCAGCAAAGGCCCCCGCAATGGTCGCAGAAACATTAAACGGCAGCGCCAAGCTTATTTGTCATTTGGCTGGCGTAGAGCAGTTCGAGGCAAAAACAAACCTGGCAAAGCCCAAAAATGCTGCTACGACCATTGTAGATGATATTCAAATCTACGTACATGATGTCATCGATCCGGAAGCTGAGCGAGCAAGACTTGAAAAACAAAAACAAGATGTGGAAAAAGCCAAAAGCACCGTGGAATCTAAACTGCGCAATGAAAACTTCGTCACTAAAGCCAAACCTGAAGTAGTAGCGCAGGCCCAAGAAAGATTGGCGCAACTTCAAGAACAATTAAAGGCTTTTGAAAAACACCTCTCAGAACTGAATGCCTGACATATTTGAGGGAGCACAAAAATGGAAGTACCTGTAGAACTGTCGCGCATAATCATCAACGAGCAATCCGACCAGCAGATAATCGTGTTAAAGGAACTAAATGGCCAGCGTGGCTTTCCAATAGTCATCGGCATAGTTGAGGTCTTCGCCATCGACCGCCGATTAAAAGGTATCAAGCCACCACGTCCAATGACACACGACCTGCTGGCCAGCGTAATCGAGAGCCTCGGCGCCAGAATAGAGAAAATAGTCATAGATGACCTGCGCAATCATACCTTCTTTGCAAAAATACACTTGAGGTCCAATGGTCAAATCATTGAGATTGATTCCCGGCCTTCCGATGCAATTGCTTTGGGCGCAGCATCTGATGCCCCTATTTTTGTCGCCGAGCACGTTTTTGACAAAACCGCCCAGTAAAAAACGTTGAGATTATCAAAAGCCCAACTCCGATGCAGAGCATACTGTCCGCCACGTTGAAGGCCGGCCAGTGGTAATCTCTGTAATACACGTCGATGAAATCTCGCACATAACCATTATTGAAAATCCTGTCCCAAAGATTACCACACACACCAGCAGCGAAAAGAGCAAGAGCAACATGAACGATTGCCCGCTGCTGGCCACCGAAGTAAAAAGTTGCAAGAATCACGACCAGTGCAATCGTTGAAACAGCCACCAATATGTGATATTGCCCGGTAGCTATTCCAAACGCAGCACCGGGATTCTCAGTCCTGACTAACCGTAAAAATCCAGCGATAATCGAAAAACGATTACCTGGCTCTCGCGCAAGCCAATCGAATACAGCAGCTTTAGTACCTAAGTCTACCGCCAAGCCAAGCACAGCTAATAACCAGAAAATCAACTGGGCCTTCCAACCTGGCAAAACAATAGGCTGGCGCTTCAAAAAAGCCCAGCCTTCACTTGCTTGGGCACTATTTTTCTTACTCTTCGAATTCGTCTCACTCAAAATTTGGTTGGACTTTCGTATAGGTACAGTTTCTGTTTTCCAGATTAGTGCATTCAAAACCCAACAAACCGTACGATTATAGCACGCTAACTATCGCTGTCAAAGCCTTTTAGCAATACAAACAGTTTTTGATTGCGAGCGTTCCAGCCAAAGGTTTGACATATCTTGTAGCGCTCTATATCATATTAAGCTCCTTTGGAGTTTGCTATGGGGACGAGGCAATGCCTCGTCTCCATTCTTTATACTTGAAAGGTTATCGTTATATGGCAAAGCAGAAAATAGCTTTGAAGAAAAGGCCGCTCGTACTGATTATCCGTGATGGTTGGGGCTACAATCCAAACCCAGACGAGGACGAATACAACGCCGTCAAGCGAGCCAACACCCCTATAGATGATATGCTAATGGCTGAATATCCCAACTGCCTTATGCACACCAGTGGAGAAAATGTAGGGCTGCCGGAAGGAACGATGGGCAATAGTGAAGTCGGGCATCAGAATATTGGGGCTGGAAGAATCGTACCACAGGAATTGGTGAGAATCAGTAAAGCAATTCACGATGGCTCTTTCTTCGAAAACGAGGAGTTCCAAAACCTTATTAAGTTCGTCAAGGAAAATAACGGTAAGATGCATGTTATGGGCCTGTGTAGCGACATCGGTGTGCATTCACTGCTGGACCATCTCTATGGGCTTCTGGAACTGGCTAAAAGAAACGGTATATCAGACGTTTTCATCCATGCCTTCACCGATGGCAGAGACTCGCCGCCTGACAGCGGTGCAGGATATATAGCTGATATCGAAAAAAAAGCCAACCAGATGGGCGTAGGCAAGATTGCAACTGTGATAGGCAGGTTCTATGCGATGGACCGTGACAGCCGATGGGATCGAGTACAAAAGGCTTACGAATGCCTGCGGTTCGGTAAAGGCATCAAAGCAACCAGCGCAAAAGAAGCAATAACAAAAAGTTATGAAAAAGACGCGACGGATGAATTCATAGAACCAACGTGCATCGTCACTAATGGGAATGAGCCATTAGCAACTATCGATGATGGGGATGGTGTAATCTTTTTCAATTTCCGTGGCGACAGACCTCGTGAGCTCAGCCGTGCATTCGTAGAACCTGACTTCAAGGAGTTTACCAGGACGACGAAACCGAACGTATATTACGTCTGCATGACGGAGTACGATGCAACAATTCCCGCACCTGTAGCATTCCCGAAACCGCCAAAAATGAAAAATATCCTGGCTGCGTACTGGGGTTCTCTCGGATTAAAACAGTTTCGCTGCGCCGAGACAGAGAAATACGCGCATGTAACCTTTTTCTTCAACGATTATACCGAGAAACCATTCAAGGGTGAGGATAGGCAAATTGTGCCTTCTCCGCGTGTTCGTACGTACGATTTGAAACCTGAAATGAGCGCCTATGAAGTCGCTGATGTCGTGCTTCAAAGGCTCGACTCGGATAAGTATGACGTTATGGTAGTCAACTTCGCCAACCCCGACATGGTTGGCCATACCGGCATACTATCTGCAGCGATAAGAGCCGCTGAAGTGGTTGATGAGTGCGTGGGTAGGGTTCTGGACAAGGTCAAGAGTATGGGCGGTGCGGCAATAGTAACAGCAGACCACGGCAATTTCGAAAAAATGATCGATGGAAGTCCAGATGAACCGCATACAGCCCACACAGTCGGTGACGTACCACTGATTGTTTTTGATGAACGTTATAAAAACGCCAAACTGCGCCCGGACGGCAGATTAGCTGACATTGGGCCAACGCTGCTGGATATGATGGGATTACCTAAACCCGAAGAAATGACCGGCCAAAGTTTGCTTCTACCATGACGTATAAAATCGAATTCTGTTTAGCCCTGCCATCACCATGGCAGGGTCTTCTTTTTTCAAACCCTGCGACGTGGTCGCAGGGCTAACCATCATTATGACCTTGCACATATCTGATTTTGCCTTCAAGTTCTTTATCCGTGAAACAGAATCTCTTATCAAATCCCTTTGACCAGATTTTACATTGAGACCCGAACTTGCGAAGTGCTAACGTCGCTGAATATTTATATCGATGAACAGCCTGTTCGATCGATTCTTCAGAAACTCCAGCGACTATATGCACATGGTTTGAGCAAACCGTTATCGCAAATATTTCGTGATTTATTCTCCTGGCTTCTTCGACAATTGAATCCTGAACAATTTGCTTTTGTTCTGAATTAAGTTTGACCATCGGATATTTTTGTTGCCTTTGATTTGCTGATTTTAATTTATCGTTTTGCGCTAATGTTTTAGCATTTTTTACATACCCTCTTTTATCGCCCTGCAACCAGCTTCCATAAGTAGTCTAGGTAACCATATAGCCAATCATTCTTTTCATCGTTTTTTGATAATATCCGCTATTTATTTCGTCCACAACCTTTTTTCGCTCATCTTGGTTAGCCCTGCCATCACCATGGCAGGGTTACAATTAGCGAGCCTGTCGAATCCACTGGATTTCCACAAAGAAATGAATACAATAAGGTAGCTATGGGACAGATAAAGGTTCTTGATCAGAATATGATAAATATGATAGCAGCCGGCGAGGTAATCGAACGGCCTGCAAGTGTGGTCAAGGAATTGATGGAAAATAGCATTGATGCAGGAGCTGCGAAAATCACCGTGGCTGTCGAAGACGGTGGCCGCAAGTCAATATCGATTACCGACGATGGTTGTGGAATGGATGCTGAAGACCTGGCTCAGGCATTCGAGGCCCATACAACCAGCAAAATCAAAACCAGCATAGACCTTAGCCGAATATCTACACTCGGATTTAGAGGCGAAGCGCTAGCAAGTATTGCATCTGTTGCGCAAGTTAAAGCAGTCAGTAGACCAAGGACAGAGGACGGGGGACAGAAGACAGAGGACAGAGACAAGAACGTTAGTGATATGCTGAAAGATGAGGGACGAAGAACGCAATACGCAATACGCAATTCATCCTTCGCAGCAGCGCTGCTGCGGAGAACGGATACGCAATACGAAGCTAATTGCATCGAGATTGATTGTGGAAGTAAAAGCAGTGCCGGTCCGTGCAGTGGTGATTATGGAACAACGATTCAGGTTAGAGACCTCTTCTACAAACTCCCTGCCAGACGCAAATTCCTCAGAACGGCTAATACCGAAATGACGCATATCACAGAGCAGTTCATACGTATCGCGTTAGGTTCCTACTTTGCTGTAAATCCAACAGCCGCATCGCCGGCGGACGCCCCTGCCAGCAGCCGGAAAGGATTGGATTTGACATTGATCCATAACGGCAGAGAAATTCATCGACTATTGGCCAACCAAACACTTCACCAGCGAATAACTGAACTGTTCTCCTCCGAATTAGCTGAGAAGCTAATCGAGACAGAAGCTAACGAACGGGGTATACATATTTCCGGCTTATTCGGCAGGCCCGATACATCCAGGACAAGTGGCAAGTTTCAATATGTCTTTTTGAACGGCCGTTTCATCCGTGATAAATTCATCTCACATGCCATTAAGGAAGCTTATCGCGGCTTGATCGAACAAAACCGATTCCCAATTGTTTTTCTGTTTATTGAAATGCCTTACAAAGACTACGATGTGAACGTACATCCTACAAAAATTGAAGTTCGGTTCTACAATGCAAATTTGGTTCATTCTCAAATCCTTGGATGTCTTCGTGAGAAACTCCTGAGCACAGATCTTCAACCACACGCACAATTGCCAATTGTTGCTGTGCCGCGAACGCACCGCGATCGGCCTACTGGAACCCATCGAAGCCAAGAGATTACAGACGCAATGGCGGAATTCTTCAAGAAGCACAGACCCGCTGACAGACAAGAATTGAGTCAAGTGTCAACAATAAAACCTTACAAGGCACCTTCAGTCATGAGCGCACAGACTACGGCCCAGCAGAGAAGAGATACCACAGTCGCGATTGGGCCAGTTGAAACAAAAATCATGCAAATACACGACAGCTACATTGTGCAACAGATCCAAGATGGATTCATTATTATCGACCAGCACGCCCTTCACGAGCGGATACTATATGAAGCATTATGTCGACGCATGAAACAGAACAAACTCGAATCACAATGGCTTTTAATACCCGACAGTTTCGAGCTTACTGAAGCCCAGCAGAACATCATCGACACTAATCGCCCTCTAATTGAAAAACTGGGAATCGAGCTTGTACCGTTCGGCCCAAAGACGTACGCTGTACAGGCCTTTCCCATCTTACTGTCAAGGGCAACTCCGGCTGATTTCGTTCGAGATTTGATCGACTTGCTCGACGATAAGGGCACCGAACTCAGTGCTGAGGAGTTACTTGAGGAGGTTTTGAAAATGGCTGCATGCAAAGCGGCAATCAAGGCTGGTCAAAAGCTAAACAATGCTGAAATAGAACAGTTGCTCGAAGATAAAAAACACACAGAACGCTCAAGCCAATGTCCTCATGGCAGGCCCACTGCAATTAAATTCACACTAAGCGACTTAGAAAAGCAGTTTAAAAGAACGTGATGAGCAAATGGTTATTGCTACTTCTGATGATCCTTGCCTGGATGGGGTTGGGTCTGACAATTTCCATTTCACAACAAAACCAAATTCGAGGCCACCAAGTCTCTCCAAATCAAATTAACAGAATTGTCTCGATGGCTCCCAACTTGACTGAGATACTCTTTGCTCTTGGTCTGGATAACGAGATAGTCGGCGTAACAATTAGTAGTGATTATCCACCAACAGCAAAAGAAAAACACAAAGTCGGAAATTTCTGGCAGCCTAACATCGAAGCTATAATAGCAGCGAGGCCAGATCTGGTAGTCACGCTTGGATTTGACCAGCAAATAAATCTCGCTCACAGGTTAAAACGGATGGGCCATACCTGTTTAACTGTCAGAATCGAAAAGATCAGAGACCTTTTTGAGGCCATCAATACAATTGGAACGGCGGTAGGCAAGCAACAGAAAGCACATCAGTTGGTTAGTGATATTCAAACCAGATTGGACAACCTTCGAGCTTTAGTTGGCCGCGACCAAACACTTAAGGTGCTTTGGGTTATTCAAAGAGAACCCTTGCGAGTGGCTGGAAGAGACACGTTTATAAATGAGCTTATTGAGATAGTGGGCGGTGTAAACGCTATCGGTCCAACGATTCACAAATATCCACCGATAGGAGCTGAGCAGGTCATCGCATGCAGGCCGGATGTCATTATCGAACCATCTGAACAGCACCAGAATACAGCAGCACAGTTGCGTCATGCAATGCAATACTGGGGCAGGTTTGAGAACGTGCCCGTCGTAACAAATAAGCGAATCTACGTTGTTCCCGCCGATGTTGTCTCCCGGCTCGGACCGAGGTTGCCGTCAGGCGCCGAAACTGTAGCCAGGTGCTTGAGACCAGAGCTTTTTGAAAAATGAAACCATGAAAGGATTACTTACACCAGGTATTTTAGCCAGAAGAACCGCTCTGGCCGTTGCAGTGCTCGTGGCAGTTATGTTTGTGTGCTCATTTGTGGGTGCCGAGCGTATTTCGCTAAAGGCTGTCTTTTGTACAGCCACAGACTTAACGACGGTAAATCCGGATCACGAAATATTTGTCCGCGTGAGGCTGCCACGGATTATTCTCGCAGCTATTGTTGGTGCCGCCCTTGCGTGCTCCGGTGTCACGTTCCAGGCTCTTTTACGAAACCCGCTTGCCGATCCATACATCCTGGGCATCTCAAGCGGAGCCGCTTTAGGTGCAACTATCGCTGTCCTTGGTGGCTTTGATTGGACACTATGGGGACGCTCACCGATAGCCGTTTTCGCATTTGCCGGAGGGCTGGCAGCGGTCTGGTTGGTCTGGTCTATAGGCCGAATGACAGGAAAGTTCTATGTAACAGGTCTACTACTTGCTGGAGTTGTCGTTAACGCCTTCTTCTCAGCTATAATTATGTTCCTAACCTCTATAGCGAAAAGCCAGCAAGTACACGCAACCATATTTTGGCTTATGGGTAATATGGTAGAGGAAGATTTTCTCGTATTGTGGATCGGAACAGGATGCATAGCTAGTGGAATTACGGCCTTATTCTTAATAAGTCCACAACTGAATATACTGAGCCTCGGTGAGGATGACGCCAGAAGCATCGGCCTAAATACCACCGGTATACAGACATTCGCCTTTACAATAGCAGCATTTATAACCGCTGTTGCGGTTAGCTTGAGCGGATTGATTGGTTTTGTGGGATTGATTGTTCCACACGCAATAAGATTGACATTCGGCCCTGACCATCGCCAGTTGTTTCCTTTGTGTGCGATTATTGGCGCAGCCTTTTTAGTCGGCGCCGATACAGTCGCACGTACAGTGGTTGCCCCTGCACAGCTTCCGGTCGGGATCGTCACCGCCATTGTAGGAGGGCCCTTTTTCTTGGTTCTTCTCGTTAAATACAGCAAAAAAGTCCATTGGTACAAATAAGCAGCATGATAAAAGTACAAAACTTAGATTTTTGGTATACGCCCGAAAGCCCAATTCTCAAAGGCGTAAGCTTTACCGTGCAACGAGGGGAATTTCTCGCAATTGTAGGGCCCAATGGTGCCGGTAAAACTACACTGCTTAATCTCCTCTCCAAAACACTGATGCCTAAATCTGGCACAGTAAAGATTGAGGCAAAAGCAATAGAGCTGTATAGCAATAAGAACCTTGCAAAAAAGGTCGCAATTGTACGGCAGGAATTCGTGCCGGTATTTGGGTTTTCCGTGGTTGAGACCGTCATGATGGCAAGAACACCCTATTATAGCTCGATAGGATTTGAGACCGACACAGACAGGAAAATCGTCAACGAAGCACTAGAGGCAACGAATACTAGTCGGTTTGCTTCGCGAACACTTGGTAGCCTAAGTGCCGGCGAACGCCAATGTGTTTTTATCGCACGCGCCCTTGCGCAAAATACACCCATTCTACTCTTGGATGAACCTACAAACTTTTTAGATTTAAAAAATCAAGTCGCAGTATACGATCTTCTCAAAGCAGCACAAATAGAGAAGGGCAAGACAATTATTTCAGTGACACACGATATCAACCTCGCAACACAATACTGTGATGAAACATTACTTCTGACAGGTAGTGGTGGCTACCTCCATGGTAGCCCCAAAGATATCTTCTTAACCGAATGCATCAAGGAAGTCTTTGGGGTCGATGTCTTCAAAGGCAAAATAGGGCAGGAGAGTTTCTTTATTCCCATCGGCAAATATGCAAAAAAAAGCCCGTCAGCGCCTGTAAAACCGGCGTTGTCTTAAACAGATATAACAATACCAACTTTTTCTAAGCTATTGTTTATCAAGCAGTTAGACTAATATCGCTCCGCTTTTTAGCCCTTTCAACAATGAAAATACCTCTTGGGCTCTTCATAGAACATCAACATAAAAGGACTGTACAATAAAGTTCTTAATATGTTAAAATATAAGGTTTGATGGATTATCTTCAAAAGTACATAACACTTATATATATTGAGGTAGAGACGTGGCACAAAAACGTAAGATATCTTCTCGCAAGAAGACAAGCGCACGTCGTATAAAGAAAAAGCACTTAACTTCTGCCAACATCGAGCATTTTAAGCAAATGCTGTTGGATAAGCGCAGAGAGATTCTAATAAACGTTAACAACATCGAAGACGAAACGTTGAAAAAATCTCGTCTGGATGCGAGCGGTGATCTCTCAAGTATGCCTATCCACATGGCCGACCTCGGCACCGACAACTATGAACAAGAATTTGCCCTTGGTTTGATGGACAGCGAACGGAAGCTGCTACAAGAAATTGACGATGCCTTGCAGCGTATAGAAGAAGGGACATACGGCATCTGTCAAGGCACTGGTCAACCGATACCAAAGGCTCGGCTCGAAGCTCAGCCTTGGGCTCGATACTGTGTTGAGTACGCCCGGTTGCTGGAGCAAGGTATCGTCACAGAAGAACAATAGTTGCTTTCGAGACGGAGCGATGCATCAGGCCACGATGAAACTTAAAATTATCCTTCGAGATTGAGATGTATTTGCATGACCAACTGTACAGATAACAACACATACGATATCATAAAAAGTTGGTTGTTCTTTCGGCTTAGACAAGCTCAGTTAGCATAGAGAGTTTATCAAATCCAGCGTTTATAAATATGCTTTTTCATCATACAGTGAATCAAATAAACTCCAACGATTATGAGTATGAAACACAAATGTCCAATCTGTGGGAAGATCTTTAGAATATCACATCAGGAACGGTCCCAAAGAACAGAATCTTTTCCCTTCTGTTCCCGTCGGTGTAAACTGATGGATCTGGGTGCTTGGCTAGACGGTGGATACAGGATGGTCTCTCAAACAAAGCTAAACGAACATAACGACGAAATTGATACTACACTTATTCACTCAAATAACAAATAACCTACCTTCTGATAACAAAATTTGATAAAATCCGTTGAAAATGACCGATAACATGCTATATATAGATATGCTTTTTCCGAAAACCGATAAGCAATCATGCCGGTCTTGAAAGGAAGCACAATGCTCGACAAAAACGAACCCTCACAGTTAATCGACAGTCTTTTATTTCCCAAGATATTCCAGGCTTTCCGCATGTCAATTCAACCGAGCAAACTGATAATTGCCTTTCTGGCAGTAGCTGCTATTTGCCTGGTTGGTCACATTATGGACTTGAATAAGACGGTCGTTAAAAGTGAGCAAAGCGAACTCACCGAGCTACAGTTCTACGTAGCGAATCCAGACCAAATGTCAGGATATTTTGAGGTATATGGCAAACAAGCACAACGCACCGGCGTATTCTCAACACTCTGGCATTTCGGCACTGAACGATTCCACAACGCGGTGTACTCGCTGTTCAGGTTCGACATTCCAGCGGTGGTCGCAAGCATTGCTGATTGTTTTAAGGCGATTGCATGGGCTATAAGGTACCACTTGGTTTACAGCATTATCTTCTTCGCAGTGATACTCGCCGTCACCTCGTTGGCCGGTGGGGCCATCTGTCGAATTGCGGCGCTACAGTTCGCAAGGGGTGAAAAACCGGGTCTGACTGAGGCACTGCGCTTCAGCACGAAGAAATTCACAAGCTTCTTCACAACACCCTTAGCGCCAATTGGCATTATTCTCGCCATAGGATTCTTCATCTTCCTTTTAGGGTTAGTGGGTAATATCCCATGGGCTGGTGAGTTGGTGGTTGGCATCCTCATGCCGCTGGCTCTGTTTGCCGGTGCATTGATAGCTGCCATCCTGGTCGGAACAGTCGCGGGGTTTAATCTTATGTTTCCTGCGGTCGCGTATGAAGGAGAGGACTGCTACGATGCGGTAAGCCGTTCTTTCAGTTACGTATATTCAAAACCATGGCGAATGTGTTTCTACACCGCCATAGCTGTTGTTTACGGCGCGATTTGCTACCTATTTATACGGTTGTTTGCCTTCCTACTGCTCTGGGTCACCCACCGATTCTTGCAGATCGGCATCCTGGGTGCCAACCAGAAGCTTGCGGCGATTTGGCCAACCGAACTAAGCTTCATCAAGCCCCTGAATCCAACTACTTTTACAGGTGGCAATTGGTCAGAAACAATATCAGCCTTTCTAGTGTACGTCTTTCTACTGGCCATTCTGGCATTGGTCGTATCCTTTGTCATAACCTTCTATTTCTCAGTCAACACAATAATCTACGCGCTCATGCGCAACAAAGTTGACAATACCGCCCTTGATGATATCTATACGTATTCTGACGAGAGCGGAACAGACACAACCGCATCTGAGCCACAGCCCAACAAGATACAGACAGACTCAGAAACGCCATCAGCACCTGACGCATCATCGACTGTTCAATAGCGCGACCCAGGTGTCCGGCTTATGACTTTTAGGTGTGTCGGGCAGTGACAGGCGATAGCCAGCGAAAAACAAGGGATGGTTGGCTTCGTGTCCGATACGCTTGTACATTTCTAAGCTCATACGCTCGTGAGGCTTTTCAACATCTCGACCGTTGCTTTAGCAAGGATGACATATTCTGTAAGAACTTCCAAAGTGTCTACTTTGCACCAGACAATCATAGATAGCCTTCGACACCCATCGTAAAATCGAGGCAATATTTCTTGACACTCACTTAAGCCTTTATTATCTTTGATCTTGTGTAAAATGTAAGGCCACGATATTGTCTTAACCATATGCCTGACTCAAACACAAACACGCAACAAAGCAATACCGGTCAGAACCCGTTGGAGCTCTCAACTTCTCCGCCAAGTGCGCTGCTACGGTTTCGCAAGCCACTAATAGTCGTCGCCCACATAATCGCATTCGCAGCCTCCTTGATGCTGTCTTTTCTTGTGGCAAATAACATGCAATTCAGGCGGAGCTGGTTCGTTGAACAGTACCCCTCCCTGCTGCTGCTCTTTCTAGTGATAAAGCTACTTGTCTTCGGATTCTTTCAACAATACCGTGGCTGGTGGCGGTATGTTGGAATTTCTGACCTTCTTGGGATACTTAGGGCATCGCTCGTCAGTACTCTTATTATTGTTACCTTGTGGTTCACAATGCTCTATATCGATCCCGTACGCAGACGCCTGCCACAGGGTATAACTACCGTAAGCCAAGGCATATTCATAGCGGACCTGGTCGGCACAATTCTCCTGCAAGCTGGACTGCGGATGGTAATACGCCTTTACTATGAAGAGTTTCGAACCACGGAAGTCGGCCGATTGAAGCGCTTTCTGATAATTGGCGCAGGTAACGCAGGCGAAGCACTGCTGCGTGAGATTCACCGTATGCCTGTTGCACAGTATGACGTTATCGGCTTTATTGAGGATGACCCCCTCAAGCAAGGCATTAACATTCACGGGATACCAGTGCTTGGAACCGTAGAGCAACTGCCTAAAATCTGTAAGGACCGCAATATCGAAGAAATTGCAATCGCAATTCCTTCAGCTACGCACCAACAGCTCAGACGCGTTATTCAAGTTTGCGAGGGCACTAAAATCCGCTTCCGGACGGTGCCGGCTATTACCGATATCGCTTCCGGTAAATTCCGCGTATCGCAAATAAGAGACGTTGACATTAATGACCTGCTCGGCAGAAAAACAGTACAACTTGACCTTGATCTGATAGAGGTATTCGCCAAGAACAAAACGATCCTGGTCACCGGCGCCGGAGGGTCTATCGGTTCGGAAATGTGTCGGCAGGTTTGCAACTTCAACCCAAAGCTGCTCTTGCTTGCCGAGCAAGCTGAGAATCCTCTTTTCTACATCGAGCGAGAACTACGAAGACGGTTTCCTAATGTCACTGTGATATCTATTATCTGTAACATTACCGACAAAACCAGAGTGAATCAGATTTTTGAAAACCATAAACCGGAGGTAGTTATTCATGCTGCAGCCCACAAGCATGTGCCTATGATGGAGCTCAATCCCGGAGAAGCTATAAAAAACAATATCGTCGGTACACAAGTTGTCGCCAATGCCGCTGACTATTACGGCTCCACCCATTTCGTAATGATCAGTACCGACAAAGCTGTCAATCCGACAAGCATAATGGGCTCCTCTAAGCGCATCGCCGAAATGTACATTCAGGATCTAAGCCGGACCAGCAAAACACAATTTGTCACAGTACGTTTCGGCAATGTTCTCGACTCGGAAGGTTCCGTTGTTCCGATTTTCAGGAAACAAATCGCACAAGGCGGCCCCGTTACCGTCACGCATCCTGAGATGAAACGCTATTTCATGACCATACCTGAGGCAAGTCAGCTCGTTCTTCAAGCTGCGACGATGGGAAAAGGCGGCGAGATATTTGTTCTCGATATGGGTGAGCCGGTAAAAATTGTTGACCTCGCTAAGGAACTTATTACTCTTAGCGGCTTCAGGCCCGGCGAAGATATTGAAATAGTCTTTACAGGTCCCAGGCCCGGCGAAAAGCTATTCGAGGAACTTCGAATAAAGGGCGAGGACATGCAACAAACACGGCATCCCAAGATCAGTATATGGAAAAACATTCCAATGGACCGCGACAAGCTCCGAGCCGGTATAGGCGAGCTGGTGACCATCGCTAAGATGGAGAAATATTTTGAAGTCACACAAAAGATCAAAGAGCTTGTGCCACAATATATCGGCGGTGACAATAGCTGAACATCAGCAATATCATCCAAGGCAAGGAATTCAGCCTTTTCTTCACACCACTGTCGTATCTGCTGATCAATAAGGATATACGAGTTATAGGAACAACACTCTGCTCAATGCGCTTTAAGAACAGACAATACCAGTCACCCACGCAGTTTAAGTTGAGTTCC
Organism: uncultured Pirellulales bacterium; assembly: GCA_964432925.1. Classification (GTDB taxonomy): domain Bacteria; phylum Planctomycetota; class Phycisphaerae; order Sedimentisphaerales; family Anaerobacaceae; genus CAYNTC01. The sequence goes on along the minus strand of CAYSPM010000006.1, from coordinate 16,565 downwards.
TCACGACTTCGAAAGCTTACATAAAAAAAGCCGCCAACGAGGCGGCTTCTAATTCACGGTTTACAAACTATGAACTGGTCCTTAGAAACTACCGAAATCATCCTCCCCTTCAAAAGTCTCACTCTCGATTCTATCGGAATGCTCTCTCGGGTGAGCAGTTTCGTAGACTTCTTTTAGCTTGCTGGTTGTAAGGTGGGTGTAGACTTGTGTGGTTGACAGTGACTGATGGCCGAGCAGCTCCTGGACACTCCTCAAGTCTGCTCCGTTGTTCAACATATGCGTAGCAAAGCTGTGGCGCAGAGTATGTGGACTAATCGATGGATCAAGTCCCGCCATCTTAAGATATTTGTCCATCTTTCGTCGTACGCTGCGTGTACTCAGTCGTCGTCCATGCTTGTTTACGAACAAAACCTTTGAATCAAAATTGCTGTTGCTCTGCGCTCGTTTGTTCCTAAACTCGATGTAGTGCTGAATGACCTGCAACGCCGAAGAACTTATCGGCGCAATCCTTTCTTTCTTGCCTTTGCCTCTGACGTGTACAACCTCCCCGAGAAAATCTATATCATCCATATTTAAAGCTACAAGTTCGCTGACTCTTATGCCGGTGCTATAAAGCGTTTCCAGAATGGCTCTATCTCTAGCACCTAGCCAATTATCGATGGGTGGCGTTTCGAGCAATATCTTCACCTCCTGATACTCAAGGAAGCGCGGCAGTTTCTTATCTTGTTTGGGTGTTCTTATTGCTATTAGTGGATTAGAAGCGAGGCGATGTATCTTCACAAGGAACTTATAGAAGCTACGCAGTGTCGCCAGCTTGCGAGCTATGGTCGCCTTCGAATATTGCTTTTCATTCAGAAAAGCCAGATACGACCTGGCGGCGTTGATATCCGCCGATAGAAGCAACTGGTCCAGTCCCTGCTCGGTTTGCGTGGCTACCGCCGTAGCAGGACCACCGTGCTCCTGAGCCAATGAGACCGGTTCCATAGAAGGAACGTGACCTTCAGAGCTGCCAAGCAAAAACTCGCTGAACTGTCGCAAATCTGCGCCATAACATTTCGCTGTGTGTTCCGAAAAACGCTTCTCAAATCTTAGATAATTCAAGAACTGCTGGACAATTGAGTCTTCCATATTGTACCTACCTATTCGATCTGTTTAAGTCTCATGTTACTATCTGACGTAAAATCGATCTCAGGTCACCTATAGGATTGCGGTAACCTTTAAGCTGGCTTGGTCGTTTATTTCGCTAATTTACTTTCACATTGCATATCTGAACTCTCGCGTAAAAGCTCTTCCGCCTGACCTACAAGCAACTGTGTCAGTTTGAAGCTCAACACTGCAGCATCAAACCAGTCAAAACTCGTCCGTTTGTCTCGCGCCTGTCCAACCAAGGCATCCAGAAGTTCATCTTCCCTACCAGCTTCATACCGAAATATGAATTTCTCCCCTCCCTTGCTCAATACCATCTGTCGCTGAACTCTCTTCATTAAGAGCTGCACTTTCAATCCAACCTTTTCTGGACTGCCAAATACTTAATGATCGGCCGCTGCACGCTTCTGCCTCAATTCATGGATTTCTTACTTAAAGAGCAATCAGCACCATCCCCACTCACTGTCGTTCACAAAACAGAAATAAAGCTTCGTGAAACACCACAACGCTTTTATCGGCCAATAGGACTCCCGTCTTTACAAATTGGGTGAGAATGTCTACAGATTAACCTCATATTTAGGCAAATTTATTGGTCGGTACTTAATTCAAACACAGCTAAGATTCTCGGCCTTAGCTTATGAATGGCCTATCTTTGCTTTACTTAAGATTAGAATTTGAAGAAGGTCACTGCCCCATGCTCCATCGAAATGATCAACCCCCGTTGTTAAAGATAACCATGGTATTTCAGTGCTTCGGATTTGTTTACCCCAACTCTGCACATATATCGTCCAAAGTGCAAGGCCCGCGTTTCAGTATTGATAGCACGCCCTCAGCAAGATCCGAAAAGTAACTACCGTGCCGATGCAAGACAAGATTAGCCATAACTTCACACCTGCCCCTCAATTGAGCAGCGAATACTTGAATCTCCTCCGTATCCAACCTCTTTACCGTCCCCATCAGCCACCGGTCTGAGATCGGTATTCAGCTACACCTTATCGGGACGAATGCGATCTACTGCATCCTCGATCCCTGCAATTTAGTGGGAGCTGGAATTGATTACTTCAAAAAGAAAAACCTCAGCCAGCAAATTCGTTCCTGAACACGTAAAGTCCTGAAATGAGCTTGCTAATACTGATATCCCCATGTAGTCGATTTATTCACTGGAATGTGTCTTCATCGCTGGTATCAAGCGAAAGTAGCACTACATCGGCCCGAACACAATCTGCATGGATATTTTGCCTATACAGCTATGTTACGTTTGTCAATAGAGAGCTACGCGGGTATCAATTATCGATTTCACGTCCACGTACAATCTCGAATATTTCTCTACAAACCTTAAGCAAATCTTCAACCCAATCAACAGGCATGATAGTCGCCCTGTCCGATTTTGCATTTTCAGGGTCGGTATGCACTTCAAGGAAAAGGCCGTTAGTGCCAGCGGCTACCGCAGCTTTCGCCAGTATCGGAGCAATCTCTCGCCGACCACCACTTGCATACCCTAAACCTCCCGGCTGCTGAACGCTATGAGTTGCATCAAAAACTACAGGACAACCGATCCCTTTCATAGCCTCTATGGCTGTCATGTCGTTCACCAGACGATTATAACCAAAAAACGTGCCTCGCTCGGTCAACATAATCCGATTGTTGCCGCAGGCACGGATTTTCTCAACCACATTCTTCATCTCATCCGGCGAAAGGAATTGGCCTTTTTTTACATTTAGCGGCTTACCAGTCCTGGCACAGGCACAAATCAAATCTGTCTGTCTGCACAAAAACGCCGGCACCTGTAGACAGTCAACGACCTCGGCTGCAATCGCAGCTTGGGCAGGTTCGTGGATATCAGTAATAATAGGCAGGTTAGTCTCTCGTCGCACCGCTGTTAGAATCTCCAGGCCCTTCTTAAGACCAGGCCCACGAAAGCTGGATATGCTGCTACGATTGGCCTTGTCGAAACTGGCTTTGAAGATAATACCCATCCTTGTCCGCTCACCAATTTCAGCTAATCTACCGGCGATCTTCAAACAAAGACTTTTACTCTCGATAACACAAGGCCCAGCTATTACAAATAAAGGTACATTCAAACCAACATCCACATTCCCAACTTTAAAATTGCCTTTACCCATATCTATTATCTTATAAAGTACATTTCATACTGCGTTTACTTTTTCACGATACGCATCCCGTAAGACATACAAAATTTATCCCAAAGCTCTTACGATTCGTGTCCTTATCCCCGCCGGTTTAGCCCCCTTGGGAACGAGACAGCGCACAGCTTGTGGTATCACCTCAATCTGCACAGGCAGATCTGGTCCGGGATCACCGTCGATTTCAGTTTTTATCGAAGCGGTGCGAGAGCTTACCAAAATGCTCTTGCCCTGCCGGTATATCACATCACGACAATCGGCATGCTGTTTGAGAACTGTCATTGCTGAGTGTTTCACCAGGTGCAGCCGGCTCGTGCATTTATAAATACATACATCCAGCAAACCGTCTCCATAATCGGCATAGTGCAATATCTGCAATCCCAGGGAATACCTTGATATGTTTCCTACAAAAACCAATCCGGGCCCATCAAACACCTGCTCGCCATCGACCTCCACTTTCATGGCATCATACTTGTAGTTCCAGAATGTCCGCCAGATTGGCCCAAAGTAGTCGAAATAATCAATATGCCCTTGCCGTTGTATACTTACACGCTCAACTACTTGGCCATCGAATCCGAAACCTGCTATAGAAGTAAAGCATCTGCCGTTCGCACTGCCAAGGTCCAAAGGCCGAACAAATCCAGCCTCAAATACTCGCACTATCGTACTCAGCTTTTCATCAAATCCCAATTCGTTCGCCAATAAATTCTCTGTGCCGTGCGGCACTATAAGCAAGGGCTTGTCACTACCCTCTAAACCATGTGCAACCTCCCTGACTGTGCCGTCTCCGCCGACAACTACAACCATTTTACATTTGTAGTCAACCGCTGCATCCGTAGCAAACTCACACGCATCTTCCAAGGAATTGGTCGTACGAATCCTGACGTCATAGCCTCTGCCGGCAAGATATTGCTCAAACCGGCGGCCAGTCAACTTACTACTGCTCGCACCGGATTTGGGATTAACAATATAGCTGATATAACCGTCGTCTGGCTTCATAATTTTTTGCCAGAGCCACCAAGAAAAATCTCTCTTTTCTTTCTGCCAAGTTGATTGAGTTTCTGCTCCATCAGCAATGCGTAGCTCTGCCCAATGTGCGGCAGATGCGCCAACTCCAGTCTTTGTTGTACATCAACGATTCTTTCAGCGTCCGGTCCTTCTATTTCCACAAAGCAATCCAATAGCGGCAACTGATCCAAGACAATGTTACACTCTCCAAGCCGCCAAAGTCGACGCTTTTTCTCAAAAGTCATTGCCTTCTCATAACCCAGCTCTATCAGCAACCTTTCAGTCATAACGGCGTTGTCAACCTCCGTCTCTATCTCCTGTCTCTTTTTGAACTTGTCTGATTCTTTGGCACCTTTGTAAGTCAAAAAGAACTTCTCGCTTCCTGCCGATGACTGTCGACGCAGCCGAAGGCATCGATCAGTCTCGATAAGGCTCCTTTGCCTATCATCAAAATAACAATCTCTCTGCAATTGTTCGGTCAGATATTCAGCGCCGATTTCAGTCAGCTTACGTTCTACTTCCTGTAGTGAATCAACTTTCAGCTTCGCTTCAATTTCTTTACACATCAATCGTATTCACTACTCTCTGTTGGCCGAAACCGCGATATAGCTCTTGGCATCATTGCGAAAAAAGATCGGCTAAACAATATTAAGAACATCGACCAACAATCTTCCACAAGACAGTTCCTGCCAAAAAGATACTATATACGATAATTTCTTCCGCGTCATTATGGCCTTATCTAATGTCACCTTTGCGCTTCTTAAAGACCACCTCTTATCTGGTCTAAGCACTTCTTGGCATCTGGGTCCGTTGCAAAAAGTCTCTGCAGTGCTTCACAGGCATAGTCCTCACAGTAAGCACAATTTTCGACTTCTTTTTGGCGTGCACACTTTCTTATCTGACACTTTTTGCATCCTGAGAACAGCCTACCGCTTTCCGCTTTGCACCCATCACAGTCAGTGATGTCTTCCAACGTACATTCCTGGCCGTACAGCTCAGCGATCTTCCGTACAATATCAAGCCTCATTTCTTGCCGTTTCTCATCGTCATCCTCACGCGTTGCCAAATAAATGGGGCACCTAAGACAGTCTATTCCACAATAAGTAACCAACCTGTCCACTTTTTAATCCTTATTAGCAGGAACCTCTTTTACCCTTATCTCTGTGTGCTTCGGTTGTCCCGTGGGCCCCCTTATGTAATTATGCTTATTATCCTTGGCTTGACGACGATGATTTTCCTCGCCTTTTTACCCCCCATAGCAACATTAACTTTAGCACTAACTAGTGCTTCAGCTTTTATCTGCTCGTCGTCTGCACTGGCAGCAACAACTATTCTATCTTTTATTTTACCATTGACCTGCACCGCCAGTTCGATCTCTTTTTCTTTGACAAGCTCTCTGTCATATTCCGGCCAAGACTCGCAAGATAGACTATCAGCATGCCCCAGTCTCTGCCAGAGTTCTTCGGCAATGTGTGGCGCGAACGGAGACAAAATCAGAACAAATCTTTCTACAACCAATTTTGGCTTGACGGCTTGCTTACTCAGATGGTTAACGAAAATCATCATCGCGCTTATCGCTGTGTTAAAGTTGAAACGTTCGATATCATCTGTGACCTTTTTTATCGTCTGGTTTAACAATCGAAGTGTCGTCTCGTCCGCTTGAGATTCTTTCACAGCCTGGAGAAGATCGCCCGTTTCTTCGTCAATGATCATGCGCCAAGTTTTGTGCAGAAACCGGTGCACACCTTGCACGCCCTGTGTGCTCCAGGGTTTTATCGCTTCCAGAGGCCCCAGGAACATTTCATAGAGCCGCATCGAGTCCGCACC
>CAYSPM010000006.1:0-10340 GCA_964432925.1 uncultured Pirellulales bacterium | reverse complement strand
TACCAGCAACTACCTGCCCACTGGGGCATAGTGTTCGTCTCGCGTTTCGCCTTTCTGCCATCGGGCAATGTTATGTTCACCCAATCATCAATGTTAGCTAACGGCGATTCACCTGTACCTGGCGGCTTATAATTCTCAACTTCCGGCAACTTCAACGGCAGGTCTTCTGCCTCAAGCCCAACATGGTAACCATTCTCAGTATGCAAAATCGGAAACGGCTCGCCCCAGTAACGCTGTCTACTGAAAAGCCAATCACGCAGTTTATAGTTTACAGCCTTTCTACCTTGACCTCTTTCCGCAAGCCAGCTTGTGATATTCTCTTTGAATTCAGCAGTTGACAGGCCATTAAACTGACTACTATTAATTGCCGTACCGTCGCCAACGAAGCACAACTTGCCCTGCCTAACAAGCTCGGCTTGTTCACTATTCTTCGGTTCAACAACCGGGATAATCGGCAAACCAAATCTAGCGGCGAATTCAAAGTCACGCTCATCGTGTGCAGGAACCGCCATAATCGCGCCCGTACCATAGCTAATCAGTACGTAATCGCTTATCCAAATCGGGACCTTTTCATCATTAACCGGATTTATCGCGTAAGCGCCCGTGAACACGCCGGTCTTTTCTTTGGCCAGGTCCGTTCGGTCAAGGTCACTCTTGGTAGCAGCAAGCTCACAATACTTTTTCACAGCCTCCTTATGTTCTTCGCTCACAATAACATCAACAAGCCTGTGCTCAGGTGCAATAACCATGTACGTTGCACCGAATAGTGTGTCCGGCCGAGTCGTAAATACCCACATTTCTTCGTCAAAGCCGTCCACTTTGAAGCAGACTTCAGCTCCTACACTCTTTCCAATCCAATCTATTTGTAGTTTCTTTATAGACTCCGGCCAATCGACTTCTTTCAAGTCTTCGAGAAGCCTTTCCGCGTATTTTGTTATCTGCAGCATCCACTGTCGCATCGGCTTTCTTACTACTGGATGGCTGCCCCTTTCACTAAGGCCCCCTACCACCTCCTCATTAGCCAGAACCGTTCCCAGAGCAGGACACCAGTTGACTGGAACCTCAGCCTGGTATGCAAGACGGTTCGCATCTATAAAGCTTTGCCTGTCCTTTTCACTCAAACCTCCGGGAATAGGCAATTGGTCGATGAGCTTGGCCTTTTGCTCTGTCTGGTCAAAGTAACTGTTGAAGAACTGAAGAAATATCCACTGCGTCCATTGATAGTAGTTCGGATCGGTGGTATTAACCTCTCTGTCCCAGTCGTAGCTGAATCCCAGGCTTTTTATCTGCCTGCGCATGTTCTCCACATTTCGCTCTGTAGTTCTTGCCGGATGTGTACCCGTTTCTATTGCATACTGCTCCGCAGGCAAACCAAATGCGTCCCAGCCCATAGGATGCAGGACATTGAAACCTCTCATCCGTTTGTAGCGAGCAATGATATCGCTTGCGGTGTAGCCTTCCGGATGGCCTACGTGTAGACCTTGCGCACTCGGATAGGGAAACATATCCAGCACATAGTACTTAGGCTTGGAACTGTCACAATCGCGAGCTTTAAACGTCTTATGTTCATCCCAGAACCTCTGCCACTTCTTTTCAATCTCACCAAACTTGTAAAGCCCTTTCTCGCTACGCATCGATGCTGAGCACTCCTAAAAAATCCACAAGTCACACATCAAGGTTCTTGTTGCCTAAATCTGGCCATACTACACTCTATCTGTACAAATCGCTCTGCGATATACATCGTCTGTTTAGCAGTGTGTAGTAGCATCTTTACCACACAATAAAGCAAATATCTTGAAAAAAGCCAGAAAAATCCACAAAGCGCCTATCGTCACCAATAGTAAAAAAGACAGTTCAGGTGCGAAAACGGGCTGACTACATCTGCCCCCAAGTCACTTTAATAAGAGAGAATAAGAATTAGCTTGTTGATTGGATGTAGCACATGTCACTACAGATGTGCTGGCTCACGTCTGCATAAAGGGCATGAGGTTCAGTTACACCAACTATATAAGTGATAATGCTGACTCGACAGTTTCTACCCGAACATATCTAATTTGTGCAAGCTGGATCGTGAGGATTGCCACATTCAAGCCAGTACGAAGCCATCAATGCAAAATCCGCCATATCCACAATACAGTCTCCAGTCACATCACCGAGAACGGCGCATTGGTATATCGAAAATGGCTGGTCACTAATATCATAGACATTCAGATCGGCAAGGTTACTGATACGGACAAGGCACTGCTCGGAATTCACCAAAGGAACAAGCCAATCATAACCACCAGTATTACCGACGTTTGGTTGATCGACCTCGACCCAAGTTCGGCCGTTGTCGAGTGAATACTCGATCAATACACTCTCAATAAAGCCTTCACTCTGCCATAAAATAGACTGAGTTATTCCGGCCTTGAGCACTTCTGTGCCGTTCGGGTCCAGCAATGATATGGAAGACGGTTCAACAACTACGGTTCGCAAGTTAGCAAAATCTTGCCGACCCCACTGGTTTGCAGCGCCAAACGTACTAAAGTCATCCCCGTCATCGTAACATTCCGAATCCTGCTCAATTGAGTCACTCGGATCAGCCTCAAGTCTGAACACTTCTGTATTGCCTACACCACTTACAGGACTAACCCCTTCGCCCGCAGGACCAAAGACAACACCACCATCAGAATCCCTTATTCCTAATTGCCAACTATTCGCGTTAACAGCAAAACTGGAAGCCTCAATATAATCTCCATTCGCATCATCATGCGCCCGAACATTAATCCACCAGTCCCCTGCTGCTGGATTGTAGCTCACATCGCTGGGCACATCTTCCGAAACCGTGATGATCGTGCCACTTCGCAGGTCTGCCCAGATACTATGATTGGTTATGTCCAGCGTCTCGTCCATATCGCCGCCAACATAAATATCAAGCTTCCAATTCCGCATATCCAAATGGTCTTTGATAACAATTAACTCAAACCAATCACCGCCGTTACCCTGAACCCGACCGAAGTAACTATCAGATGCACGTCCACCATCCTCATCAGCTTGTGAGTCGCCCCCATTGAGGAATTCCTCAGCATTTACAGCGTTGTACTCGTTAAGGATGATGTCAGCTCCAAACATAACTTGCGAAGCGAACAACGCTGGAATTACAAATCCCCAAAGCCCCAATTTCCACATTTTTAATCACCTCCTACTAATAATGTTATCTTGCACATAAGTTCTTTATAGCACACATGACAACGCCATGTGCTTACATTCGCACTTAATCAGATTTTTTACGGAACCGAACAGTTTGCACGGCTTATCAAATATGCCTCCTAAGAAATCGAACAAAAGCATATAGACTCTAATTGACGCCCTTATCCCACATGCCATCCGGCCGGACCTGGAGCACACCGACATCCCTGTAGAAGTTCAATGTCGCAATAGCATAATTCACCAGCGCTTGAGTTGCCTCATTCTGGGCCTCATACAAGTCTCGCTGGGCATTAAGAACCCGCCGACTGCTCGCTCGCCCATACTGCATTAACAAATAAGTTTTTCTGAAACGTTCCTGAGCCGTGCTAAGGGCATCTGATTGAAGCCTATGTCGCTCGATCGCTTCGGCAAGGTCACGGTAAGCCTGGCGTACCTCAAGCCCTATTGTATCTGCGGCCAAGTCGTAATCTCGTCGTTGCTGATTCAGGGTAATTAATGCCTTGCGATAAACGTTTTGCTCAGCGACACGGTCTAACGGCAAACCAAGCTCAAGGTCAAGATTGTAATTCTCCTCACCTCTCAAAGTGCGGCGGCTACTCGCTCCCGAGGAGACAGCATCAACACCACCAGCCAGATTCAACTCTGTACGTAGAGCATCTGCCGCCACATAAACCTTGCGCTGCGCATCCAGAACAGCATCGGCGCTATTAGTTAGATCAAGACGTCGAAACAAAGCAGTCTCTATAGCCTCAGCCTCATCAAATCTCGGATAGTCATTTGTCGCCCGTAGTTCCTCTAATACGCTCGCATCCAGTTGAAACTCTGTTGTGGTTGGCAAACCCAATGTAATCTTGAATGAATCTAGTACTGACTCATACTCTTTGTGGACTTGAATATATTCGTCCTTGGTTTTTAGCATCTCCTGGTGTATCCGGTCGAGCTCGAACGTCGGCAACCGCCCCGCATTGGTTAATTTCTCGACACGCTGATATAACCAGGAAAGGGTCTTGTAGTGACTTTCTGCGTTGGCTGCCAGATTATACAGCTCAAGGATCTGGTAATATTGAGTGACAACTGAAACCACAAACGTCTTGCGATAGCGATTGAAAGAGCGTATCTGGTAGAGCGCATCCCGTTCAGCTTGTGTGAGATCCTCTAAAACCACCGTCGGGTCGCTACCGCGCAGCAAGGGCTGTGTAATACTTGCAGTCAAAATGGAATTCAGTCCTCCTTCGACATTGCCCGTAAGTATATCAAGCCATGCAGCAGACACCTTAGTAGTTATCAAGGCACCCGTTTTCAAGAGCCTGTTGAAACCCAAATTCGCCTCAAGGCCCCAAGCCTCATCGTTGCGGTCCGCATTATATCCTCCGCTGAGCCCCCCAAAATACTGCGTTTCAAACTTATGACGTGCCAACCTCAAGTCCAAAGCACTGATATAGAGAAGTTCTCTCTGGTTCTGATAGTCACGATTGTGGGCTGTTGCAATGGCTACAGCCCTGGGCAGGGTAATTACGCCGGAGGCAGGTATGGATTTATCGATCCGGATATCGTTGGGTGAGGGGGGCGTGTCGCTTATCTTATAATTGGCCTTGGTGCCAATATTATCGCTCCACTTTTGATCAATAATTGTATAGACCTTTTCATCAGCCTCTGCCTTATAGTTGTGCTGCTCGCAACCGCCTAAAATGCACGCGGCAGCCACGGTCCAGAGAATAAAATAACACGTCTTTCTGATTAAAAAAAAGCATCTCATAAATTTGATGTCTTTGCGCCACACTTTCCAAATCCCTGGCCATCCTCACCTAAGTTTTTCCTGTACAACATAATGGCTACAGACTTCGTACTCCAACCACCTCACCCGGAATAAGCTCCAGACCTAGCGGCACTTTTATTAACACAGGTCGACCCCATTCCGGAAGGTTAGGATTGCGCCACAATTGCTGAGGTATCATTTCAAACGTGGGCCCGACAGAGGTCACCTGCGATCTTGCTATCTGTGGCAAACCACTGGTCTTGACAAGCTCAACCATAGCCTTTGGCCGAACCAACCCAAGCTGCATATGACGAACATAAGCCACAACTTCAGTAGGCTTAATTTCAGCTATCGCGAGTATGGGCTCACCTTCTACCACAACTTCACCAGCCCTGCGCAATACCTTCTCTCCGGCCCTTCGCATGTTGGCTTCATTCGCCGCGATCGGAACCGCAACGACAACACCATCGATCGGAGCTTTCAACTCAACCGGCTCAAGCTCTGCCAGCAACCGCTTCATTACTCGTTCTTGAACCCCAACTTCTTTACGTATGACCTCTAAAGCGCTGTCCACTGACGGATGTATCATTTGTCGTTGCAGAAACTCATCTCTCCGACGCTCTGCCTGTGCCAAATCCACTATGGTCTGCTCTAACAAGCGCTCATTCTGCTCAATTTTCTTCGCCAGGCTGTCATATTGAGTCTCAACCTTCTGCAACTCGTAAGGCGCAGCTGCATCCTGCTGCACAAGGTCCTGGACAATTTTCACCTCCATAGCCAGGTCTTCAAGCGTGATTCGGTCCGATGCAATCAACGCCTTCAACTCAAGAATTCGCAGCCTTGCATTTTCGACATCCACCGAAAAACGCCTTTGATCAGCCACATTATCAGTCTCAAGGTTGGCCGCCTCGGCAATGAGTGTCTCCTGTGTGGGTATCAATTGGGCCATTAGATGCTCCACCTCCGCTGCAACCGTATCCAGTTCTGCTTGAAGACGCTCGCTATCTAACAGAGTATCCAGGACTGCAACGACCTGTCCTTCTTTTACAGACTCGAACAACTCTACTGAAACATTTCGAATTCGTCCTGTACAACTGGCAGCAACCTGGCGTACCTGACCTTGTGCTATGCCCACGATCTCAAACCGCTTCGATCGTTGGTGGAATAGACCCACCACGCCCGCTACCGCCCCCAACCACACCAGAACGGGCACGATATGGTGTAGATATGAACGACTATATTCGTAACGCATGGAGCTTTTTTTTTTCATCTGAAGGTTAAACCTCGAGCAATTGCTCCTGCATTGTTAGGCTGACATTCTCAATACCCTCAACCTGCTCCAGTGCCGCTACCATTTGTTCATTCTTTGCGACATTCCGTATCATTAGCTGGTATGCGTATTCGGCTGAGGCGCCGAAGCCTGTGTCCTGTACAGATATCATAGTAAATCTGCCGCAAAAACGTCTAAGAATAACAGGGATTGGGTGGTCGGGCCCGATATGGCCCCTCAAGCTGAACCGTAAAAAACCGTTATGAGGCTGATGAGTGCCAAAGCCCGTCGAGTACAGGTATATCACTATCATGCCTAAGACAATGGTGCCGACAATCGCAGTGGCATACCGATGAGAGCCAGCCGCCATGCCAATTACCAAAGAACAGAAGATGAATGCTATGTCACGCGTATCTTTGATAATGTTGCGGAAACGTATGATCGCTAATGCACCCATCAATCCAACAGCAGTTATGATGTTGTTGCCTATGACTGCCATGACCATCGCCACGACTACAGTGATCAGAATCAGCGATTGGACAAAAGACCTCGAGTAGGACATGCCGCTATGGGTAAAGTAATATATCCAGGCCAAAACCTGGCCCAGCACAAACGCCAAGAGCAGCGACAAAAGTATAGTCTCAGGCGAAAAGGTCCCTCCAGTCAAGGGGGTTTCCTCCAGTACTTGCCATATACTGTCCATATATCAACCTCTAAACGCGCGGCGCACAGAATCCCAAAACACAAGACTGCTTTAACGAGGTAGCGTACTTGGATATTGATCTCTGACGCAAATTAAAACATTCGACCATTCTGCCCAACCACGCAGCGTAACGAGCGGTAAACTTGATCTCCAAGATCACATTCCCTACTGTCAGAGAACTACGCTGCCAGCTACCACCATCAAGCTTCACCTCGGCTGTGGTGGTGACCTTGTAACAAAGCTCCCTGTCAAAAGTAATCCTCACCCTGTTTTGCGAGTCGCTCTCGTAAGCATGTCTCATATAACGAATCAGAATCTTCGGCCGAGCACCAATGCTACCGGCATACAATTGGAATTGGTTAAGGGCTTCCTCATCGGTTTTATAAGCTTGTGGCGGTAAAGACAATCCCGACAGCAGATTCGCCACATCCTGTTGTCTAACCGCAGCCCGACTCTTGAGAATAACATTATTAATCCGGCGTTTTATCTCGAAAAAGCTCGGATAATCCTCATCATCACTATAACTTCGTACGCGTAACTTGAAGCGGTTCTTTTGTCCTGTAAGACTTTCCCGACAAAGTCGCAAGTCCTTTGAATCCAAGTATAAACTGACGATTGGATAGGCACCGCCAGGTTGTAACTTGCTATAACGGTCCAGACTTAAGTAAGGCCCAATAAACCTCGCAATTTCTGTGGCCATTGCCTCGCTGATCAAATATTTCATCTCAAAACGGTACCGGAGGACATTGTCTACGAACTTCGCAGACCTTTTCGCGTGGCTAGTGATTTTTCCACGACGTCCTATATCCAAGCCACGCTCTAAAGCCCTTTTAGATGATCCAGCTCCAAACATAATAATCCAAGCCACAAAATCGTCTGCTACCCAATCATCCAGAACCCCCGGATATGGTACACTTTCGGACCTTCGCCGGCCCTACTTTATTCATAAGATGTTAACAGACACTATCTTATTCGGTTGCTCTGTTTTCTCATAGAGGTTAACCAAGCTCCGACCACATATCCTTTCCTATACTAACATATTTACAGCCTTTTAGTCAACACTTTCCTTGGTTCAAATCCTATCGATACCCTTTTTTAAGCTGTTTTTGGGCATGACCGGTGCTTTCGTAGAAAGTTAAGCGAATACGAAGTATGTAGGCCACAGGGAAGATTAGAATTTTCGCTTTTAGAGATCACAGCGGCAGGTCAGTCTGTTAGCCAACACGTACAGCTATAGCGTCAATATGTCTGCACACCACCAGCCAAAGATGTCCCCGTACAAGCCGCATCACTCACGTCGGCAGCCTACACTAGGCTAACAGACTTCACGAACTACATAGGATAATTTATTAAAAGCGCCGTAACTTAATGCAATTGATGTTAGGTGTCTATTGAGCGTGATTCATCGGAGTATTTGAGGGCATCGAAAACTGCCCTACTCATAAATGTATTTTCGCGCTATTAGGGTGCTCGAGCGGTTAATGAATTGAAATGCTTAATGCTTTTTTACCTATTGTTACTTCTGGGGTTGCTTTTTGGGCTTTTCATCTGCGGATTGTTCTGTTTGCTCCTTAGCGACCCCTTCTGCTTGTTCCTTGGCTTGCTTCTCCTTTTTCTCGCGTTGGATAAGGTCGTATATCTCTCTCCGGTGCACCGGTATGCACCTCGGGGCCGTTATGCCCAAGCGAACTTTATCCCCACGGACATCGACTATGGTGATCTCAACATCATCGCCGATCATAATTGACTCATCTCTTTGTCTGCTCAGAACCAACATTTTTAACTCCTTTTGTCGGCTGGCTTTACCTTAATCTATTACGAAGAGACAACTGTTAATGTTCGTCTAATTGCTTTTAAGATCCTTCTGTACATTATTGTCCTATAACAACCTACCCTATAAACAACAATCATCCTACTAATCTCAATCACACATATACTTCGGCTAATTTTGGGGGTGAAACCAACCAATTTTGTTTTTCTCGGTCGAGTGGACATGGATTATTAGACGTTGTATGTATAAGCTATTTGTAAACAAAAACTTAGAGGAAATAAAGGCGGCGAGAAAAAAGATTTTTGATGTTTGCTTTCGCTACTTACACTCGTGTTTTCGCCAGTACTCGAAGCGGACAGCAAGCCAATACCCGGCGACCGAGCCTAGCGTACCAAAGGCGATCATCTGGACTGGTAGTATTGAGACAACGGCGTTAGGAAAAAAAGTCACTGGATGGTAAGCAATTTGTTCAATGGTGATTTGTTTTCCGTAAGTTGCAATCGAAAAAGCAATTACGATAGAAGCCGATATGGTGGTCCAGATATGATCAGCATCCAAGAACTTCTTGGTCACGAAACCTGCGACAGCATAGGTGGCTAATATAGCAAAAACGATCTGTCCAGTAGCCGGTTGAGCTACAAGGACCTTAGTAAAGGTTGTAGCCTCACGGGCAAAAATCCTCACGCAAAGCGACGCTATCACGGATGAAACAATAAGCGCAACTACAGCGTTTACAAACCGGCTGGGGCCGAATTTGGGCTTGATCGGCAGTGCAATAGTATCACCGGCTGGTCGCAGTGTGTGTGCCAATAGGACACCGATATGTCCCAATGCAATAACAAGGAGCCAGAAGAAGGGCTCAAGCGTAAGCGTTCTGTACAGTTGCTGTCGTTGTGTGACGTCCGGAGCAGTCAGCATTAGTGTGGCCATGCTGCCGGAGCGGATGGCCCAGACCGCCAAGCCGGATGGCACCGCAAGAATTCCAATTTCTCGGCCGTATGGCCAAGACAGAAAGTAAGCGACAAAACCAACCACCAGCGCCAGTCCAAGCAGAAGTACTACACCCCCGATAGTAAAGTTCGAGATTCTTATGGGACTGAGCGGATCAGGCGGCGCAGCTAATGGCCAAGCCAAAAAGCCGATGAAAAAAATTCCCACGGTAATTGAGATCACAATTCTCAACTTGTTAAGCCAAGACAACTCCATCGTCAATCTCCTTGAACGCCAAAGTTGTACTTTATCACTGGTAAACATATGGGTCAAGCGATTTGAATTTTGTATTTGATGATTCGTACCATTGATGCTCAGGATGCGGAGTTAATCGATTCCGCTTCAGAGCCGTAATGTCGAAGACATCCAGCCACGGTCGCACTGAAAAGCGTGGGTCTTGGTTGCTACATTGAATTGGAGCATTTATTGTGGGCATATGCGCTGTGCAGAATGTCTTATTTGTGAGGCTCTGCGTGATATTGTAGTTCTTGGAGTGCTTCGTGGTCGACTGCACATCGTGGCCAAATACATTCTAACTGTTGCTGAAATTCCTTGCCGATTGAGTTGTAAAAATCGTGCGAACTGAATTGTGCGGCGAATGAGAGTGCTGGGACTCGAACCCAGGACCTACGGCTTAAAAGGCCGTTGCTCTACCAACTGA
>CAYSPM010000005.1:36667-44213 GCA_964432925.1 uncultured Pirellulales bacterium | reverse complement strand
GCACCATTGCCTTTGAATATATCGGCCATTCAGGGGTTATTCGGATAGGCTCTAAGTATTGAAACGGAGTAAAATCTCGGCAGAATTGCTCAACCAAAGTGGACTGTTTGTGTAGATTACGGCGGGATTTCGGGGTAAGGGTATGTTTTAATGGATTTGTATGAAATCCAATAAAATCTGTTGAAGTACGCGGCTTATTGAGCTGAATGAGGGATTTCCATTTTCAGACCTTTACTATCAATTGGCGGATTCGGTGGCAGAGTCTTTACTTTTTTAATACAAGCCTGATACGCCGTCTAGACTGTAACCAGCGCATCGAGAGGCCCAAGCACTGCCAAGAAGTTCGCAGGCAAAATTACGGATGCAAAGACCATTGTCTGGAACGGCCCCATGGGTATCTTTGAAATGCCCCCGTTCGATGAAGGCACAAAGACCGTAGCTTTGGCGGTGGCCGAAGCCACAGACAATGGTGCACGCAGTATAATCGGCGGCGGCGTTTTACAGGCTTACGACATACATGGCAACGAGGTCGATACTCAAGTCTTCAATACATCAGGAGGAACATTCGTGGTGCAATATGGTGGTGGAATCCACAGGATATATATTGGGGCCTGTAAGGATAATCTTGATAACCTGACTTTCGGTGATATTACTGTCATCCCTATTCCCGGTGCTTTCGTGCTTGGTGGGATCGGCGTAGGTTTTGTCGGCTGGCTGCGCAGACGCAGAACGCTGTAATTCGTCATGCGTGATGCGTCGTGCGTATTGCGTTACTATACGCATAACGCAGAACGATATACGCAATACGAAAATGTCGGCTGGCTGCGCAGACGAAGAATGCTATAATTTGTCGTACGTGATGCGTCGTGCGTAGTGCGTGACTATACGCGTAACGCAGAATGATAAACACAATACGAAAACGTCAGGTTGCTGCGCAGATGAAGAATACTTTAAATAGGAAATAGTGAATATGCTTTGTTGAAAAGCCTCACCGTCATTTCGACCGATTCATCCTTCGCAGCAGCGCTGCTGCGGAGAATGGAAGCTCCTAAGGGGCGAAGTGGAGAAATCTATTCAAAGGCAGATTTCTCGACTCGCCCCCGTTTCTGTCTTCGACAGAAGACACGGGGGGCTCGCTCTCCACAGGACGCCTGTCGGCGGAAATGACATTCTGAATTCTTTTCAATAGTGAATAGAAATAATTTAGGTGTAAATTAGACGGGGCTGTGAGTTCAATACTTGCAGCCCTTTTTGTTTGACTGTACGTGGTTTAATCTTTAGTATTTTAACTGGTGGCTTAACCGTAGGTTAGTAATATAGTAAAAACGATGAAGCGAATTAAAGGCAATAAGGGTTTGCTCGATAAGAAAAGGTTTGAAAAGTCAGAGCAAGAAAAAAAGCAATGGCTGAAGAATCTGTCCTGGAAAAAGGCACTAAGACTACAGGAGAGCCTGATTTCCTCGGAACTTATATGGGAATGGCGCGATAATTTCCCCGAAGATAATCCTATTTGCTTAAAAAAAGGCCTGCTCAAGAAACAAAAGACATGAGAATTTTGTTAGAACAAGTCTATAAAAAGGTTGTGATCTTTCTAAACAGGGCAAATTATGAATATCTGATAATTGGAGGTATTGCTGCTGGAACTCTGGGCGAGCCGAGGATTACAGGTGATGTTGATGTCGATATAATGCTGGACCAAAAGGATATCCCTGATTTTTTGGATAAGGCAAAAAAAACCGGATTCAAGGTTTCAAAAAAAAAGTGCCTTAGAACAGCAGAGCAAACCGGCACCTTTCAGGTAAACTACGGAGATTTTCATATCGACTTTATTATCGCTTCAACTGATTTGGAAACGCAAGCGTTTAAGAGAAGAAAGACAATTGCCTTATATGGTATAAAAGCTTTTTTCCCTACTCCTGAGGATCTAATCTTATTCAAAATCATCCCTGGGCGCAAGCAGGATTTATTAGACGTCGAAAGAGTTATCCTGCGGCATAAAGAGAAACTCGATATAGGGTATTTGAAAACCTGGGCCCAAAAGCTATCTGACCAGGCCGAGGATATGAGGATATGGAATGAACTTAAGAGATTACTAAAAGCTTAAAAACAGGGTTTTTTAGCAGATTCATGGTCGATACACCAGCAAAATTGGTTTGCTGCAATTAAGAAAATAATCAGTTAAAAAATGCGATTACCCAGGCCGGGGACAATTGAGATTGTGCCGTCTATATTGAGCGCCGATTTTGCCAGGTTGGCCGACGAAATAGCTGTGGTCGAGTTAGCCGGACTAAAAATGGTCCACCTGGACGTCATGGATGGGCACTTTGTCCCAAACATCACGATTGGGCCGCCTGTAATAGCAAAGCTTCGCAAGTATACCAAACTCGTTTTCGACAGTCACTTAATGATCAGCGAGCCGGACGAATATGCCGAACGTTTTATCGAAGCTGGTGTCGATCATATTACGTTTCATATCGAAGTTGCCAAGGAGCCGGAAAAACTCATCGATAAACTACACAAGCTCGATTGCAGCGCCGGTATATGTCTGAATCCGGAAACGCCTGTTAAGGCAATTGAGAAAGTTGCGCCTCTTTGCGATATGGTCCTTGTGATGACAGTGCACCCGGGCTTCGGCGGTCAGGAATTTATGCCGGATGCTGCAAAAAAAGTTGCCACTATTAGACAAATTGTCGGACCCGATATCCGCATCGAAGTCGACGGCGGCATAGATCCTCAAACAACGCCAATTGTGGTCTCATATGGGGCGGATACCCTTGTAGCCGGCAATGCAATCTTCTCCGAAACCGACCGTATCGCTGCTATCCAGGCCCTTCGAAAAGCCTGCGGCTGACTTTTTATGCCTAAGGCTGCCCATTTTTGGTACAATATCGACTCTGTTAAATTTGAACTGGTATCTATAAAACTGCCAACAAACAGAAAAGAACAAAACGTTCGTATGGCACAAGAATCTAAATCAAAATGGAACGGTTTTTCATTAAGGCCACGCAAAGAAATGCCGGAAGGCCTTTGGATGCGATGCCCGGGCTGTGAGCACATGCTATACAAAAGCAGCGTAGAGAAAAATCTCAACGTCTGTCCGGAGTGTAACTATCACTTTCGTATCGGAGCAGAAACCCGAATCAAGTACCTGGCCGACGAGGATTCCTTCCAGCAAGTTCTCAACAATATGAAAACCAGCGATCCACTTGGCTTTAAGTTCAGAGGAACAACGTACAAACAGCGTGTAAAGGCCGACGAAAAGAAGAGCGGTTCAAAAGAAGCTATGCTGATAGGCAAGGCCTTTATCAAG
Source organism: uncultured Pirellulales bacterium (assembly GCA_964432925.1). Lineage (GTDB taxonomy): Bacteria > Planctomycetota > Phycisphaerae > Sedimentisphaerales > Anaerobacaceae > CAYNTC01. The sequence goes on along the minus strand of CAYSPM010000005.1, from coordinate 40,903 downwards.
GCAAGGGGTGTTGTCCTGGCCGTGATGGAGCCAAATTTCCTCATGGGCTCTATGGGTTATGTTGTGGGCGAGAAATTCTGTACAGCGGTCGATATGGCTATCGAAGAGTCGCTGCCGCTGGTGGTGGTTAGCTGTTCGGGCGGAGCAAGAATGCACGAGGGAGTTGTATCATTAGGCCAAATGGCCAAAACCTCCGCGGCTCTAGCACAATTTGATGAAGCCGAGGGCCTTTTCATTTCCGTTTTAACCGACCCTACAACCGGTGGTGTCACGGCGAGCTTTGCGATGCTCGGCGATGTTATAATGGCTGAACCGGGTGCGCTCATCGGCTTTGCTGGTCCTCGAACCATCGCTGAAACGATAAAGATGGAGCTGCCGGAAGGTTTTCAAACAGCGGAGTTTATGCTCGAACATGGCTTTGTTGATATGATTGTGCAAAGAAAGGACCTGCGAAGCGAAATCGCGCGTATTATCGACTACTGTCAAAAATGATTCTTACGCCTCCGGCGTATAAATTAGCACGTTCATGTCTCACTGTTTGAGAATACTGGCAAAATCTTCTCTTTCACTCCTAGCCAAATATCCGTATAATCTTTAACCATAACCTGAGCATGAAATCTGTTGTACGCAATACGCATCAATATATAAAGTACGGACAAATAATGGGCTATTTTCGAGCTAACATTGAAAAAGCAAAGGGCTATGAGCCAGGCTTTCAGCCGAAAGATATGGATGTGGTCAAGCTAAACACCAACGAGCATCCTTATCCGCCTTCACCTGCGGTTATGAAAGCCTTAGCCGAGATAAGGCCCGAGCAGCTTCGCCGATACCCTGATCCACTGGCAAATGCGTTCCGACAGGCAGCAGCCGAAGTCAACGGCGTCGAGTCTGAGTGTATTATGGCCTGTAATGGCGGAGATGAGCTGCTGCGAATCGCTTTTGAGGCGTTCTGCGATGAAAATCGGCCGGTGGCCTATCCTGTTCCAACCTATTCACTCTATCCAGTGCTGGCTAATCTGCAGAATTGCAAAGCGATTGAAGTTCCGTTTGATGGTGAGTTCAACCTGCCAGCTAAATTAGCAGGTACAAATGCAGCACTGACTATCGTCTGTAATCCAAATGCTCCGACCGGCAGCTTTGTGAGCGTCGAGGAGCTGGCATCGCTGGCTGATGAATTGTCCAGCATTTTACTGATAGATGAGGCGTATGTAGATTTTGCAGAAAAGAATTGTACGGAGCTGGTTAAGGACTTCGACAACATGATTCTCCTTCGCTCGATGAGCAAGGGTTACTCACTTGCAGGACTGCGATTTGGCTATGCAATCGCGCAGCCGGATATCATCGCCGGCCTTATGAAGGTCAAGGATTCATACAATGTAGACACTATTTCAATTGCACTGGCAACCACAGCGATAAAAGATCAGCAGTATTTCAGAGAAAATGTCGAAAAGATAAAGTTAGGCCGCCAGGAGCTGACCGAGCAATTGCGGGCATTGAAATTCGATGTGCGGGAGAGTCACACAAATTTTGTACTTGCTGAAAGTAAAAACCGCTCGGCGGCTCAGATATACGACGAATTGGTCCAGCGAAATATCTACGTCAGATGCTTCAATCTGCCAGGTCTTGATGATAAGCTCAGGATAACTATCGGCACAAGAGAGCAAAACCAGAAGCTCATCGCTGCCTTACAGGACATCGTCGGAGTTGGTTAAATGGTAATTGGTAACTGGTAATTGGTAACTATTTAACAAAATTACCATTTACAAATATAAGGAATTTTGCGATGGAACAAAGGACAGCGAATATATAGAAGGGGCAAAGGCACATAGGCACAAAGTGACTCAGAAAATTTAATAAGCCTGAGGCTTATTAAGGCTAAGCCTTTTATGCCCGAGAGATTCAAGCACTTTGTGCCTAAGTTCCTCTGACACTTTGTGCCTAAATAAGGAATTTTGCGATGGAACAAAGGACAGCAAAAGTACACAGACAAACGAAAGAAACAGACGTCCTATGCGAACTCAACCTCGACGGCCTCGGCAAGTATGAGATTGATACCGGCATAGGTTTTTTGGACCACATGCTTACCCATTTAAGTAAACACAGCAAGATCGATCTAATCATCAAAGCAAAGGGCGATCTGCAAGTTGACGCCCATCATACTACCGAGGATATTGCGATAAGTCTGGGCGAGTGTTTGCTAGAAGCGCTCGGCGATAAAAAAGGAATCGCAAGGTATGGACATAGCTCTGTGCCTATGGAGGATGCCTTGGCTAATGTCTCTGTGGACCTATCCGGCAGAGCCAGTTGTGTGTATAATGTCGAGTATCGAACAGATAAAATCGGCGATTTTGATGTCGAATGTCTTGACGAGATGCTTCGCAGTTTTGCCAACAATGGCAAGTTTAACTTGCATATAAACGTGCCTTATGGCACAAACAGTCATCACATAGCTGAGGCAATTTTCAAAGGCCTCGGTCAGGCGCTCGGAGCCGCTGTCAGAATCGTCCGAACCGATGTTCCCAGTACCAAAGGACAACTATGATCGAGCATCCAAAACCTGAATATCGAAGTGGAATAGGCACCGACATCCATCGAACGGTTCCTGGCCGAAAACTTATGTTGGGTGGAATCTATGTGCCCTATTCGGTTGGACTGGATGGCCACAGCGATGGGGACGTAGCTCTGCACGCCATCATCGACGCCCTGCTTGGAGCAAGTGGGTTGGGTGACATTGGAACACTATTTCCCGATACAGACCTGCAATGGAAAGACATGGATAGTAAAGAGCTTCTCATTATCGCCAAGGAGCAACTTCAAGAGAAAAAATGGGAAGTTGTCAACGTCGATCTTATCATTCATGCTGAAGAGCCAAGGCTGGAACAGGCCAAAGGCCAGATAAAAAGATGCATTGCAGGACTTCTGGATATCGACTTTACTTCGGTCAACGTCAAGGCCAAAACCAACGAAGGTCTCGGCGATATTGGAGCAGGCCAGGCTATCGGCGCGACCGCAATAGTACTTCTGCGGAAGAAACCAAGGAGGACACTATAAATAACATGCAACATTGAGAAAAAGGTAAAATCTATGGCACTGAAACTTCACAACAGTCTCACAAGAAGAAAAGAAGAATTCGAACCTATTAAGAAAGGCAAAGTCGGCATGTACGTCTGCGGACCGACCGTATACGGTCACGCACACTTAGGACATGCTAAAAGTTATGTCAGCTTTGATGTGCTTGTGCGCTATCTTCGCTATCTTGGATACGATGTCACTTATGTACAAAATATTACTGACGTCGGTCACCTGCTTGGTGAGACCAACGAAGGTGAAGATCGAATCCTTGTGGCTGCGGAAAGAGAGAAAAAGCACCCTATGGCGATAGCAGAATTCTATGCCAGAAATTTCTTTGACGATATGGACAAGCTCAATTGCCTTCGTCCAGATATTTCACCTCGAGCCACAGGACACATCGTTGAACAGATAGAGCTGGTCAAGCTGCTTTTAGAAAAAGGTTATGCCTATGAAGCCAACGGCTCTGTCTATTTCGATGTCTCCAAGTTCAAAGATTATGGCAAACTCTCCGGCAGAAATACAGAGGAGATGTTAGCTGGCGCCCGCGTGGAGGTCTCGCCCGACAAAAAAAATCCCGTCGATTTTGCCTTATGGAAGAAAGCTGAGCCGAATCACATTATGCAGTGGCCCAGCCCGTGGGGAATGGGTTTTCCAGGCTGGCATGTGGAATGCTCAGTAATGGCTATGAAATACCTTGGCAAGACCATCGACATCCACGGAGGAGGACTGGACAACAAATTCCCGCATCACGAATGCGAAATAGCTCAATCGGAAGCTGCAAATGACGTTCAGTTCGTCCGGTATTGGTTGCATAATAACATGGTTACTGTTGACGGGCAGAAAATGAGCCGAAGTCTGAATAATTTTATCAATCTAAAACAGGCCTTTTCCGGTGCCCATGAGAGGCTGACCAGAAGCTACGACCCGATGGCAATTAGACAATTAGTTCTAAACAGCCACTACAGAAGCCCGTTGGACTTCTCTGACGCAGCTCTTTTCGCAGCTCAGAGCGGCTTTGAAAAAATAAGCCGGGCCGTTGTTGACATCAGAAGAAAACTAAGCGCCGCCCCGAGCGGTCAGATCGACGAACAGGTGACAACCCAGCTTGAGCAGTTAAAAGAAAAATTTGTAACGGCGATGGACGACGATCTGAATACGTCCATT
>CAYSPM010000005.1:0-36567 GCA_964432925.1 uncultured Pirellulales bacterium | reverse complement strand
AGCGAAATGGGTGTGGCAATAGAGGACAAGCCAGATCAGACTATCTGGAGATGGAAATGAGAATCCTCGGGATAGACCCGGGCCTACAGGTCTGTGGATATGCGTGTCTCGATACCAATGCTGATGAGCACGTACTTTGTGAGGCGGGTGTCATCCGCACTTCGAGCCAATCACCTCTTCAGGCAAAGCTCGATCAGATTGCAGGGGACCTCGAATCCCTTTTGAGAAGATTCGTCCCCGAAATTGTGGCAGTGGAACAATTGTACTCTCATTATACACATCCCAGGACAGCAATATTGATGGGACATGCCAGAGGTGTTATATTGCAAAAGTGCGCCGAAGCTTCCCTTGAGGTCCGTAGCTTCAGCGCCACCCGCATAAAGAAATCAATTACCGGCAACGGCAGAGCCTCCAAACAACAGATACAAAAAACAATTCAGACTCTTTTGTCTTTGCCGAGTGTACCCGAGCCGAGCGATGTCGCGGATGCAATTGCTGCGGCGCTATGCTGCGCAAACTCACTTGGAAGTATCGTTGTGGCATAGGCATAGAAACAATTGAAATACACGTGCTAAGTTTTTGAACTTTGCTCTTTTGGGTTTGCCTTTTGCAATGATCGCAAGAATTGAGGGAAAATTACTAAAGCTTGATAGCGGCACTGCTCTGGTGCAGGTTGGGGCCGTTGCGTATGAGCTAATGCTGCCGAGTTACTGCGTAACCGCGCTATCAGACAAAATTGGCTCCGAAATCGCGCTATGCACTATGGAATACTACGAAGGTACCTTGGGCGGTGGAAATCTGATCCCGAGGATAATTGGTTTCTTGAGCCCGTCTGAACGAGATTTCTTCACCAAGTTCATTAGTGTCAAAGGGATGGGCATAAAAAAGGGCCTACGTTCGCTCAGTATTCCCATTGCTAACATCGCCGCCGCCATAGAAAACGGCGACGACAAAACCCTACAGGCCTTGGATGGCGTGGGAAAAAGAATGGCACAGCAGATTATCGCCGAGCTCAAAGGCAAATTGCAGTCCTTCGCAGCAGGAGCTGAGTCGGCTAGAGCCACCGAAGCTATGTTCAAGCCATTCCAGATCGAGGCTCTGGAAATTCTCATCGCCTGGGGCGAGAAAAGAAACGAAGCTATGGAACTTGTCGAGTTAGCCTGTCAGAGGCACCCCGATATAAGGTCAGCCGAAGCACTCGTGCCGCTGGTCTACAGACTAAAACAAGGAGTTGAAGTTTAAAAAGGGGAAAAATCCTAAGCACTAAATTCTAAACAATATCAAATGTTCAAAATGCAAATGTTCAAAAACGTTTTGGATTTGATAATTTGGTAATTTGAATTTGTTTAGAATTTAGATATTAGGATTTCGGATTTCAGAAGGTATTATGGCAATAGGAAGAACCATAAGCGGACGTGCACTGAACGAAACAGAGGAAAATTTTAACATTGCTCTTAGGCCAAGATTTCTGGACGAGTGTACAGGCCAGCGCAACGTTAAGGCCAAACTTGCAATCGCCATGGAGGCGGCCAAGCAAAGGTCGGAGCCATTAGAGCATATTCTCCTGTATGGCCCGCCCGGTCTGGGCAAAACCACACTTGCCCACGTCGTGGCAAACGAAATGGAAACACGAATACGATGCTCATCCGGCCCCGCTCTGGCCAAAGCCGGCGACGTGATGGGCCTTTTGAGCAATATTAGCACCGGCGACATACTATTTATCGATGAGATTCACCGACTGAGTACGCCGGTGGAGGAGTTCATCTACCCGGCGATGGAAGAATTCAAGGTCGACTTCACTGTCGATAGTGGCCTGCATGCCAAGACAATAAACTTCCCACTCAAACGATTTACCTTAATTGGCGCGACGACGCGAGCCGGGCTATTAAGTGCTCCACTTCGAAGCCGATTTGGAATGCTATATCATCTCGATTTCTATAACGCCGAAGAGCTGACGGATATCCTAACAAGGTCTGCAAAGCTTCTTCAATTACAGTGCGACGATGGTACACTCCAGTTGGTTGCTAGCCGCTCTCGAGGAACACCTCGTGTAGCAAATCGCTTGCTGAAGCGCGTCCGTGATTATGCCCAGGTAAAAGGCTCAGGAACACTAAGCGAAGAGATTGTTGAAAAAGCCTTGAAAATGGAACAGATCGACTCACTTGGTCTGGACGAGTTGGATAGAGCCTTTCTGCGAGCACTTGCGAATGTGTATGATGGCGGCCCAGCGGGCATCGATGCAATCGCAGCCACTCTCGGAGAAGAAAGAGACACGCTCGAAGATGTAGTCGAACCGTATCTGCTGCAAATCGGCTTTTTGCGTCGCACGAAAAGAGGAAGAGAAATAACAGAAGCCGCCTGCCAACATCTGGGGCTAAAGCCACACACAGCTAAACAAGCTGCTGGGCAGCGTGATCTGTTTGGGCATGAATCTCACTAATGCTATCAAGCATATTTTGTGGCTCGTGGCTCGTGACCCGGACATCGAGTGACGGGCGACGAAAATGAAGTGACATTGACACATCTGCAATGGCCAATATAATGGTCAGCGTTTACTTCTATCTGTAAAGCTAACTGATGCTATTCCGCGAAGCACGAGACTATGGACGCGATATTACTTGAAAATGTATGTAAGTCCTTCGGTCGGGTCCAGGCAGTAGATAATCTGAGCGTACGAGTTCCGGCCGGCTGTGTCTATGGCTTTCTGGGTCCCAATGGGGCTGGTAAGACCACCACCATTCGCATGATTATGAACATTATCCGACCGGACAGTGGATGTATCAGAATGTTCGCCAACGGTACAACCAACCGAGCAAATATTCGAACTCGTCTGACGACAGTCAAGATTGGTTATATGCCAGAAGAGCGAGGTCTTTACCGAAAGATGAAGGTCGGCAAGGTATTGGCCTATTTCGGCGCTATAAAGGGTCTAAAAGCAAGTGAACTTAATAGCCAGGTGCCACGTTGGCTGGAGCAGATGGGATTGGCTGATTGGGCAGATAAAAAGGTGGAGGAACTTTCAAGGGGAATGCATCAAAAGCTGCAGTTTGCGGTTACGGTGATCAACGAACCGGAGCTTGTGATCCTTGATGAGCCGTTCTCCGGACTAGACCCTGTGAACCAGGACCTGCTCAAGGACATCATCTGTCGGATGCGAAGTGAAGGTAAGACAGTACTCTTCTCCACACACGTAATGCACGAGGCAGAGCGGTTGTGTGACTTTATTCTTCTAATAAATAAAGGAAAGCCGGTTTTAGACGGCAGACTGGATGAGATTCGCTCCCGTTATAAATCCGGTGCGGTTAGTGTCGAACTTGGCGGCGACCTTGGGCCCGAGGACACAAGCTTCGTCAAGACGCTGCCTATGGTAAAGGGGACAGAATCTCAAGGCCGGCGCATGGAAATTAGCCTATCAGCCGATGCCGATCCTCAGGATTTGCTCAAAGCACTGGTAGGCCGAGTGAGAGTACAAGCCTTCGAGATTAAAGTGCCCTCGCTGCATGAGATCTTCGTAAGTTTGGTTGGCAAAGACAATGCGAAAAATTCTTAAGGTTGCACAACGCGAGTACGTTGAAACCGTCAAGACCAAGACGTTCATCTTGAGCATATTGTTGACGCCAGCCATCATAGGTATAGTTATATTTATCAGTGGTCGAACCCAACGCAGTATAACCGGCCCACGTCCGCCTAGGAAAGTTGCCGTAACCGACCTGACGAACCAGCTAATGGACGAAATCAAAGCATCATTTGAACAACACAACGAGTCGAATCCCCAGCGGCAAATCCTGCTGGACGAGCTTCACACCGATACAAGCTCAGATGAGACGGTCAAACAAAAGGTGCGCGATGGCCAACTGAATGCGTATTTTGTTCTGGACAAAGATAGTGTTGAAGGAACCGGTAAAATTCAATCCTTTACCCGCAGCACGAAAATAGTTGATCTTGACCTGATTTCAAACGTAGAGAACCTGCTCAATAGCGCCATTTTCGATCGACGCTGTAAGTTGAAGGAGGTGTCGCAGGAGCTGCTGGCCGAAATTCGTGAGCTTCGCCGTCGAGTGCCGAGCGAGATAATAGAAATCGGCTCGGCCTCGGAGCAAAAAAAGGTACAGAAAGGTGAGCAAATCGCCAAGACCATGATACCATTTTTCTTTATGTTTATGATGTTCATGGGCATCTTTGGTATGGGCCAGCATATGCTTACCAGCGTCATTGAGGAGAAGAGTTCACGAGTAATTGAGGTGCTGCTGTCGGCGGTAAGTCCATTTGAGCTGATGGCTGGCAAGATTATGGGCCTGGCTGGCGTTAGTTTGACCGTGATAGGTTTGTGGGCCACCGCGGCGCTTGGTACTGCTTATTATGGAGCCGCTAACTGGTGGAACATTACCTTAGAGCTCCCAACGGGAATACTTCTGTATTTCGTAATTTATTTCATTCTGGGTTTTTTGATGTTTAGCTCGATCCTGGCGGGGATTGGCTCGGTTTGTAATACGATCAAAGAAGCCCAGAGCCTTATGATGCCTATTACCTTCATATTCATTTTACCGATGGTAGCCTGGTTCAATCTGGCACAGCATCCGGATGGACCATTAGCCAGAGTCTTGTCGTTCCTGCCGCCGTTGACGCCAATCGTAATGACTTTACGGTTGGCTTCAAGTCCAGAGATGCCATTTCTTGAGGTCTTTGCTTCAATCGTTCTGCTGGCAGTTTTTGTGTTGGCTGTGATGTGGGCAGCGGCGAAGGTCTTTCGAACCGGCATTTTGATGTACGGCAAGCGCCCAGGATGGAGCGAAGTTCTGCGATGGCTAAGGCAAAGTTGACTACAGACTAGTTGCGTATCATAAGGTATTCTGGTAAAAGTATCCTGTGAAGTTGATCACGGCCAAGCCTACTCCACCGAAGTCGGTCTCGGCTACGAAGGCAGATTATGTGGGAATGAATGGATGGAAGCAGTAGAACTTAAATCAGCGATATCGAACTTAGTGGCCCGGATTGAAAACATCCGGGACTGGCTTTGACTTGTCCAGTAAAAAAACTGAACTGCAAAAGCTCGATACAAAAATGGCCCAGCCGGGCTTCTGGGACAGCCACGACCAGGCACAGGCGATAGTGTCTCAACTAAGTGCACTGAAGTCAGTAGTTGAACCGGCTGAGGAGCTGCAGCGTGAGGTACAGGACCTGCAGGAGCTTTACGAACTGGCAATCCAGTCGGATAAGGATGAACTGCAGCAACTGGAGAATGACTTGGCCGACCTTGTCAAAAGGTGCGAGCAAATCGAATTGACAGGGCTGCTATCCAGGTCCGAAGATACCAAAAACTGCTTCTTCAGTATCCACGCAGGTGCGGGCGGTACCGAAAGTTGTGACTGGGCTAACATGCTGCTCAGAATGTACACACGCTATTTCGAAGCAAACAAATACGAGTTTAAAGAACTCGACATCACACCGGGCGAGGAGGTAGGAATCCGCTCGATAACACTGCGAGTCACTGGCCCCTTTGCTTTTGGCAAACTTTCCTGCGAGATCGGGGTTCATAGGCTGGTGCGAATAAGTCCATTCGACTCGGCTAAGCGACGCCATACCAGCTTTGCGGCGGTCGACTGCGTACCGGAGTTCGATGAGAACATTGGCGTTAAAATTAACGAGGATGACCTGCGCATCGATTTCTATCGCTCAAGTGGTGCCGGCGGACAACACGTCAACAAAGTCAGCTCCGCAGTAAGGCTGACGCACTCACCCACCGGCATCGTTGTGCAATGCCAGAATGAAAGAAGCCAGCACAAAAACCGCGCCCAGGCTATGAAAGTACTAAAAGCTCGACTCTATATGCTTGAGCAGCAAAAACGCGACGCTGAACTTGCAAAGCTATATAGTGAAAAAGGCGAAATCGCCTGGGGCAATCAGATACGAAGCTATGTTATGCAGCCCTATCAGATGGTGAAAGACCACCGAACCAACTTTCAAACCGGCAATGTCCAAGCAGTACTGGATGGAGAACTCGACGATTTCATTGAAAACTACCTGCGCCACAGAGCAAAGGATCGAACGAGGAAATGAGTATCTACAGCATAAAAGGTGACTCGGAATGAAGCAGATTATCAATGTCGAATTAAAGACTCGAAAGGTTGATTTTGCTAAGTGTGAAACAGACATACTCGCAGTTGGGCTGTTCTCCGAAGGCAAAAAGCTGGACCGATTGAACAAGGAGCTCGATCGTAAACTCGATGGCGCAGTTAGTCGGCTTATCGAATTAGGCGATTTCAAGGCAAAAGAAGGAACAAACGTAATCATCTATGGAAATAAAAACATCGGTGCAAAAAGAGTGATGCTTGTCGGCCTGGGCGAGAAAAAAAAGGCGACCCTCGATACGGTTCGTAAAGCAGCAGCCAACGCAGCCAATAAGTCGGTAGAAATAAAGGCGGAGCTTGTTAGCCTTGCCCTGCATCGGGCTTTCGCAGGACGTTTCGAACTGTCGGCCATAGCCAGGGCGATGGCTGAGGGCGCGTACTTCGGCAGCTATCGATATGATGAATATGTCACTGAAGGTGAGGATGGGCGCTCGGCTTCACTCAGGGTAGAACTGATCGATCCCGACCCGGCAAAAATCACTAAATTACAGAAAGGTGTCACCAACGGAACCGTCATCGGTAGGGCACAAAGCTACGCGCGGACACTTGCCAATCGGCCGGCTAACATAATAAATCCGCCGAAACTCGCCGCTATTGCAAAAGAACTTACCCGAAATTCGAAGAACTTGACCTGCACTATCTTCGACGAAAAACAACTAGAAGAAAAAAACATGGGCGGTATTCTCGCAGTTGGCTCAGGCTCGCAAAGTAAGCCAAGACTCATTATCTTACGATATAAATCAACAAGCAAAGCCGCATCTCGACAACCTACTATTGCCCTGGTGGGTAAAGCCATCACTTTTGACTCCGGTGGTATAAGTATAAAACCAGCCTCCAATATGGACCAGATGAAACTGGATAAAACCGGTGGAATATCGGTGCTGGCTACTATGAAAGCCGTCGCTGAGCTGGCTTTGCCGTTGAATGTTTTGGGAATAATCCCATCGGCTGAGAATCTGCCAAGCGGCAGCAGCTATCGTCCCGGTGACATAATTACTACTTATAGCGGAAAGACCGTCGAAGTGCTCAATACCGACGCTGAAGGTAGAATGATACTATCTGATGCGCTGGCCTACGCTGTTAAACAAAAATGCGATATCATCATCGATGTTGCAACGCTGACCGGTGCTTGTATGGTTGCGCTTGGCAAGTATAAAGCAGGACTATTCGGTAGCGATGACAAACTTATAAAACAGTTGCAAAAAGCGGCTCAAGATAGTGGCGAAAATGTCTGGTCCATGCCTTGTGGTGATGAGTACGCCCAGGAAATGAAAAGTAAAATAGCTGACTTGCGAAACATCGGAAGCAAGTGGGGCGGAGCGTGCACAGCAGCAGCATTTTTAAGGCAGTTTATAGGCGATGCAAAGTGGGCGCATCTTGATATTGCTGGTGTGGACTTATTCCAAAAGCCGACTGAGTATGCCTTTCAGGGTTCGAGTGGATTTGGCGTCAGGCTGCTGGCAACTTATCTTATGGATCTGGCTGGAAAGCAAAAATAGCGACAATAAAACAACGAAAGTATTGCAAACAAAAAATTAAGACCAATAGAGCGCAAGGTACAGACGACGCTCAAAGACAAAGAGAATCAGCAGTATGAGGGAAACAAACAAAAAGATAGATGCCGAAAGGATCAAAAAAGCGGTTAAGGAAATACTCTTAGCGGTGGGCGAAGATACCAAGCGCGAAGGATTAGAAAAAACACCCGAGCGCGTAGCCCGAATGTACGCTGAGCTTCTGGGTGGCATGCACGAGGACCCGAAGAAGCATCTTGGCAGTGTCTTTACTGAAAACTACGACGAGATCGTATTGCTGCGTGACATTCCTTTTTATAGTATTTGTGAGCACCATTTGCTGCCGTTTATTGGCTCAGCACACGTTGCGTATTTGCCCAGTGGTGCGATTCTCGGAGTCAGCAAACTTGCTCGTATTGTCGATTGTTTCGCCCGAAGGCTTCAAACCCAGGAAAGGCTCACCTACCAGATAGCCGACTTCATTATGAGCAATTTAAAACCTCGGGGTGTTGCTGTCGTCTTGGAAGCTTCTCATAGCTGTATGACCATTCGCGGCATTAAAAAGCCCGGCTCTGTAATGGTGACGTCGGCACTTCGTGGGATATTTAGAAAAGACCCCAAAAGCCGAAGCGAAGTGCTCAGCCTTATGCACAACGGCAGAGACTAAAAGGAGCCTGCTTATGCATGTTTTGACCAGGCAGGTTCGATTCTCGGTCGATCCTTTCTTGTCCGAAGATATAGCTGGATTCAACTCCTTCGCATCCAAGCCGGCAGGACAAGGCTTGTCGATCTTCCTGGCATTGACGGTGCAGTTGTCAGGTAACGTTGATGCAGGCACAGGTTTCATTGTTAACGTGACAGAGATAGATGAAAATGTTCGCAGATTTGTGGTGCCAATTTTTGCTGAGCACATTAGAAAAAACTTTCACGATGGCAAACACATTAATTTTACTAAAATAGTTGAGCTTCTTAGATTAGCATGGAGTCAACTTGCAGATAAGTTTGGTAGCGTACGTATAAGCAAATTGGGTCTGAAATTGAACCCTTTCCGTACAGTTACTGTAGATTCACAGGATGCGAATATGGTTTACTTTAGCGAGAAATTTGAATTTGCCGCCATGCACAAACTCTGGAACGATGATTTCTCAGAGCAGCGCAACTTTGAGGTCTTCGGTAAGTGCGCAAATCCCACAGGTCATGGCCACAACTACATTGTTGAAGTCACTGTCGAAAAGCCATCCGCAGCCGATACGTTTTTAATAGCCAACTTTGAAAAAATAGTTGATGAAGAACTTGTAAAACTTCTCGACCACAAGAATCTTAATGCTGATATCGGTGAGTTTAGTAAGGTCAATCCTACCGTTGAAAACATCGCAGCTTTTGCTTGGGAAAAACTGGCCGGTAAATTCGGTCAGGTGACGCTACACTGCGTTACCGTCTGGGAAACCGACAGGACCCACTGCTCATACTATGGATGATTATTAATGATCTTGTTCACGTTTAGCCATCGCCACTCCGGCGACGGTTAATTCAGCCATACCCAACCCACCTATGGCAACTCGAAGCTGACATGCGCAGCACACTATTCTACTCGGTTCAGTGGTTTCCAGGGAACAAAAATAATAGTCCTATAATGACATGTGTTCCAATATAAAAATGTCCTATCGAATTGTCATCTTCCTTGGTTTAGGTCAAAAGTCTTGGATTATGTCTACTTGATTTTAGGTCTGTAACGACTGCACATTTACACAGCGAACTTATCGGGCTTTAGGGTCGTATAGTTGCTATTCCAAAACTGACGGTTAATCCCTTCTGGAGGCTTGTCTTTGCTAAAGCTATGTCCTTTATTTTCCGATACTTATGTAAGGTAAATCAGAGCGGTCAAGCTGCATGGTCGTAGCACAGTCCGGCCGTACATAGGCAAAGTCCAATGTGGCGGAAACAGCAAGCCGAACGGACACAGTATATAGGCTGTCTTTGTTTTTTGCACAGCCGACGGGGACGGAGTCTGCCCAATTGGTGATTGATTAACAAGAGTATATCCATTACCATTCCACAGCTAATGCCAACTATTCCGCCAAACGCTCGACGACTAACAGTGAATTCTACATGGAAGCCATGACATGAAAGCCTTAGTGACAGGTGGTGCAGGGTTCATCGGTTCTTATCTGGCAGAGCGCCTGCTCAAGGATGGCAACGAGGTTATCGTTCTCGACAATCTATCCACAGGCAGCCTGACAAATATTGAGGATTTCAAAAAACATCCCAAGTTTGACTTTGTCAAGGGAGATATATGCGACGCTGAGCTTGTTGATACCCTCGCAGAACGAAGCGATACTATATTCCATCTGGCAGCAGCCGTAGGTGTGAATCTTATAGCCGACGACCCCGTTCACACCATCGAAACCAACATCGGCGGCACTCAAACTGTTCTGGAAAAGGCCAATAAGTTCGGCAGGAAAATTCTGATCGCTTCAAGCAGCGAGGTTTATGGAAAAAGCGAAGCAGTGCCTTTCTCCGAGGATGACGACGTTGTCCTGGGCAGCACAAGTTTGTCGCGGTGGTCATACGCCTGTAGCAAGGCGATCGATGAGTTTTTGGGCCAGGCGTTTTATCAACAGTTTGGTTTAAAAGTCGTGGTGGCAAGATTTTTCAATACTATCGGGCCGAGACAGACAGGCAGATACGGCATGGTTGTGCCTCGCTTTGTCCAATGGGCACTAAATGGCGAACCTGTTCAGGTATATGGAACAGGTAGACAAACACGTTGCTTCTGTTATGTTGAGGACCTCGTCGAGGCTGTCATTGACCTGATGGATTGTGACGAGGCAGCAGGTAGAGTATTTAACATCGGCTCGGCTGAGGAAATTACAATTACTGAGCTTGCCGACAAGATTATTCAAATGACCGGCAGTAAAAGTGAGAAAAAATTAGTTCCTTATGACATCGCCTACGGCAGAGCCATCGAAGATATGATGCGCAGGGTGCCAAGCCTGAAGCGCATAAAAAATACGATCGGCTGGGAGCCAAAAATAACACTGAGTGAAACTTTGCAGATCATAATTAACCAGCGGATAGAGGAAAGCGTTTAGCGTTTAGTGACTACCTGCCCGCTGTCAGCTACTTTCCGGATTTTTGTGAAGAATCCCCAAAAACAATTAGTTGCTGCTTATTTTGCAGTCCTATGCGCTGCAGCGGTGCTTTACGCCGTCAGTTGTGCTCCTGGGCCCTTGTGGCAAGATAGCGGACTTATACAGTACCGCATTTGGCATAATGACATCGAAGGTTTTTTGGGACTTGCTATTTCCCACCCCTTGTTTTACATCCTCGCTATCGGCGTAAAGCACATTCCGCTGGGCGAATTTGCGCACCGCATCAATCTCATGTCCACCTTTGCAGCAGCTATCACAGTTGCAAATCTGTTCTTGCTTTTGCGTTTATGGCTGGGCAAGAATTTGCCGGCGGTATTTGCCGCTGTCACTTTAGCCCTGTCACACACATTCTGGCGCCATGCCAGCATCCTTGAGACATACACATTATGGACAGCGTTGTTTACCGCCGAATTGATAATACTGGTGCAATACACAAAAACAAAACGCGTTAGCTTTTTATATTGGCTGGGTCTACTAAATGGACTTGCTATAGCCGTTCACATGCTCGCATCAATAGCGCTTCTGTGCTATATGATATTCATTGTTGCACTATTGGTTAAAAAGGAGGTTTGGCCCAGGCAGTTAGTAGTTATTATTTTTTTGTGGGTTGTTGGCGCATTGCCTTATGAGTACCTGATAATCAAGAACGTAATACAATCGAGCGACGTCGCCGGCACGCTGGCCTCCGCAGCCTTTGGCAGTCGCTGGCAAAGCGATGTTTTAAACACAAGCTTATCGGCAAAAATTATAAAAGAGAATTTTCTATATATCCTGCTCAACTTCCCAACGCCTAACGTTCTGTTTTTCCTTGCCGGATGCTTAGCGTTGTTCAAACTCGCACAAAAGCAGGGTTTTGCATTGGTGTTGCTGGCGTTGACTGTGTTGTTCTTTGTTTTTGCCTTTCGGTACACCGTAGTTGACAGGTACGCATTCTTTATACCTTTTTACTGCATGGTCTCGCTTTTTATAGGTGTTGGAATACATCATTTGCGGATTTGTACGAGGAAAAAGGCTCTGGTAGCTATTGTCGTATTGTTCAGTCTACTGCCTGTAGTGGTTTATGCTGTTGCCCCGACTTTGGCAGCAAAGGCGAAGCTGAACCTCGGTACAAGAACTGATATACCTTATCGTAACGATTACAAATACTTTCTGCAGCCCTGGAAGACCGCGGACGACTCGGCTCAGCGCTTCGCTACAGAGGCCTTAGATGCAGTGGGACCTGAAGCTGTCATTTACGCCGACACGACAACTGTCGGTCCTTTATTATACATGCAGCAGGTAAAGGAAAAACGCCCTGATGTAAAGATCCTCTCCAGCGTCGTGAACAGTAAAGGTGTACCAAGCTTTAACGCCCATACAATCACTCACTTGCTCGCGACAAGACCGGTATATGTTGTCTCGCGCAAGGCCAACTACTGCCCGTCATTTGTGCTTGAAAACTACGACCTTGTACAGGCTGGCCCGTTATGGCAGGTGCTTAACCCAGACGACTAATGACTGAACAATCCGTCACTACATCGAAAAGACTTGTCTACAACACAGCCTTTAATGTGCTGGCACTGCTGAGCAATGCCCTTGTCGGCTTTTTTCTAATTCGATTTTTCCTCGGCCGGCTTGGTGAGCAGCGCTATGGTGTTTGGATCCTGATCGGCTCGCTGTTCCGCTATGGCGGTATTTTCAGCATGGGACTTAGCAGCTCAATAAACAGGTACGTCCCCATGTCCCTTGCAAAAGAAGATCGCCTCGGCGTCCAGAAAATAACCAGCACATCGTTATTCTTTTTCCTTTGCATGGCTGTTCTGTGTGTTTTTCTGAGTATTTTGATTTACTACAACGTCGACTCCTGGTTTGCCATCGAGCCGGAACTAATTACCGCAGCAGCTACTCTTGTGCTCGTCGTAGGATTATGCTTCGCAATCGCCATGCCGTTGCAACTATTTAGCGCAGTACTTGCCGGCCTGCAGCGTTACGACATCGTGAATTCAACGATATTATTCTTTTTGCTGGCCAGAACTATCCTGTTGGTAGTGCTACTTGTGCAAGGCTATGGTCTTGTAACTATGGGCCTGATATTTGGAATTAGTGAAATTCTCGTCAGAGTCTCTCAGGTTTTCTTTGTAAAAAAGTTGCTGCCGATACCCTTGTTCTCGCTGTCAAATATAGACTTTGCTCTTCTGAAAGAAATGATTAGCTACGGAATGAACACCTTTCTGTACACGATGGGCGCAATAATAATCTTCAAAGCGAGCGACCTGGTCATTGGTATTTTTATTGGCACGTCAGAAGTCACTCAATTCGCGATAGCAGCAGCAGCGGTTTTGCTGCTAACGCAGTTGCTCCAGGCTTTTACACGCGCTATAATGCCCGCTGTCAGCGACCTCGATGCCCGAGATGACCATACGAGAGTAAAAGAGCTATCTTTCCTGACCCAGAAGTATAGTCTGCTTCTGATAATCCCCGCAGCGTATTTTTTTGTCGTGATGGGTAAGGAATTTTTATGGGTATGGGTCGGTGATAGATTTCAGGAGCCGAGCATTATTAACCGGATGGCTGTAATTCTTGCTATCTTAGCTGTGGCCCATTCTCTCCGACTGGCCCAGCATAGTAACTTCCTCGTGTTGGTTGGTCGTGGCCAGCACCGAGTCTTCGGTGTTCTTACGGGTCTTACTGCTCTAATTTGTGTAATTGCTTCAGTTGTCTCAGTCAAAGTATTCAATTGGGGTTTGCTTGCTGTAGCGTGGTCCAATTTCATACCCATAGTGTTAATCTCCGGCCTGCTGTTGCCAATGTACTTCAATCGTAAGATGAACGTATCAGCACTGGAGGCAATCATGAATATATGGTGGCCGGCGCTATTGGGTTGTCTGCCGAGCTTAGTAATAATCAGTTTATGGAGCTACCTGGCGCCACCGAAGTCATGGTTGGGTATTTCGGCAGTGGTAGTTACCGCAGGGATTGTTACTTTACTGGGAGGGTGGTTCCTAAGTCTTAGGCCGATCGAGCGTAAAAGGTTTTCAACAATTCTGCCAGGACTTGGCAGGTAGCAGACAAGGTGGGCCCGCCATAGGCGGGCAAGCTTTAGCACACAGATTTGGTCGTTGTGGGGCATCCATTCTCCCCCCTAAGGGGTGCGAAGGATGAAAGCCTTACCCTACATTGTAGGAATTTCAATGCGAGAAGATATTCAACACATATTGATCGCAGACCAAGTTCCCCTTGCTAATAAAGGGGAAGAAGCTATAGCAAGGGGCATCTCAGATATGCTACGCGATGATCGCGAGGTCCAAATCGGCCTCTTTGATAATGTCGAGCAAATAACACACCGCCCCGGCATCACGGTTTTTCCAAGCAGATGGATTTTGCGCGTCGAAAGCAAACAAACACTGCCCGAATGGGGCCGAACGCTTGGCCAGGCGTTAGTCTCACTGCAACTGCGACTCGGATGGTACTCAAGACTCAAAAGGCTCGTCAGCTCTTCGAGCTCAATCTATCGTCCACTTCAGGAGTTCTTTGAATCTGCTGAGTATGTGGTTGTAGGCCACGATGGCGTCTTCTGCGCCGAATCGTGTGGAATTATCCACCTTGCCAAGAAAGCAGGAAAGTGCGTCGGCATTCTTGGTGCAAGCACCGGAGTCGGACGAATCGGTAAAATATACAAAACCTGGCTATATCGACGTGCGGTTTCTGAAAGCGACTTCTGTGTCTTTCGCGAGCGATTTTCATTTACAAGTATGATCCGCGCATTGGGCATGTCAGATAAGTTCGTTATCGCACCTGATCCTGCCTTTGCTATGCGACCGGAAGAACCAGAAGCAGCGCAAAAAATCCTGCAAAGCTTGTCCGCCTACGGCGGGCGAGCCCGTTACAACTGCGCACGTCGGGAAAGAAGGCAGATTGTCGCAGCAGCCGTGCTTGAAAAAGGCGAGGTGTACACGCGCTTCAAGCCCGAACTAAAAGGTCTTCAAAAGCAAAAAGCCCATGCAAAATACCTCGCAACACTCTTCGACACTCTGATAGCTGAGCGAAATGCCTTTATCGTTTTCCTGCCCCATGCAATCGAACAGGACAGCAGTGACATTACTGCAGCGCAACATGTCACAGAAGCGATGAAATCCGGCCTTGACAACTATACCATAATCGACCAGGATATGCCTGCAAGGCTGCTAAAAGCCATAATCAAAGAGTGTGATTTCCTTGTAGGCCAGCGTACCCACTCGCTTATTGGAAGCGTTGCCGTAGCCGCGCCGTTTATGGGGCTTACCAACCGCCGAGATAACCGAACGCATGGAATTATCGGTGATATGTGCCGTTGTGAAAACTATATCGTCAATATGGATGTCTGCGATGAGCAAGCAGCCAGCCAAAAGGCTTTGTCGCTATTTGATGCTCGTAAAGATATTCAAAAATCCCTTCAGCAAGTAAGCCGTGAGCTTTTGGGTAAGCTTGACGAGGTCTCGAAAATGATCAAGTCGAGAAAGGCCTCGGTCAACTAGTGCTACATAGCGAGCTTCCCCCTAAGGGGCTTCGGCGGAGTAGGTACTTCGCAGAGTAGCATACAGGATTTAATCTTGGGCAGAGTTCATAGTATTCAGGACGTTGTCCGCTACGGTCTTTGCGTGTCATGTGGCGCATGTGTAAGCGCCGCACCACCAGGGGCAATTCGGATGGTCTTCGATGATAAGAGGTCCATTTTTGTTCCGGAAATAATAGATGCAAATCATGCCTCCGGAAAAGGCATTGAATTCAAAGTCTGCCCAGGTAAAGGCTGGGCGATCAATAAAATGGCTGAGGAGCAATATGGCGATGCGCCCAACAGAAGCTTTGAGCTTGGATTGTACAGAACAGCAATAGCTGCTCATTCTACCGATGAGCGTGTTATTGAAAACGCTGCTTCAGGTGGAGTGATGACTGAGATCGCCGGGTACCTTATTGATAAAAATCTGGTTGATGGTGTAACAGCTTCACGTTTTGCCTATGGGCCACAAGGACCGAGGACAGAATCATTTATCGCTCACACACCAGATGATTTACTCTGCGCCCAAGGCTCAAAGTATTGTCCAACCACAACAAATGTGCTGGTGCGCCAATGTGTCGAAGCTGGGGGGCGGTATCTCTTCATAGGCACGCCATGCCAGGTCGCTGCGCTTCGCTTAGCTACGCGGGAAGATTCCAATCTGGCAAAAGTATTTCCGTATACTATGGCCAACTTCTGCGGTGGCTTTCACAATTTCCGCCGGCTCAAAGACCTCATTACTTTCGATGGAATTGATCCAGCTAAAGTTGAATACTTCAGATTTCGCGGGGATGGTCAGCCCGGCTCGATGTTCGCACGCACAACGGATGGCAGAACCATCACCGCTGCCTACCCTGACTACCTGCACCGCTCAGATGTCCCTAGACATAAGCGGTGCATCTACTGTGTGGATGCTACCGGAGAATTGGCGGATTTTGCGTGCGGTGATGCCTGGATAGGGCGACTCCTACAAACGCAGCGGTCTTGGTCCATAATATTGACCAGGTCACACTTTGCCGAGCAAATAGTCAGCGAGCTAATCTCTGTGGGCCGCATTGAAGTCACACCTATCTTTTTTGAAGAGGTTTGCGAGTCTCAGCGCAAGAACCTAACATCTAAGAAATTCCGCCAATACAAGCGCATGCGCATTTCTCGTTTATTCGGAATCACAATGCCCGAATGGGATGTGCAACTACCGCGTGGCAACAGTACCTATCTTCATGAGGCCCGTGTCCTTTTCAGCAAGACAAAACTGGGTCGACGCATACGCAAGATAAGAAATGCAGTGAGAAACATCTCAAACCCAAAAACTCAACACAACTGAACGTTTCAAAAAGCCGATGAAAGTAGTTATGCAGATAATCTCTTATGATAGTTGAGTAGTTGAACAGGAGACCGCATTTGAGCAGAATACAACTTTCTTGTTTAATTCTTTCAGTTAACTCTACTGTTCTACTATCTGCTGCTCAAATGCTCTATTTCAAGGTAGGGCTTAGCGATGTACTCTGAGGCTGTTGAGCCAATATACGAAGACGAGCTCTATTACGAGCCAGGCGAGCAGACGTCCGATATTCAATTGCCGGCGATAATGAACTTTCTGTTGCTAGCGATTTGGTCGGTAATCTGTATTATCGGATTCGCTATAATCTTCCTGACCGACAATCCTGTAGCCGGTGCAGTTGTTATCGCTATACCAACTGTTGTCGGCATGTTAATAAAGCCGACCTTCGGACTTTGTATCTTGATGATAACCCTGCCCACCGGTGCTGGTGTCGGCTTCAGGCAAATGTTCAGTCTTGACCGAGGCATTGGAATTGCCGTTGCTTTAACCTTTGCGCTGAATCTGCTGTTAACGCGACCGAGAGTGCGAGTGCCCAACAAGGCGCTGTGGGTTTTGGTTGCGTATACATTCTGGATATTCTTGGCATCTCTGTTTTCACCGTATCTGGGCCAGGAGCTCCGCCGGGCGTTCACACAGTTTCAATTGCTTGCTTTGGTCTTTATTGTTTATTGGATACTCCAGACAAACAGTGAAAAAACTTTAGTTTGGGCACTTCGGTCATACGTGATAGGTTCGATAGGTACGATCATTCTTACGTTCCTCACCGGTGCCGCCATCAGAAGCACGGAAACCTCTGAAGGAAGATATGCCGCAACGCTCGGCCAGGCTATCGACGCCAACATGTTGGCAGCGTTGGCCGGCCTTGCCTTTTTGTCTGCGATCTATCTGTTCGCACGCGATAAAACCATATTCTGGCGAATCATATATCTTGCTGCGATACTGTTCTTTCCGGTAATGCTGCTGAGAATTGCGTCTCGTGGAGCTATCGTTGCGCTTGCGTTTACAATGCTGTCACCCTTGTTATTTGTTAGGCAGGTTCTGCGTCGCCCTGCTCTGGCGGTACTGGTCCTTACGACAATTCTGCTCGCCTCTGTATCCGCAGGGATGGTCGCAAGACGCAGCGGATTAGAAACGGAAGTTGCAGGACGACTGACTGATATCCCGCGAGCTAAAACAGCTCTTAGTTACAGAATGGTCCCAATCAAACAAGCCGTCAAAGCCGCCTTTAGAAGACCTACGGGGACAAGTTACTACGGCTGGTTCGAGCAAGCAGGAACACGACACTGGCCCCACAATGATTTCTTTTTAGCTCTCGGAGCATACGGGATACCAGCCGCTTTGCTGTTCGCTGTCTTTGCAATAATACTGATGTTCACCGTCAGACGAATGCCGCTGGGCTGGGAAAAACTATATGCCAGAGCTGTTCTGACATTCCTGCTGATAAATGGAATGAGCATCGGTCAATTGTACCACAAACATTTCTGGGTGTTCTTGACAGTCGTTGTCGCAGTAGAACGCATAAGCTATCTTAAATCTGCCCCAACTGAGGACCTGGCCGAAGAGTCAGTAGAAGATGAAATAGAAGAGTTCGAACATCAGCCGTATGCCTTGTAATAGGGCTTTGTCTTCGTTTTGTTAGCAACTCTTCAGCTCTTCATTCTAATACAGAATCCGTCTCATTTGCCACCGAAATTAGTAAATACGTACAAAGTGAAGATTTTAGCTATCTCACATTTATTTCCGCAACAAAAGGAAAAGAGATACGGTATTTTCGTTGCCCGTCAACTTTCAGAGATGGCCAGGCAGGCAGGTGATATAACGGTTGTAGTACCACGCGTTTGGTGCCCTGCCTTGCTCAGACGTTTTCAAAGGTGGAAAGACAACGACCATAAAGTCCCGCTATGTCACTTTGATGGATTAGATGCAATTAGTGTCCCTTACCTCAGGCCTCCTGGCAACTGGTATAACCGCTTCTCTGGTTTGTTTGCTTTCCGAGCAATGAAAGAAAAGGTCCTTCAACTACATAAAGAAAGAAGATTCGATGTCATCTATGCCACAGACCTTTTCCCTGATGGTGACGCGGCAGCACGATTAGCACGATATATAAAAATCCCTGCTGCATGTCTGGCTATAGGCGTGGATGTTAATGTCACTGCACATACCAGCAATATGATGTATCGACACTTTGTAAGAACCGCTCAGGCGCTCGATGGGACGTTGGCTTGTGGCCATGCCGTAGCCGATGGACTACATGCAATAACAGGAAAACGCCCATTGTGCGTCTATGGTGTGATCGACTTGCAGGAATTCTTTCCAATTTCAAAAAAATCGGCCTTAAGGAAAGAATTAGACCTGCCGGCAGATAAGCTCATAGCGCTGTATGCAGGCTATCTAACCAAGCGTAAGGGTATATACGAACTGATTGAAGCATTCTCAAAAATACGCAGAAAAGGCTTAGATGTGATGCTTGTTATGTGCGGTTCAGGCCCGGAAGAATCGGCACTGAAAGCACTAATCAGGGGGAAAAATATTGAAGACTCCATCCGAATGGTCGGCGAAGTCGAACCGGAGCAAATGAGCAAATGGATGCAAGTTAGCGACCTTTTTGTGCTCGCTACTCATACCGAAGGTATGCCAAATGTTGTCATGGAGACGATGGCCTGCGGAGTTCCCGTTATTGCTACTGCCGTTGGCGGGCTACCCGCTGCAATCGGGGATTGTGAAGGGGCGATACTCGTACCACCCAAAAACGTTGGTGCCTTTGCAGATACAATAATGAAAGTAGTCAATGACAGCAAACTGCGTAAGCGTATGCAAAAGGCGGCAAGAAAAAGAGCGGAACAGGACTTTGACATCGAGCAAAATGCCCGTCGGATTTTGGACTACCTACAGCAAATTATAGAAGAAAGCAAAAGCAAATATGCAAACCAATAGCTCCGTAGTCATAGGGACTCCTTGCGGAGAGCAAACATGCCTGGTGATAGATGCCTGTCAATTTTCGCCTAACTACGACTACTGTTTTCTGGACGCGTTAGTAAAACAGGGCCAAAAAATGGTATTTGCGACAACGGAGTTCGCACACGAATATATTCCGGATGTGCCTGGTGTAAAAGTGTTCCGATGCTTTTTCTACCTGGCGCGATTTGTAAACAGGCTAACTCAGTTCCGACCACTACGTCGTTTGCTTAGAGCTATAGAATATCCGTTGGATGTATTGATTCTGTTTATATACATATTGTTAAAGCGTATTAAATTGGTCCACTTTATGTGGATTGTTTGGCCGAGTTTTGATTGGGGATTGATAAAGCTGTTGCATCTTGTTGGCTGCAGAGTCGTCTATACGGCTCACAACCCCTTTCCCCATGAGCTAAAGCCGAAGCATATTAAGAAATACGCCCGCATATATCATACTGTTGATCATATTATAGGCCTGGCCAATTATACTCGTGATCAGATAGTAAGTCGGTTTGGAATTCCACCGGTGAAGATATCGGTCATACCTCACGGCGATTTCGACGCGTTGTTTTCGCAGTATGGCTTTAATAAGGCCCTTGCAAAAAAGGTTCGCGACAAAGCTGACGACAAAAAGATAATTGCTTTTCTCGGCAATATCAGACCCTACAAAGGCTTGGATTACTTCATCGAAGCAATGCCACTGATTAAACAGCGACTGCCGGAGTCTTTCTTCTTGGTTGCCGGCTCCGTCTTGATAGGCGACGAAAAAAATCTAAAGCGTAAGCTCGCAGAGAACTGTAAGCCGGACGAGCTCTGGACAGACATACGTTTCTTGCCGGTCGAGGATTTGAAGGCGTATCTGGCTGTTACCAATGTCCTGGTTCAGCCGTACGTTAGCGCCTCACAGAGCGGCAACACCGCAATGGCATACGCTGCGGGAATACCGGTGATCTCAACAAATGTCGGCGGGCTGGGTGAAATGACCGATGATGGAAAAACAGGTTATGTCATTGCGCCGGAGGATCCGAACGCTATCGCAGAAGCCGTTGCAAAGTGTTTCACAAACGACAACTATACAAATATGTCTCGAAATGCCCGTAAGGCCGTAGCCGAGCAATACAGTTGGGGAAAAATAGCCCGACAGACTGTCTTGGCCTATCAGCAAGCACTGAGCCCAGACAAGCCGGGCAAGACGGCTTAGTGAAACATTCAGGGAACAGGAAACAGGGAACAGGGGTCAGGGATCTGGGGTCAAGGATCGGGAATCGGTAATGGACCACAAATCCTGAGCCCTGCTAATTCTCAGGGAAAAACTTGCGGTTTACCATTAGCTGCCAACAACCGTGCACCCCACGCATAAAAACAAAGTGGTGCATTTGCCATTGTCTTGTTCTGAGATGCAGGCATGTTTGGCCCGCCTTTGGTCAGGTCATAAGCAAGAGAAAGAAAAAGCTCTCTTAAGTCGTCGTCATACGCAGCAAGGCGGTGCCAGCCGAACCAGACATGGCCTTTAAATCCGGGTGGCAACTCGCCATATTTGGAGTCATTATAGGGTGCATCATTGCCATCAATAAAATTAGCAAAGTAGAAAGGACTTTTTTGCGGTTTCCAGATTTGTTTTTTCAACGTATTGGCGAAACCGTCGACGATGGCTTTATCGACAAGGCCTTCGCAGTAGGCTCTTGTAGCGAGCCAGACGGTACGATTGGCGTGTGCGGTGTCCAGTACCGCTATTTTCTGTTTCTGTTTCCAATCAGGGATAAAGTGCCAGACGTAGCCGCCGCTTGACTTACGTGGCAATACCCCCCAGTCTTCTGGTTTTAGCCGGCCCAATTTGTCACTGTCGGGTGCATCGGCATCAAGGCTCGGGCGTTCGCCAATGTAAAGTCTCGTTAAGAATTTAGCCCATTTTTCGTAAGGATATTTGTTGTAACCTAACTTGTGTAAATCCATGCAAATCATTGCAAAGTGCTCACGTTTATCGCGAGCAAGGTCCAGTACAACAAGCAGATACTTATTAGAGTCAGGTCCTTTCAGGTGCCCGGGTCTAACAGAGGGTCTGTAAAGAAGCCATTTTTCAACGATGTTCTTTTCAACAAAATCAGCGATTTCTCGCCAGCCGGCCTGGTCGGCTTCTTTCAGCGCTGTTGCAACCAGAAGAAATCCCGCAGCACCCTGAAAATCGCATATCTGGTTATGGCCACCAGTTTGTTTTTCGACGTCTTTTAGAAAAAAGCATGGCCAGTTTCCACGCGGCTCATTATGCCAGATTAACGGCCTTGGATTGGAATTGGCATCAGCAATTGCCTTGACAATTAGTTTCTTTGCCTGCTGAAGATATGTTACTTTGCCGGTAGCTCGCCACATATCGACGAGGGCCTGTAGCTCCTGGCGGAGAAAATAAACTGTGTATCCTTCTGCAAGATTTTTCTGCTTGTTCTTTGAGATGTGCATGGCGTATTGCTTGTCGAAAGCTGCAACGAATCTCTTAAATAGTAAAGGCTTATTCTCCTTGGCTAAAGGTGATATGTTGGGCTTTAATTTTGGTAGACCGGCTTCTACCGTGGAAGAGGTAGACGACCCCACCTGCTCCGTCGGCACAGCATAGGTTGAGCAAATTAGGCCAGCAAGGATTACAGCAGCAATACTAAAGCTATATCGGTTTACTTTCATGTTACATTTTTTTAGAAATGTAAAACTCCATATAAATGACTCGGCAACCTTCTGCCGGAACGCCGCCTTTTTATCTAAAAATACTCATATATATTATAACCTATTATAGACTAAGCAACAAATGCGTCGTGAGTCTTGTGTACTGTGTACTGCTGTAAAATGGCAAATAGTAATTTTCTTTTACTAAATAACGCATCGGGCAGGCAACTTAATGGGGATGCTCTATCGCCTGTATATACATTTCGTTAATATAAGTGTTATAACAATCTGATGAATTCTCAAAGGCCGTAGTCAGGATTGAACAATATGAAGATAACCATATTTGGAATGGGCTATGTAGGGGTTGTTAGTGCAGTGTGTCTCGTTCGTGATGGCCATGAGGTCGTTGGAGTAGATAACGTGGCTGCAAAGGTCGATGATCTGGCTCAGGGCCGCTGCCCTATCCAGGAGCCCGATGTAGCTGATATAATCGCGCAGGGCCACAAAACGGGACTTCTGAAAGCAACAACTAATCCCGCGGAGGCACTAACAGATAGCGACATGGCCTGGATATGTGTCGGAACACCATCTGAAGCGGACGGCACCGTGAATCTCTCATCGGTTCAGGCCGTTATTAGACAGATTGGCCGGAGCCTTCGCAACTCCAATGAGCGCCCGCTTATTGTCCTGCGAAGCACAGCCCCTCCGGGAACTACAACCAACCACGTTATCCCTATTCTGCAAAATGAGTCTGGCTTGAAGGTGGGAATTGATATTCATGTAGTCTATCATCCGGAATTCCTTCGCGAAGGTACCGCAGTTGACGACTTCTATAATCCGCCAAAAATCGTTGTCGGCGAGGCACAGCCCGGCACCGCAGAACCACTTTTGAGTATCTATGAGAAATACAATGCTCCTGTTTTTCGCCTGGCACTGGGTGAGGCCGAAATGGTTAAATATTACGATAACGTTTTTCACGCTCTGAAAATTACCTTTGCCAACGAAGTTGCGGCAATTGCCAAATCCGCAGGGCTCGACACACGGAAAATAGCCGAGGTCTTTTGTGCCGACACAAAGCTGAACATCAGTGACAAATACCTTCGTCCCGGCTTTGCATTTGGTGGTTCATGCCTGTCGAAGGACCTCCGGGCAGTATTACGTCTTGCATCGCTTAAATCTGTGCCGATTCCGATGCTTCAAGGCGTACTTCAGAGTAACGACGCACAGATCAGTAATCTCGTCTCGCGTATCCTGAAATATCAGCCTCAAACGGTGGGAATGATTGGCCTGGCTTTTAAATCCGGCACCGACGATATGCGAGAAAGCCCGTATGTCAAGGTTGCTAAAGCACTAATCGGCGAGGGCATTAAGCTGCGAATTTACGACCCGGCTATCCAGCCCGACCGCCTGATAGGAAGCAACAAAGAACAGGTTCAAAAAGCACTGCGTCACCTGGAAGAGCTTCTTGTTTACTCTTTGAGAGAACTCGAAGCCACGGATTTGATTATCATAAACCATCGCATTATCGATTCTGAGCATGTCAGTGGTTGGCTCAAGGCCGGAATTCGTGTCCTGGACCTGGCGAATATCAAGGGCATAGACCGCCATACTAAAGGCTACGAAGGAATATACTGGTAAGACAAAGGTGCACATACTCTATCTACATCAATACTTCGCTTCACGTAAAGGCGTAACCGGCACACGCTCTTACGAGTTCAGCAGGCGCCTTATCGAGAAAGGCCACCACGTTACCATGATAACTTCAGGGCTTGCTAACCGTGAGTTTGCTGTGCCAAAAGGTAGCGATTACATCCAGCTACAGTTCGAAGGCATCAATGTAGTTCCGATCGCCGCTGGTTACAACGACCCCCAACTTGGCACCGGCATGAGCGGTTACCAACGAATGCTCAAATTCCATCGATTCGCAAGGCTGGCAACGCGAGTGGGCAAAAAACTTCAGAAGCCCAACGTCGTCTTCGCAACACACACACCGCTGCCTATAGGTCTGGCTGGCGCTGCGCTTGGCCGCTATTTTAATGTCCCCTTCGTCTTTGAGGTTCGTGACCTATGGCCGGAGGCGCTGGTCAATATTGGTGTGCTGAACAACCCTCTGGCTATATGGTACCTGCAACGAATGGCAAAGAAAATATACCGCCAGGCCAAGCATATTGTTGCATTATCACCCGGCATGAAAGAAGGAATCGTCCGAGCGGGCGAACCACCTAAGAAAGTCACCGTAATTCCGAACGCCAGTGACCTCGACCTTTTCAAGCCCGACCTTGATGGCTCGGTCGAGCGTCAGCGGCTCGGATTAGGTGATAGATTCGCAGCAATATATTTCGGTGCCATGGGTATGGCTAATGGACTTGAATACGTAATAGGAGCCGCCCGAATTCTAAGCAGGCGAAAAAGAGATAACATTGTTTTTGTGTTGCACGGCGACGGCGCAAAACGGAAAGAACTGCAAGAGATGGCACGTCAATATAATTTGACGAACGTTGTCTTCAGCGACCTTGTCCCGAATAAGACTGACGTTGCTCGTATCGTAGCTGGCTGTGATGCATGCATGACCATATATCGTGCTGCCAAAGAGCACACGTGGTCGCCCAATAAGATGTTTGATGCCTTGGCAGCAGGCAAACCGGTACTGATAAATGTACCGGGTTGGCTGGGTCGGATAGTCCAGGAAAGTAAGTGCGGAATATGTTTGGACCCACAAAATCCACAGTCGCTAACAGAGGCCGTTGAGCAACTCCAGGCAGATTCAAAACTATGTCAGCAAATGGGTAAAAATGCTCGAGAATTGGCCGAGCGAGAATTTGACCGTGCCAAGTTGGCCGAACGTCTGGAATCGGTCCTGCTTCAAGCCGTTGAACAACCCTGAATAAAACTGAACCGGTCGTCATATTTTTGCTGCAACGGAACTAAGCTTAGCTCTTTATTTAGAAACTTTGATCTATGGCTGAAATTAAACTGCCAATGGTTAGTGTAATAGCACCTTGCCGCAATGAAGCTGCATTCATAGAGAACGCTTTGAATTCGATTCTGCAGAGTGATTATCCCGCCGAGCGTATGGAACTGTTGGTTGTGGATGGGATGAGCACAGATGGCACTTATGATACTATCCAAAAAATGGCTAATCAGGACAGCCGTATAAAACTGATCGATAATCCAAAGCACACAGTTCCTGCAGCAATGAACATCGGCATAAAAGCCGCATGTGGAAAGTACATCGTCAGGATCGATTGCCACTGTAAGTTTGCTCCGGACTATGTGCGCAAATGTATTGAGACTATTGAAAGGACCGGTGCTGACAATGTCGGTGGTTACTGTGCAACGTTGCCTGGAGCCGACACCAATGTGGCAGGAGCAATTGCTACAGCCACAAGTTCTGCATTCGGCGTAGGCAACGCACTGTTTCGCTTAGGCGGACAGGAACGCGAAGTCGATACCGTTCCCTTTGGAACGTACCGAAAAGAAATCTTCGACAAAATCGGCATATATGATGAAAGACTCGTTCGCAACCAGGATATTGAACTGAACTGGCGCATTCGCAAGGCAGGAGGCCGGATTGTCATCTCGCCGGAGATAAAGGTAGCCTACTACAATCGCACCACTTACCACGGCTTATGGCAACAGGCCTTCAATAACGGTTTGTGGAATCCCTATACCATCTGGCTAACTGGCGGCGGCCTATCCCTCAGACACTTTGTCCCCATGTTCTTCGTGCTGGGCTTGATTGTACTTGCCACAGCCAGCTTTTTTCTCAGCATCGCCAAGTGGATACTGCTGGGTTATACTGCATTGTATCTCTCTGTGGCTGTGTTCTTTTCACTCAAACACAGTCGCAGTAAAGGTACTTCAGCTATCCTGGTCTTATGGTTTTACGTGGTATTACATATTGCATACGGCCTAGGCTCAATCTGGTCCGTTTTGACAATACCGTTTAAGTTTCCTAACCGTCACAGAGACGTGGCAGGCAAACCACTGGCAGATAGAAAACTGTAGCCAATTTTTTGACCAGATATTTTCTGTTTTTAGATCATCTACAATGCCAAGAGAGATAAGCAAGCCCTCAGATAACTTTGAAGATGAGCACATCGGCTCCGACGCGACTATTTTTCAAGACGACAATTGGGAGTCAAGAGGCGGTGGAAAATTGCTAATATACACAGGGCTGCCTTTGAAGGAAAACCCGAAACAGCAATTAGTACAAGAATTTGTGCGTAAGAAACGTGCGTGGGGTGCAATGTGGACTTATGGCTGGAATAGCGCAAGCGAAGGACAATGGTACAGATATGTCTGTGACATCCCCGATTACGACATCGAAAAGATAGAAAGCAAATCCACTCGCAAAGATATAAGACGGTGCCTTAAACAGTGTGCTATAAAAAAGCTTGATTTAGCATGGTTGGCCCAAAATGGATATCAAACTTACATAAATGCCTCTCAAAGATACACACACTTTGTGCCGCTGACCAAAGACCGATTCGAAAAGAACATGCTGCACCTCGCTGCAAAGTCCAGCTACCAGGCCTGGGGAGTCTTCCAGGATGACGTGTTAATCGCTTATGCTATCGCGCAAATATGTGCTGATTCAGTTCAACTGCTGGTTGCAAAATTTGATCCTGATTACGCTAAGGCATATCCGATGTATGGCCTTTACTATTCGATAGCGCAGCACTATTTGAAAGAGCAAAAGTACAGACAGGTTTTAGGGGCATCCAGGGCGCTGCTACATGAGACCAATATAGGAGATTTTCGTCTTAAGATGGGCTGGCGAAAAGTTTATTGCCAGCTCGGACTATACCTGGTATTGCGCACAAGGCTAATGTTACTACTGGCAAAAGCGCTGCGAATTCCGATTAGACTCCTCGCGCCACCAAGATACGGTGCAATCTTGGACAGTCTCCTGCAAGCTCAGGATATAGCCAGAGCCACACAGCCAAAAGTAAACAAATGACTCGAAATCTTGCCAAGAGATTCTTCGATCTGCTGATTTCAGTGCCGGTTACTATAGTTCTTTTACCGGTTATAGCGATTATAGCGGTGGTAATCAGGCTCACCAGTAAGGGACCTGCCACTTTCAAACAGCAAAGGGCCGGTAAAAATGCAGAGCCATTTACCTTCTACAAATTCCGGACAATGCGGGTCGATGTAGATGCCTTTGGCCCAAGCCCAAAATCGGCTCAGGACCCCAGGCTTACGAAAATCGGTCGATTCCTACGAGAATATTCCCTTGACGAACTGCCACAATTGTTTAACGTATTAAAAGGGGATATGAGTGTAGTCGGACCCAGGCCTTTGTACGTTTCACAGGTATCTGAGTGGAATAAAAGGCAGAAAAGACGCCTTCTTGCCAAGCCAGGTCTTACGGGACTGGCACAAATCTCAGGGCGAGCAGGGTTAACCCAGGAAGAAAAACTCGAACTCGACGTTAAGTATGTGGAAAGCGCATCCTTTTTTACCGATATAAAGATAATACTGGCCACCTTTAGAAGGGTCTTTGGGCGAAAAGGCATCTACGAGAACAGATATTCAGAAACTGAATATACAAGAGGCGAGGGTAAATAAATCTCCATGGGCCGATAAATAGAAGGGCGGATTAAATGGAAATCGAAACAGGCACTATTTGCAAATACCTGACACACATAGAACAGTTGAATCAGTTAAGCGACCAGGAAAAAAGAGAGCTAAATCGTGTCACAGAGCGGTTTAGTTTCCGCGCCAACGACTACTATTTGTCTTTGATTAACTGGGACGATCCCAACGATCCCATACGAAAAATCGTCATCCCACATATCGATGAACTCGACGAGTGGGGCCAGCTCGATCCTTCCAACGAGGAAAACTATACAATCATGCCGGGGGTCGAGCACAAATACAATTCAACCGTACTTCTGTTGGTGAGCAATGTTTGTAGTGGCATTTGTAGATACTGTTTTCGCAAGCGCGTCTTCCTAAATCCACAGAGTGAATACCTACGCGACATAACAGCCGCCATGCAATATATAAAAGAACACAAAGAGGTAACAAATGTTCTGCTAACAGGTGGTGATCCCCTTGTCCTTACAACCTCCAAGCTTGAAAACATCATTCGACAATTACGCGAAATCAATCACGTCCAGATAATCCGAATCGGCACAAAAATACCTGCATTCAATCCATATCGCATTATCGACGACCCGTCTATATTGGAAATGATGGAAACCTACAGCACCGAGCGAAAGAGAATCTATGTAATGACTCACTTTGTTCATCCGAGGGAGCTAACAAACATAGCGATAAAAGCGGTACATCTGTTGCAAAAAGCAGGTGCCGTGCTGGCAAATCAAGCACCTCTGATAAGAGGGCTAAATGACGACCCAGAGATCATGGCAGAACTTCTAAAGCAGCTATCCTTCGTCGGCGCAGTTCCCTACTACATTTTCCAGTGCCGTCCAGCACTTGGGAATAAGGCTTACATAGTACCAATAGAAGAAGGTTATGAAATCATCGAGAAGGCAAAATCACTGGTATCTGGACTTGCAAAACGCGCCCGTTATACAATGTCTCACGCAACCGGAAAAATCGAAATTATCGGCAGGACAGATGAGTTTATCTACTTCAAGTATCACCGCGCCGCTGATGATGCTGACAACGGACGCTTCCTCGTCTTCAAGCGAAATCCAAACGCCTACTGGTTCGATGACTACGATGAATCGGTACGCGAGTCTGGGATCGTTACCTCGTATCGAGTATACGGACCGGATTAATAAGCCTCTGGCTTATTAAAAGTGGATGCGTAAATGAGTGAACCAGTAACGCTTAGCACATCAACGCATTTACTCATCAACTCAAGATTATAATGCTTCAAAGGAAACAAATAATCGTTCTATTTGTTCTGATAGGTGTTGCCGCCGCCTCCGCTCTGGAGCCAAACGAGATTCTTTTAATAGCAAATGGACACATTCCGGCTTCTAAGGACATAGCTCAATACTACTGCCAAAAACGAAACGTTCCCACCGAGAATGTGCTTTACTTGCCTTTAGGTATAAACCTTAAGGATTCAATCAACAGAGACGACTACGACAGACAACTTGCACGGCCAATCCGGAGTGAATTACAAACCCGTAAAGAATTCAGCAAAATAAAGTGCCTGGTGACAACTTATGGTGTCCCATACAAGGTAGGAAAACGACCGTCTCTGGCATATATGGAAAACCAGCTACAAAAGCTGAGAGAGTTAGCTGACCAGGAAAAGAGCGAGCTCGAACAGCTAAAGCAAAGCGGTTTAACCAAATCAGACCAGTACAAACAAACCGAACGTACACTCTCCCTATATAAACTCCAAATTGACCGTATAACAGGCAATGAAACAAATGCCTCCGTTGATAGTGAACTATCCCTGGTGTTGTTTGGCGATTACGAGTTGTACCGCTGGCAGTTAAATATGTTAAAAGGTGCCGCGCACGGAACGGGCTTCTCCCGTAAGGGATGGCCAAGCCCAAAAACACTAATGGTCGCGCGACTCGACGGGCCTAGTAGCACAATAGCCAAAGGATTGATCGACAAAGCAATGGCCGCCGAGAATACCAGCTTAGACGGTATAGCCTACTTCGATTCACGAGGTAATACAGGAAAAGGCATGCCCGGCCAGGTTGACCAGTCATTGCGCGATCTGACGCTGATTACAAAACTTAAAACGAAACTGACTGTAAAAGAAGAACGAACAGGCAATCTCTTCTCGCCAGGTGACTGTCCCCGAACAGCCATCTACTGTGGCTGGTACAGTGTGGAAAAATATATCGATGCCTTTGACTTCGTTGATGGCGCTATTGGGTATCATATCGCAAGCTTCGAAGCAGTAAGACTTCGCGACCCAAACGGTACGCAATGGTGCCCAGCCATGCTAATGGACGGTATAACAGCTACTCTCGGAGCAGTTGCTGAACCCTATCTCCATACAATACCTCTGCCAAAGGAGTTTTTTCTTGAGCTTTACAACGGTAGTTGTCTTGTCGAAGCCTATTATCATACAAAGCCATTCAATTCCTGGCAGTTGATTCTTATAGGTGACCCCTTATATACACCTTTCAAAGAAGCCTTACCGACTCCCAGCCAAGTGCCCTCAAGCCTTGCGGACCCTCCGAATTAGCGCACCAGCACCGGCCACGGCTACAACAACTCCGATTCCTATCATAGATATAATCATCTCTGAACATGTAAAATCCCTACCCAAAACCAGCGAACCCAATTTTGTCGCCAAAAGCAGACCTACAGGCAAAGCCAGCATAACAATTAGCCATTTCGCACCCATAACCGCACACGGAAAATAGCCACGCCCGGGATTATGACTTAGCTCATAGTTTGTGCGCAGATGAACATATCTGATCCACAGTATAGTGAATAACGCATAGGCAAACATGTGGAGCACTCCGTTTGTCACCGGCAGCAAATCAGCCATATCCACACGCGTAACATTTGTCAGGATGAAAATGGTCACACCGGTTATGACCAGCGAAGCCGGCCAGAAAGCAAAAAATGTAAGCACTACCAGGCCTGCCAGGGCGCCTGTCACGTCAAGAAAAAAGTCCATGATGTCCGGATTACGTCCTGCAACGTAACCCTGGAGCCATTCGTCAATAATCCCATACGCCGCAACTAAAAAAAGAACCCACCAAACTACAGCCCTGTTCCACTTCACCTTCTTGTTGGGATTGACCGCACAGAAGAGCAAAAAAGCCAGAATCCAATAGGTAACAAAGTGAACGCTTTTGTCCGACATTCCTGCTTGTTGAACTAAGTCAGGAATAGGTATATGCGCAAAAACAAACACACTCGGCCAATAAAACAGCAACATGATCACCATCAATTTTTGCCGTCGCGATAGCGCCATTAAACCGCCCCAAAAAACCTTGCTGACAACCTGTCGTGTCTGTTGAAGCTTGATCTTTTGTAGTTAATCCCAGCTTCCCATTTCGACCTCATCTATAAGATCGCATTGCTTCAGTTCGGCTTTTTTGTATCAGAGATTTATAAACCATGCAATATATTGTTCGCTCTTAGGAACAAAAAGTCCAATACAATTCATACTCGTTGTAACATCCACCAAAGCCAACGGTTGCTGATTTACTTGAGCCATACTATGTGCATCCAGCTAATATCTATATATAAAACGCCGAGGCGAGTCCTTTCGACAAATAAGCGACAAGATTGCAAGAAAAACCTCTTTTTCCTTTTTAGATTAAGGTTCGCGGCAGCTTCGCCGACAAAAAACAGAAATAACTCTGAAAAAACGACCGATGGTTGTATAATACTTAAAGATGTATCAATCACGCTTTGTTTGGGAGGATTGAAAGATGAACGGTCGAGAACATTCAAGGGTTTCAATGTCACTGCATCTTATCAAATATGCTTTCTTGTTTATTATTTTGGCTGGTTTTTCAATTCTTTGTTGGGGGCAGTACAGGTCTCGAACAGCAGCCGTTAGGATAATTCAGCTTCCAAAAGCTAAACAGACAGGTTCTATGAGTTTCGAAGAGGCCCTGGCAGAAAAACGTCAGGGTCTCTATCAGCTTTCGAGCGAGCAACTCGATTACGCTCAATTAGGGCAACTGGCCTGGGCAGGTCAGGGCCTTGTAGAAGGCCCTGAACAATCTCAAATTCAGCCACAGCCTGATGTAGCAGCGCTACGCAATGAGCAAAACCGGCCGATAAGCGTCTACTTTGTCACGTCTAATGGCTTATACGTTTACGAACCCGATGAGCACGGTTTGGAGCAAACCTCCAACCAGGATGTGCGAGTTGCACTCGCAAACGCAACGTCGAATCCTGAGGTAGTAAGCATCGCCGGTTGCGATGTCATCGTTGCAGGCTCCGTTAGAGCTATCACAAGACGTTCCGGCAGTGAAGCAAGAAAGGTGATGTTATTACAGGCGGGACGAGTACTTGAGGACATCCAACTGCAAGCCGTCAGCCTGGAATTGGGCCTTGTGGAAGTATCCAACTTTGATGCCAATGGCGTCAAAAGGGCGTGCAATATACCCAGAACCGTCGAGCCCCTTTTTATCATTGCTATCGGTCATCCACTTGCAGAATCAACCTTAAACTCTCTGCAGCCGGGTACAGCAATACAAGGTATGCAGAAAAAAGCCGCTTTGATTATTGCCCGCCAGAACTTCCGCGACGAGGAACTCTTCGAAACAAAACGAGTTCTTGAAGCTGGAGGAGTCCAGACCGTTATAGCAAGTACGACCTTGGGCGCGGTAAGAGGAATGCTCAGTGGCATAGCTGAAGCACGTATTCTCATTGACCAACTAAGGGTAGATGATTACGATGCCATAGTATTCATCGGCGGTGTCGGTGCCGCTGAATATTTCAACAATCCAATAGCGCTCAATCTGGCCCACGAGGCAGCACATAGGGGCAAAGTGCTCGCAGCAATTTCCACGGCACCGACTATCCTGGCTCAGGCCGGTGTGATTCGCGGCTACAGAGCCACAAGCCTTCTGACGGAGCGCGACAGACTTGTACAGGCCGGCGCTATCTACACAGGCACACCCGTTGAGAGAGACAGACTGATAATAACCGCCAGTGGTCCGATGGCCTCGGTCCAGTTCGGCAGACTGATCGCTGATGCCCTGGCAGGCAGATAGTTGTCATATTAACTGTTGTCAGACAGATCTATGTACGACAAAAAACTCAGAGCGAACTATCGACCAATTAGGGCCACAGTATAAGCGCGATCTTGTTCAGGCTCATTGCTTGATGACCTTGACGCGTATCGTCCCTTCACCAAGGTTAACAGCACTGCCAGTATTGTTACTCAAAACGCAAGTTACCTTGTCTGTAGCTGTGATGTCAGCGCTTAACTGCAAATCCTCTACATCCAGACTAAAACTTGCAATGGCAAAATGCCGGTTATGGTATGTCTTGCGGTGCAGAGAACCCATCCTGTTATGAGATTGAGAAAAATTTCTGTTGTGGGAATCGTGAATATTGGGAAAAAGTATTGAATTATCGTCTCCCATGTCGAAGTAATAATTGTATTCATGTTAACCTGCCTGTCTTATTTTTATTTCCAATAAAGACATCGGAAGGTTGGTATGTTTGTATTGATAAATCATTGAAATCAGCCGCCTAAAAAGTGCGAAAGTTAACTGCTACTAACACACAATAAGCCGAGAGACCACATTCTGTGTTCCATTTATCCTCTCCTTATCCTATCTCGAAGTAATTGAAGCTCTTATGCTCTGTTGAAAACCTAGAAAACTGTCATTCCGAGCGCGTCCCCGTGTCTTCTGTCTTGCCTCTGCGTCTCTCGTCGCCTGCCCCCGCGTCTCTCGACGCGAGTCGGGGCGGCGGGCAAGACGAGGCAGCAGGCGAAGACAGAAACGGGGGCGAGTCGAGGAATCTCTCGGCTTGGCTCGGGACAGGTATGTTTTTAATGGCTAAGCCATAAATAGATTTCTCCACTGTGCCCCTTAGGGGCTTTCAGAGATGACAAACGACCTTTTCAACAAAGCCATACATAATCCAAAAGACACTGCGGTTATAACGTTAGTATAAAGAAAATAGTTTTTCTACCATATTTGGCTTTGTAGGGCGAAGGATCACCTCTGACCTGAAAGGCGCATAAAAAGGCCGAGCAGAAAAGATCGGCCTTTTCGTATACATGCAAAAAAAGAGTTGGCGATCAGAAATCGAGCAGCTCGTCGGGCCAATCTTTGCTCAGAACTTTTTGGAGTTTGCCTTCGGTATCGAGGATGACAATTTCCTTTCGTTGGGCAGGGTTGTTGGGATCATTAGTCAGATAATGAGATTTTTCCGAGACAAGGCAGGAGACCTGGTCAGAGCCTTTCCACTGGGCAACAAGGTTGAGGGGCGGGTTCTCTCCTTTTCCAAACCCTTCATTATCGTCGATGAGGACTTTTGAAAGATTGAGGTCGCCGCCGAGAGCATAGATGCCGAGTGTGTTTTTCTTTCCATGCAAAAGAATTTTCCGGGAGTCGTGAGAAAGTGCGAAGAGATACAAGTTTTCCTCCCCGGCGTCGAGTACGATTTGATGTACGATTTCGCTAAGTGCGCCGGTAAGGGTGTCACAGCAGAAGATAGTCTGCTTTTCTGCGTCGAGCTTACTGGAGGGCAGGGACATTTTTGCGGAGGCGAAAAAAATACGGTTGTCATGGGCATAAGAGACATGCATCCAAGGGTGATATAAGACACCGGCGAGCTCCGCAGCAGGGCCTGTGCAGACATAAATTGCAGCGGGGTCGTTGCTGTCGAGTTTGGCAGGAGAGGCAAGGAGTTGGCCATTGGGGTCGATGATGGTCCGCTCAACAAGCGAGCCGAGGGTGGGTTTATGAGCGTCGAAGAATTCATCCTCAGGCTTGATATATGCGATTGCACGGGAATCGGGTTTGAAGGCATAGCCAATAGCTGTGGCCGGCGCTATAAACGCTGGAAGAATGTTTTCGGCTGGCGAAACAATGTACAAGTCATATCCGACATCGAGTGCGTCGCCATTGATGCGGTCAGCAACATAGGCGATAAGTTTGCCATCAGGTGAGAAACGAATTCGCCAGAGCTGTTGAGAGCTTGTTGCGAGGA
Source organism: uncultured Pirellulales bacterium (assembly GCA_964432925.1). GTDB lineage: Bacteria > Planctomycetota > Phycisphaerae > Sedimentisphaerales > Anaerobacaceae > CAYNTC01. The sequence goes on along the minus strand of CAYSPM010000005.1, from coordinate 1,723 downwards.
TTTTCTTATCGTTGGGGTCGGCGATCCGAGCAAGGACAAGCTGGAAGTATTTCAGGTCTTCTTCTTTGGCTTTTTTGATAAGCTCTGGCCCAATTTTTTCAATGAGCAGATTATCGGTGTTTTCGACAAGGTAGCGGCTGACCCAGTCAACATACTGGTCATTGAAGGATTTTTTTGTGCCGAATCCGTATAAAGCCCAGATAACAGATTCGCCAAGGCGTGGGAGCTTTCCGTCTTTAATGCCTTCAGTAAGAATTTGTTGCTTGAGGATTTCGGCATCGGCTTTTATTACTTTAACCTGGCCTGGTGGAAGATTATTGAGGGTGTTGTTAAAGTCATCCACTTTGACTATTTTGCCGTAAGCAAAATGTAAGCCATCGGATGAGATGGCGGGCCAGGGTGTCGTGGTCTCCTCGGCGGCGATTTGAGTTAGAGAGCCGGTCTTACCATCTACGAGAAAAAGCGCACCATCTTTGCTATAAATGCCGATAGTGCCGTCCGCAGACCATTGGAGTGAATCTTCGGGTATACAGCCGAGGATAAATGTAGTGGCTGTGTACGTGGCAATAAGTAAAAAGTTGATGAGTTTTTTCTTAATCATGATCTTTCTCCTTCAGGTATTGTTTATAGGCGTTAAGCAGCGTTGTTTTAGTTGTTTGCGTTTGTATATAGGGTCTCGGCTGCATTGCGGCGAGGGCTTTGCGTCGCCAAAAGCTATCTTCAGCTTTTGGAAGGGCCGGATGTACCGCTACCGCCGAGATATAATCGTTGATATCAGGTGAGTGCGGCGCAGGCAGAGGTGGTTTCGACCATCGGCCGATAGAGAATCCGATGCCGAAGGCGATGAGAATGGCTGCTGCAACGGTGAGCTTCATTACTCCGCCTGTTGTAATGATTCTGTGTATATTCAGATTTGTCAAACTTGTCTTTTCGGATTCAGCCAGAATCCTTGTAATATCATCATGGACTCTTCTATCCAGATCAGGACTTGACTTTATCTGCAATTTTTTAATCAGCCTTTGTATATCACTTACTGGTCTCATTTTTTCGCCTCGCTATTTAACAACGACCGCAATTTATCTATTGCATATCGATATCGGCCCTGGACTGTATTGATCGAAACTTCCTGTGATTTAGCAATCGCCTTAAACTTTAATCCGCTATAAATATGCAGGATTAAAACCTCTCTCTGCTCGTATGGAAGTTGCCCTAAAGCCCAGCTTAACCGACGCAATTCTTCATCGAATATCGCGCTAAATTCCGGATTGCTTGAAACAACCACCGTATGGCTTGGTTCATTTAAGTCAACGTTACGCTTTCTTTGATTAGCTTTATTTCTATTACGCGCGTTATTGGCAACGCACGTTGCTAAATAGCCTTTAAGACTTCCGGTCATTTGAAATTTCTGGGCAGATTCGATAAATGACACAAAAACATCGTGCACGACATCCTCAGCAGAACCTATATCAGTTAGTAGAACGGTTGCTAACGTGACCAAGTCGTCTTTGTATTTTTCATAAATGATCCGTAAGACATCGCGGTTACCGCGATTGAACTTCCATATAAGCAGTTTATCTTCTAACATCAAAAAGTTACTTTCCTGAACCAAGAACAATCGATTGTCACATATATAACAACTGAGCTAATTGTTTTAGTATAAAGAAAATGGAGACTGTAGCATCTTTACAGAGTTTTCTACTATCCTGTTTTTCGCTTTTCACCG
>CAYSPM010000004.1:44659-47465 GCA_964432925.1 uncultured Pirellulales bacterium | reverse complement strand
ATAACGATACGCAAGCATAAATATCTGGCTATACTGGATGAAAAGGATAAGCCGATAACATGGGAAGAGAAACTCGTATATTATGCCGACAAGAGGGTTATGCACGATGAGATTGTTTCTCTTGGAGAAAGGTTAGACGAGGCACACGAAAGACATGCACGGCAACATAGCATATCGACTCAACGAAAATTTACGACCGCCAAGGCTGATGCGCAGATCTTCAAGCTGGAGGAAGAAATCTTTGATAAGATAGGAATAGTGCCTGATCAGGTCACAAGCAAATTAATCGAAGGCATGGATACCTCTGGTTGAAATTAGGGACTCAAATTAGCGGCCGGTTACTGGTAAACTACTTCTCGCTGATAATCTGCTGTATCGGCGGTGCATAATATAATCCGAAGCTCGAAATGGTCGGACAGAGGCGAGATTTGGCTATAGTCAGGCGGACCCTTTCGGCGGTGACATCATTGAATCGAAGCAATCGCTTGTAACCAATCGTGGTGCCGCGCGCAAACTCCTTCCAGTTGGCTCCATCCCAAGCCTCGAGGATGAATTCTTCAACTCTTTGTCCAATTCTTATGTGCTCAGCAAGCTCAGCGACATTGAAGGTACACTTTTTGCCCAGGTCAAATTCAATTCTTGCTGTGGTTGTCCAGTCGTCGGTAGTCCAGTAGGTATTCTCGTTACCATCTGCAACTTTGTTGCCTGCATATCTGGAGTCGTTGCCCTTTATATGGGAGGCGTTAATCACAGCGTGTAGTGCCAGGTTCTCGTTAAAGGTGGCATTAAGAACTTTGCGCAGCTCTTGTAGGCGTTTGACGTCGTTTTCGTGAATCAGGCCCCGGCGATCAGGCGGTAGATTAAGCAGCAGGACACTGTTCCGCCCTACCGAGCTGTAATAAATATCCAGGAGCGCTTTGAGAGACTTTACTCTTTTATCTTCTGCGGGGTGGTAGAACCAGCCGGGACGAATTGAGACATCCGTCTCTGCCGGATACCAAATCAGATTCTGCCCGTCGCCCAAGGCCTCGAGACTTCCGAGATCCTTCTGCAATTGGCTAATAAAATCGAAGGGCTTGTCGTTTCTGTTCATTACATTCCATTCAGTCTGTCGGGCATAACCTCTTTCATTGCCAACCCATCGTACGTCTGGGCCGTTAAAGATAACCGCATCCGGCTGAAGCTCGCGGACGATTGCATAGTAGCCCAGCCAGTCGTATTCCATATCTTTGGCGTCTTCTCCCTTTGCGCCATCGAACCAGACTTCATGAATTGGGCCATAGTTGGTTAAAAGCTCTCGCAATTGATTTTTATAAAACTCGTTGTACTTAGCAGTGTCGCCATAAGTCGGCTCGTGGCGGTCCCAGGGGGACAGGTAAAGTCCGAGCTTGATGCCAGCCTCGCGGCAGGCATCGGCAAGCTCGCGAACGACATCGCCTTCACCGTTCCGCCATGGGCTGCTTTTTACCGAGTGATCGGTATATTTGCTCGGCCAGAGGCAAAAGCCGTCATGGTGCTTGGCGGTCAGGATTATCATTTTCATGCCGGCATCTTTGCAGACCTTAACCCACTGGCGAGCGTCCAGCTCAGTGGGATTAAAGATAGCTGGGTCTTCGGTGCCATCACCCCACTCTTTGTCGGTGAAGGTGTTGACGGTAAAGTGAATAAAGGCGATGAACTCCAATCGCTGCCAGGCGAGCTGTCGGGGCGAGGGCGTGACATTCGCAGCTCGACGTATCAGGTCTTTTTGCGCAGTAATTTCATCTTCAGAAACTTCATCATAGGCACTTAAGTAGTCGACAGCAAAGTAAGCTGGCAGGTCGGACATTATTACATTACCGCCCCGGGTTAATTTCCATTGTTTGCCTTGGGTAAAAGGAGAGAAACATTCTGCTGCGTGTAGCTGTTGCAGATGCCTCCGGAGAAAAGAGATCGATTCACAATTGGCAGTAGTCACCAAAAATTGAAAAACGACAATCAGATGCACTGGCAGGTAAAATCGAGTTTTCATTGCTAACTTTCCTTAATTTGGTTTCTGAAGCTACTTCGTCGAGTAGCTGAAAGGCCCGAGACGACAGTGACTGTCAGCATGACTGTAAAGGTCACGATGGTGAAGTAGTATCCCCATGTGGCGGTTTGGACGTGAGCCATTTTTATTAGTACGGTTCCTATGGCAAATGATTGTGTGAACATTTTAACTTTGCCGGAGATAGACGCGGCGAAATTTATGCCGCGAGCCTCGGCAATGTGGCGCAAGACTGTAACATAAGCTTCCCTTGCGATCAGAATAGCAGCTACGGACCAATGAATGGCCGTGAGCGTCGCGGGGGAGAAATTGAAAAGTTTTGGCTCCTGGATTAGGGCAAAGCAAATAAACGAGCCACAAACTAGTACTTTGTCGACAAGGGGATCAACCATTCGGCCAAATTTACTTGCTACATTTAATTTTCGAGCCACGACACCATCAACGATGTCGGTTAAACCTGCAACGACAAAAAGAACAAAGGCAACATCAAGAAATAGGGCCTGGTTGGCTACTTTGGGCGAGTATAGGACCATGATAAGAAAAATAACGGTCAGAAGGAGCCTGCTGAAAGTCAAAATGTTCGGTATGAGCCTTAGCATAATGGAGAGTTTACTTATAGCACGGCTTTGGTTCAATACTAAACTTGTTCGGCGAGCAGGTCATAATCTTTTGTACCGATGACTCTAACTTTTACGAAACGGCCAGGCTGTGACGAGCAGCCTTCTATTATGGTGACGCTGTCGACCTCAGGTGCCTGGCCGTAAAAGCGGGCCTGAGCGA
>CAYSPM010000004.1:18562-44559 GCA_964432925.1 uncultured Pirellulales bacterium | reverse complement strand
GTGCTGGACTGGGATATCCATATAATGGACTGCTTTGACACTGCCTGCAATGGCTTCTATCAATTCCGGGGATATTTCTGACGGATACAGATACAAGAGCCGAATCCATGTAAGGTCAGGAATTTTCTGCAACTCGGCGATAAGAGTAACAAGTCCATGTTTGATTTTCAGGTCGCGGCCATAGTTCGTCGTGTCCTGTGCGATTATGTTCAGCTCAACAACGCCTGCAGAGACCAGCTCTGCTGCTTCAGCAATGACCATCTTCGGGGGCTTGGACCTGAAAGGCCCCTTTATTGCGGGTATTGTGCAAAATGAGCATCGATGGTTACAGCCCTCTGCGATTCGCAGATAGGCCCAGTGAGGCGGTCCGATGAGTAGCCTGGCTCTGTCGTCGTTGATAGACTGAGGTGCAGTGTCCAAATAGACAGATGGCTCTTTCGCGCGAAGTGTTTTATGGATTATTCGGCCAATCTCATCTCTTTGACCAAGACCTACAACAGCGTCGATGCCATTAACCTGGTCGAGAAGCTCTTGGCCAAGCCTCTGTGACAGGCAGCCGGCCACAACGACTTTCTTGACAGCACCTGTGCGTTTGCAGGCTACGGCGTGCTCTATGGCGTCAATGGCCTCAGCTTTTGCGGGCTTGATGAAGCCGCATGTGTTAATGACAACGACATCGGCATTATCCGGCTCAGCGGTTATCAGAAAACCAGCCTGGATTATCTCAGCGAGCATTTTCTCACTGTCAACTTTATTCTTTGGACAGCCAAGCGCTATCAGGCCAACGGTGACATGTTTTTTAGTTTTCGACACCATGAAACACCAAAACGACCATAATATGCCATCTGGGCATTGTTTGATCCAAACGAAATCAAGAACTCGATTCTTGTTAAACCTATCGGAATATGCTTGACTATAACGAAATATGCAATAGAATGGTAGTCGCTGCCGTCCTAACTACGTCAAAAAGCAGCTAAAATGTGAGCCACACCTTTCGGTAGACGTAGATATCTCAAACTGGTGGCGGGATTATGTGCATTAGCAAACTGAAAATTTTCCGCAGTCAACTGCTGGCTTGGGGGTTGGCTGTAATACTTGTAGCCTTGACATGTGGTTGTCAGGACTGGCTGGATGAGCGGGCATCGGCTCTGCAGAACCAGAGCATTCTGCAGAGTCTGAGCAGAATCGACACCGTTCCGGATCCCAATATCCGGGTGCCGGATGTGTACAAGACACCGCCAAAGAAGGTCAAGCAAATCGTGGGTGGTGCTGAGGAGTGGAAGCTGTTCTATTTCTGTAAGTACCACACGTCCGACGAGCTCAAGAAGATAGTGCATGAACAGTTTGCGACCAAGCTCTTTGACAAAAAAGGCAAGGAAACTAAATTGGTGGACTACACTGTTAGCAGTAATGCCACCGCCAACCAGTTGATAGTAAGATGCCCAACCGAAGAAGATGTCGATGCAGTACTTGAATTGTTGGAAATGGTCGATGTGCAGCCTATTCAGGTTAAAATTGATTGCCTTATTTCCGAGGTTTATGCAGATAAGACATTGGACTGGCAAACCACTTTAGAAATTGAAAATCTATTCGGTGAGGGTATTAGGGCGGGAAGTTCAGCCCAGCCTTTCGGGACGGGTATTCTTGAACTTGTAGAGGAAAAAGCTGTGCTGCCTGCATTCCCCGGAGCTTCGCTCAGGGACATCGCTCGCACCAAAATGGGTCTTCAGATCGGATATTTGAGCGAGAGTGAGAACTTCCTGGCTATGGTGGATATGCTGGAGTCAAAGGGCTATCTGAAAATTCTGATGAACCCCACGCTTGAAATTGTCAACGGCAAAACAGCAAAAATCTTGTCAAGTCAGCGTGTACCGCTGCAAACGATATACCTCACCAACCCGAACCAGGATTGGTACGAGACTAAAACAGAATATGTGGATATAGTCGACTCGCTTGTAATCATACCTCACGTCTTTGCGGATGGCTACATCGGCCTGGAAACAAGCATCCTTCTCGGGTCGAAGTTGACCCCCGAAGGCGTCAAGCAGTTGCCCATTGTCACCAAAAAAGAAATCGAAAATAAAGAAAACCGCATCAGAAAAGGCGAAAGTTTAGTAATAGGAGGCATAAGAAAAACCGAGAAGCGCGATGTCATCCGCGGCGTCCCGTTCCTAAAAGACATACCTGTGCTCGGTGTTCTGTTCTCCGGCAGAGATTTTGAAGAGCGAGTAGTGGAGACCATATTCATATTAACGCCGACGATCTCCACCGGTGGAAAACCAAACGAGAAGATCGTAGAAGAACTCCGAGAAAGACACAAATCGCCTTCTTCCCAGGCGTTTCATGAAGCTGTAGGAGGAGCGGTAATTGATACTTTCGGTTTGGAAAACGATAGCACAGAGCAAGGCGATGAAGCGGAACAGAAGACAATGGGACCTGACACACCAAGAGAAAACAACAACGGAACAGGTACGAAGGATAACAACGCTGAGCAGGACAGTAACGAGGCTCAAACACAAAGCGTTGCGCCCATAAACAAAGAACAGGAAAGCGATACAGATGTATCTGAAACAGGGACAACAAGCACGCCGACAGTGAGCGAAGAAGTACAAATTGCGGAAGAATAACATTCACAGAACAGCGAAAGACACAGTTATTAGTGGTCTACACGTTTGACATACGGTTTTTGAAATGTGGATAAAAAATTATGGAGAGACAACAAATGCAAAATTTCAATAGCGGTAATTTTTCAGTCAATAACAACTTTGATAACCCAATCCCACTTGATGACGACACGGGGAAAGCAATTCCTTTTGATGATGGATCGGACGAGGCAAACGTGTCGCATTCTCCTTTGAACCTTGGAGGTAGCACAACCGAACCAGCCAAACCTACTGCAAAGGAGCCAGCCAAACCTGCTATAAAGGAGCCCTCCAAACCTACTGCCATAAATCGACCTCAGGCAGCTACAAAAAAAGCTCCTCAAGAAGAAGCATCAAGCAGTCGCGTTACGGGTGTAAGGACTTTCTTTACGAAGCTACATCCAGGAGCCATAAATTTTCTTGATGAACAAATAACGAAATGGCTCAAAGAGAATCCTGGCGTCAGCATAAAACAAACGAACATAACTACGGGCGAAATTCAGGCCAAAAAGACCGAGCCTAACATCATAATCACAGTCTGGTATTAACGAAATCCAATGGCCGGCGAGGCATTACATCCTCGCCAGCCATAAAAGCATGAACTTTGCTCAACAGACGGCTCGAATCGAATCTGGCCGTCGCACTAACCGATGCCGATGCCCAAAGCCAACAGCGTTAAAGCTTGGCAGATATTCTGCTGGGCACGTCATAGATGACTGGCAACCACGTCACAGAGACCACAATTTGTCTGGTCAGAGCACATCCGGCGTCTTCGGCTAAAACGAGACATTTCCACCGCCATCTGTTTGGCCAATAGTACCGCCATAGTCGGTTCCATTATCGGATGCACGGTTATCAGCATAGAAGTTGCCGGCCTTGAGGAAATTGAGGCCGGTGCCGGTCGTGGAACCGGTTATAAGGTTCTCCTCTATTGAGTTGCTCGCGCCGTTAACCAAGATACCATATACGAAATTACCTCTGAGCGTATTGAATTTGATTAGACTGCCATCTTCAGACACTAATATCCCGATCCCGTTGTAATAGGCAGTATTGTCGATTACGGCGCAGCCATCCCAAGCCCAGATACCATAATAAAAGTTCCCTGCGACTGTGTTCCCTGAGACTGTACAGCCGAAGCTAACCTCGATACCGTCACCGCCATTAAAGCTGATCGTGTTACCGGTGATGGTTGAGTTGCCTAAGGCCATTATACCATCACTCACATTCTCAAGAATTGTGTTGCAGGTAACCGCAGAGCCTAAACCCACAAAGATTCCGATACCTCCATTCTCGGAAATGGAGCAATCCTTTACTAAATGCGCATAGCCCCACAAACAGATACCGTCGCTACCGTTTGAAAGAGACCGGACGTCGATTATCCTATGACCATACCCGTAACGTGGATTACCTTCGGGGCCCGCCATTCCAATTTCGTAGATTCCCTCTGTACCAAAATTTCTAATCGTTCCGTTGCGGATTTCGACGTTGGCACATGCATTGATGTAAATGCCTCGTCCCTGGCCGGAACTGGGGCCAATGAGATTGTAGCCCATCAGGTCAATAGTGACGTCGTTGACGTCGACAACTATTGCATTGCTGTCAGGAGCACTATTTTGCAGGTCTTTAGTAAAGCAGTACGACCCAGGGCTGGTAATCGTGACAGGGACCGCCGATATGGGGGTCTGCGCGTTGGCATAGCTATAAAGACATAAGACAACTAAGCCAACCATAATCAGAACTGCTGCTTTTTTTGCTTTCGTTTGCATTTTTTCCTCCCTTCAAAAAAGGTTAATATATGATTGTGCTGTCTGCGCGCATCGGTAACGTATGATGAAGTTGCATACTAACAACTCAGCAATATTGGATTGCTTATTTCCCACTCTGTCCTCCTTTAGTGAGGTTAAAGTATTGTACGTTCGCTAAAGGTCGGCGTCAAGAAAAAAAGTCGTTATTTATAGTGATGGTGTAATTATTAAGCTGAGCGTATGTGTGAGGTGCGGACCTGAGTGGGGTGCCGCCTGGACAAAATGGCAGAAGTTTAGTGAAAATTCTTGTGACAAAAGCCCTTGACACATCAGCCGAATTGCATTAGTTTGTTTTAATTTAGTTTTCTGTGTATAATGGGTAATTAAGGTTCTGGTTTATTTGGAGGTTTTTGTGGCTAAAGCGTTAACTCGGGAACTGATCAATGCAGGGGTGCATTTTGGGCACGGTGTGAGCCGATGGAATCCCAAGATGGGTCCTTTCATCTTCGCCAAGCGCGGCAATATCCATATTATTGATATTAAGAAGACATTAAAGGGACTGCTGATTGCGAAGAAGCTTCTCGCTGAAGTTGTTGCGTCGGGTAACGACGTTGTGTTCGTGGGAACAAAGCGTCAAGCTCAGAAAGCGGTTGAGACGGCTGCGGACAAATGTGGAATGCATCACGTATCGGAGCGATGGCTTGGCGGTATGCTTACAAACTTCAGAACCATACGATCCCGGCTGCAACGGTTAGAACAGTTGGAATCTATGGAACGGGACGGGACGATTGAAAGCGAGAGCAAAAAGCTGGCGTCCAGACTCAAACGCGAAATGCGTAAAATCAAGACCAATCTGGAAGGTGTCCGAAAGATGAATCGTCTGCCCGGCGCGGTTGTGGTGGTGGACGCGAAAAAGGAATGTCTGGCTTTGCGAGAGGCCAGAAAGCTCGATATAGCAACTGTCGGGATTCTTGATACCGATTCGGACCCTGATACAGTGGACGTGGCTATTCCAGCGAATGACGACTCCATCAGGGCAATCGAACTAATACTCAGTGAGCTTGCGGATGCAGTGGCGATCGGCAAGACTATGATTTCGGCACGTCGAGAGCCAGCGGAACGACCGCGACGCGTGCGCTCAAGAAGGCCAGCTTTGGCGCTTGCAGACCAAAGTAAATCAGAAAAGACGGATACGGTAGAGCCGGCAGCCGTTGAGAATACGGAATCGGCTCCGCAGCAAAACGACCCAGGCGAACAGGAATCAGAGCAGGCTGCTTCCTGAGAGGCTATGTCCAGACCATCGAATAGAAACGACGCCTTTCACATCGTACGACACAGAAATGCGACACACTAAGGGACAAGGCTGAAGTACAGATTGCAGAAGAGGAATAAACTACAGAAATGTTAATCGGGACCGCTGGGGCGATGTGAGACGAAGATATCCGAATTCCGAATTCATTTAGGATATTCTATATTATATAAGCCAAAATGTGTTATGTGGGAAGATGCCAACTACCAAAATTTTTTTATGAATTAAAACAATAGAACAGAACTGGAACAGGAGTATTTGAAATGGCAGAGATTTCGGCTTCATTAGTGATGAAACTGAGAAAGATGACAGGGCAAGGCATGATGGACTGTAAGAGAGCATTGCAGGAAGCCGACGGTGATATTGATAAGGCTGTGGAGATACTGAGGAAAAAGGGCCTTGCAACTTTAGCTAAACGAGCAGGACGAGAGACGACAGAGGGACTTGTTGTAAGCAAAATCAGCGAGGACGGCACAAAGGCTGTTATGGCTACTCTCTGCTGTGAAACCGATTTTGTGGCAAAAAGCGATGACTTTGTCGCAGCGGCGAATGCGCTGGCTGAGTATGCGATGGCTTGCTCGGCAAGCGACGGTGCAGAGAATATCCTCGATACCAGCATCGATGGAAAGAAATTCGACGACATCCTGACTGGGACGGTAAGTAAAACGGGCGAGAAAACGCAGGTTGGTGATTATGCAAAATACGAGCTCGACGGTCCGGGACTAATAGGCATATACGTTCACTTCAACAAGAAGGTTGGCTCAATGGTACAGATCGAGTCGGATGACGAAAATATTGCCAAGTCAGATGTTCTAAAACGGTCGGCTTCCGACATCGCGATGCATATTACGGCGACTAAACCGCTGGCAATAGATAAAGAAGGCATTGATCCTGAATTGATCAAGCAGGAAAAGGCGATTTTCGCTGAGCAGGTCAAGAACAAGCCAGCTAATATTATCGAAAAGATTGTAGAAGGGAAGATGAAGAAATTCTACTCGGAGAATTGCCTTCTGCAGCAACCGTTTGTCAAGGATGACAGCAAGACAGTAGAACAGGTTCTTGCAGACGCTGCTAAAGAGGCAGGCGGCCAGGCAAAGATAAAAAGATTTGTCCGATTTGAAGTCGGCTGAAAAGCGTATATCGTGAAGCGTGAATTGTATCTCGACCGAGATACGAAATACGAGATACGAAGTAATGGCAGAAAGTAAGTATAAACGGGTATTGTTGAAACTCTCAGGGGAGAGTTTTTGCGAGCGTGGCGAGTTCGGAATTAATGGCTCAGCACTTAAATCAATTGCCGAAAGAATAGCCGAAGTTTGCAGGCTCGGGCCTCAGGTAGCGGTGGTCGTTGGGGCTGGTAATTTTGTACGCGGCGAGAGTTTTTCCAAAGAAAGTCATATACCACGGAATACGGCTGACTACATGGGGATGCTGGCAACAATCATCAACGCATGCGCGCTACAAGAAACGCTCGAAAAGTTAGATCAGCCAACAAGGGTTTTAAGCGCAATCGAAGTAGCAGCGATGTGCGAATCTTTTATACGTAGACGCGCACTTCGACATCTTGAGCGTGGAAGAGTCGCGATATTGGCTGGAGGAACGGGAAATCCTTTCTTTACCACGGATACGTGTGCAGCTTTGCGAGCGGCAGAATTGGAGGTGGATCTTCTAATTAAAGCGACAAAAGTTGATGGTGTCTATAGCGATGATCCGTGCAAAAATCCGGATGCTAAGCTGTTCGAAAAACTATCGTATAACGATGTGTTTGCACAAAATCTAAGGGTGATGGACCACTCAGCCATAAGTCTTTGCAAGGATAATAACATCCCAATCATCGTTCTAAATATCTTCAAAAAAGGCAATATAGCTAAAGCCATTTGCGGTGAACAGGTTGGAACTAAAATAGTGATGTGTTGTGCGTGATGCTTATCGGTGAAGATAAAGACCGAATCCGACATACGCAATTCGAAAATAAGGTAGCAGATGCCTGTAGATGAGGTAGTATCCCAAAGCAAAGCCAAAATGGAAAAAGCTGTAGAAGTCCTGCATGATGAACTAAGGGCGTTTCGCAGCGGCAGAGCATCACCAGGCTTGGTCGAAAACCTAAAAGTCGATTATTACGGCACAGCAACACCAATAAGATCCTTGGCAACAATCTCGGCACCTGAAGCAGATATGCTTGTGATTAAGCCTTTTGACCCGGCCTCAGCAAAGGAGATTGGAAAGGCGATAAAAAGCAGTGATTTAAGTATTGCACCGATTATGGAGGGGAAATTTATCAGACTAAATATTCCACCACTCAGCGAGGAACGCAGAAAGCAGCTTGTCCAACAAGCTAAACACATTGGCGAGCAAGCAAAAGTTAGTATCCGTAACATACGAAGAGATGCGAACAAACATCTTGAAAAGCAGCAAAAAGATAAGCTCATAACCGAAGATGACCTCGAAAAAGGCAAGAAACAAATCGACGATATCACTAAAGAATATAGCGATAAGATTGACACGATGGTCAAAAATAAATCAGATGAGATAATGCTCGACTGATTTTATAGATCAATTATTTAGGAGAGCAAAATCTTTTCTAAGTGTTGCTCTGTTCGGCTCTGATGAGTTGGCATCACATTGTGCGGAACTAAGCAGTTTATACACTAAATACTGCGTATATATTTGCGAGACGTCCCTACATGACAAGCCAATAGCTATATTGAAATTTTAACAGGGGGCAACTTATGCAATCTGAAGAAAAAGCCAAGACTAATCCACAAAAGAAAAGTGTGATAAAAGTAATCCTCTGGGTATTTGCAGTCATCATCTTGCTGATTATAGTAGCGGCCTTGCTTATGCCGGTGCTCATATCATCTAAGGCTGGCCAAAAGATGATACTGGCAAAAATCAATAAGGCAATCGACGGTCGGATGGAGTTTGCAGATCTGTCACTAGGATGGCTTAAGGGAGTCAATATTGCAGATCTGAGTTTCGACGATAGTGTCGGGCGAATTTCCGTCCGTGTGAAACAGATTGCTACAAAGCCCCACTACGCCTCCATTTTGATGGGTAATTTATTCTTCGGTAAAACGACAATTGATCAGCCTAAGATAAGCGTAAATCTCAAAGATCAACCTACGGTGGGGCAAGAGCGTGTTGGAAAACCTGAGCCGGTTCCCGTAAAAGCCAAGCATATTGCTTTGGCCATGGACGTTGCTATTAACGATGGCAGTTTGAAAGTGACCGACGCTCAAGGCGCGATGATCGAGCTGTCTGACATAAACACGGAGCTGAATCTAAGACCGCTGGGGCAGCAAACGGACCTCGATCTGAATATGAGTGTGATTGGAGGCGAAAAGACAGCAACGATTCGCGCGGCTGGCGGTGTTACGCCGGGCGTAAGCAAAACAGGATGGAGCCTGAAAGGCACAACCGGCGATCTTACAGTCGAGGTCGATGGGCTGGACCTCGGGACTCTTGCACCTATTTTTGCTTTGACGGGAGTCGAGCTAAAAACAGCAGGCAGTATTTGGGTGAACATAAGCAGCGAAGTCATAGATGGCAGCCTTGAAAAGTTGGACGCTGCGATACGAGCGAAAGATATAGACATCGGTGGAGGTCTGCTTAAAGGCGATAGGCTTCGAAGTAACACACTGGAGTTTAATGCTAAGCTAAGCCAACAAAGGCAGATGATAAACATCGATAAACTCCAGATCTATACCGACTGGGCGTCCGTAACAGCAAGCGGGACTATTCCTACAACACTTAAGTCTTTATCCGACCTTTACAAGGCCGATTCAAGTTATAAGCTCGAAGGCGATTTCGATTGTGACCTGGCATCTTTGCTGAACCAGATGCCGCGTACATTAGGCCTGAAAGAAGGAATGAAAGTGACGTCTGGTAAACTGACGGGCAATGTTGACACACTCAAAGAAGCTGGCAAGGCAACCATCTCGGGCCAAGCCAGGCTTGTAGGATTAGCTGGTGCACTTGATGATAAAGAGCTGAAACTCACAGAGCCGATTGTAGCTGGGGCAAATATAACTGCTGATGATAAGCAGATCAACCTTGAAAGGCTAAACGTTTCGGCGGCGTTTGTGAGAGTCAATGCCAGCGGCAATTTTGAGCAGATTGACTATGAGGGCGAGGTGGATCTGGCAAAGCTTCAAACAGAATTGGGGCAGTTCGCAGATATAGTGCCATACGACATATCCGGCAGGATGTCAAGCAAGGGACAAGTGTCTTTGAAGCAAGGCAATATCGGTGCTGCAGGCTCAGTTGATGTTACAGAACTTCACATCGCTTCTGCAGACGGAAACAGTGTCTCCGAGCAGAAAGCTGAGGTGAGTTTTGCTGTAAACATTGATCGGGAAAATAACATGGCTGCTATCGATTATGTCAGAGTAAAGACAAGTCTTGGCAGCGTAAATGTGGAAGATGCGACGGCGCCATTAAGTAAAACAGCGAAAAAACCTTTGGTCCTTGCCGTAGTTGTCAGTGAAGTTGACCTGGCGAAAGCTCAACCATTCGCAGTGATGTTTGCGTCGATGCCTAAGAAAATAGATATAGCTGGAACGGCCAGCGGGAAAGTAAACGTCGGCTCTCGAGAGGACAGCTATAGAATCTCAACCGATAACACAACGATAAAGAATCTTAAAATCGTCTCCGGCCAGAAAGAACCGTTTGAACAAGCAGAGGTACTGCTTATTCTGGATGCCGAGATCAGTCCAAAAGAGAAGTCTATCAACGTTAGAAAGCTGCAACTGGAAAGTCCACAGATAAAGATAAAAAAAGGTGAGTTTGAGAAAACCAGCGAAGCCGGCCAAACCAGGCTTCAGGGGCAGATGGACCTTGAGTACGACTGGACTACTGTCAGCACAGTTGGCTCACTTTTTTTGCCCGAAGGTTTGAAGCTGGAAGGACAAAGGAAAACGACTGTGATGTTCTCCAGTAGGTATACGGATGAGCAGAAGGACCAACTTTTAGGCAATCTTAACGCCAAGGCAGCGGTCGGCTTTGACCAGGGGGAGTATATGGGGCTAAAGTTCGGCCCTACGGAGGTCGATGTTCAAGTTCAAAAAGGCGTGCTAAATATTGCGCCGTTTTCAACAACTGTTAATAACGGGCGACTTAGCTTTGCCGGCAAGGCGAATTTCAATGACAAGCCAACACTTCTGAGAACGCCTGGCCCTATACAGATTGCAAAGGATATTCAAATCGATAAGGAAACTACGGAGAAATTATTTCAATACGTGAATCCCATTTTCGCCAACGCTGTTAATGTGAGCGGTGTGGCCAATTTCGACTGTGATAGTATGGCAATACCATTGGCGTCAGCTACGAAAAATGACCTTGAGGTAGTCGGCACAATATCAATAAGCAAACTGTATTTACAGGCGTCGGATTTATTGAGCAAGATTCTGTCGGTGGCAGGAGGAGGATACAGCGGACAAGAGATTACAATACATCCAACAAAATTCGCCTTGAAGGAGGGATCACTGCAATATGATAATATGCAGGTTGATGTCGGTGACAATCCGATAAACTTCGAAGGTATTATCGGTCTGGACAAGAGATTGAACATGATTGTTACTTTGCCTTATACTGTAACGGGCACTACAGTTAGGGTTGGTCAGGAAAAATCGGGCGAAAGAATATCGGTTCCGCTAAAGGGCACGATTGATAAACCCGAGCTTGACTTGGGAAGGCTGCTTGAGGACCAGATGAAAAAGCAATTACAGGAGCAGTTACGAAAGGGCCTTGAAGGCCTGCTTAAGTAGGCATAATGCTCTGTTGAAAATCTAAAAACTGTCATTCCGAGCGAGTCCCCCCGTGTCTTCTGTCGAAGACAGAAACGGGGGCGAGTCGGGGAATCTGTTTTTAATAGATTTCTCCACTCCGCCCCTTAGGGGCTTCGGTCTCCACAGAACACCTGTCGGTGGAAATGACAACCGGCCTTTTCAACAGAGCCTAGGCATAAGTCAATGCAAAGCATTCCCTGTTTGAAAGGCAATAGTGGTGTTTAAGAATCTCTTGTCCACACCTACTGCTCAGCTTGGAAGGGCCAGCCGATTTATCGTTTTTCAGATCAAATTGTGGTCGCATTGCGCGAGACTATTGAGGAAGAATCGGGCGGGCCAGCAAGCTGCAGCATTATCATACCATACAATCTTTGGGATTGTTCCATTGGCGATAGTGATGCTGCTGATATTTCAATCACTTCCTGCCTATAGCGATATGGGTGAGAAAGTAAAGGCGTTTGTTTACGACCAGGTTCATCTTACGAATATCCAATACTCTGCTCCTACGGCTGAGGACCCGGAACGGACTATCAAGATAACGGAACATCTGGACAAACTAATCAGTAACTTTTTTGCCAAGGCAAATAAGGGCGCGATTACCTTGGTGAGCATAATCATAGTGATCTGGGCGGCGCTTGCCCTTCTTTCAACAATAGAAAAAGCCTTTAACAATATATGGCACGTTGCGAAGGGAAGAAGTCTACTTCATCGAATGATTAACTACTGGGCGCTATTGACACTGGGGCCGTTACTTTTAGGTGCGGGCATTTATGTCACCACACGATATACAGCCATTGGCCAGATCCAAAAGACGGTAATGTCGCATATTGGTCCGGTTGTACTATCTTATATGGTGGCGGTTATAGCGCTATTCTTGTTGTATTTTGTGCTGCCGAACACAAAAGTCCAGGCTGGTGCAGCTTTGTGGGGCGCGGCAGTGGCCGGTATAGTCTGGATGCTTGCAAAGTGGGGCTTTGGCGAGTACGTGACACGTTTCATTCCTTATAGCAAAATTTATGGAGTGCTGGGGCTTATTCCGCTTGGTGTTGTGTGGATATTTATAACCTGGATTATCGCACTGTTTGGATTACAGCTAACGTTCACAACGCAGTACTTAAAGACCCTTGATGCAACTGAGATTGCCACTGTTAGGAAAACGGCAGACCACTTCATTGCTAACAACCTTACAGCAATCAATATTGTCAGGGAGATTGCAATCGCATTTGATAGAAATGAAGCGCCGGTCCCACCTGAGCTTATATGTAGTAAGCTGGATATACCAGGCGAGTTTGGGGACAGGATATTGAATCATCTTGTAGCTGAAGGTTTGCTGATAAAGACTGCGGAGCCAAAAATCGGCTTTGTGCCGGCGACCGTTCCCGAAAATATTAAGCTTTCGAGAATATCAGATGCAGTTGCTAAGGCAAGTTTTGGGCAGCGTACAGGTCATGGCGGTGAATCTGTAGAACAAATAGCGGATTCGCAAAGAAATATCCTTGAGAAATACGACCTCAAGCAAGTAATGGGTCAGCAGGGCTACGCCGGCAACAGACAAGAAGATAGCCACGGCCAACATTCATAGGAGGATGAATTCAAGGGTTGCCGGTGCCAACCACGGAGCGCGGTTACTGTGGATAAACTGTTGTTTGCGATGTCAAAAAAGAAAGGGCCAAGATTTATGAACAGGTACAAAACTCTCACTGTTAGCGTAATTTTGTTGGTACTGGTTTTTCCGGCAGGTGTCTTTTGCCAAAACGATAACGCCACCACTGTGGAGGATTGTCTCGTACTGGTTATGGCCAGTACGCCCTTCGGTAAATTCGCAGGCAATGGTTTTGTGATAGGAGATGGTACACTGGCAATAACAGCGCATCACATTGTATACGAGGAGTCTGATCTGGGGCGGCACAGGATGCCAGGATTGGTGACGGTGCTTAGTCCCTACCTTGGTGAAGTGTGCAGCGTAGAAATTGTAGCTGCGGATGAGCAGCTTGACGTTGCAGTAGTTAAACTTCCATGGCGAGGTCACCCAGCGATAAAAATAGCAGATAACAACAGTGTCCCCCTAATTGAACGCGTTGAGATAATAGGCATGCCAGAGACCCTTGGTGCGGTTGAAACCGACGCTAATGAGCCAATTGGCGATAGTGCAGGCGTGCAGCACAAGACCCTGCCGGTCGACTATGTAGGAGTTCGAAGGGCGGTCCCTCGGCTCATATCGCTGTTGGGAGGCGACCAGCTCGGTGACGAATGGAGTGGATCACCGATGCTGTTGCCGGAAACATCAGATGCTGTGGGATGCTTTGTTCGACTGAGCATAGCGAAAGGCAACATAGTCTCGGCACGAGGCCCTGCAATGGAACAAATCAGACGTCTACTGAATCAAAAAGGCCAGGCAGAAGCTCTGCGTCCAGCGGATAAGATGCTCACCAAGCCGGACGATAATATGAAGGTCTTTTCTTCTTTCCTGGAAGCCTACAGGCTCTACACTAGTCACGATTTCGACCGAGCATTTGATAAAGCAAGTGAAATTATCCTTTTGCGACCGAGGTCTGTTTATATGCACGCCTTTGCTGCGAGCATCGCAGAAAAACAGGACAAGAATGAGCAAGCAGAAAAATATTATCAGAAGGCCTTAGAGCTTGATCCAAATGCAATAGCGTCAAGGATACTGTATGCGCAGTTCCTCTCAGCCAAGGATACACAAAAGGCGTTCGGAATACTGCAAGGTATATGGGATCGTGAAAGCGCCAGACCATTCGCCGCGCTACTTATATTCAATATACTGTCGGGCCGCGGCGAATACCAGAACTGTAGCAAATTTATGGAGGAAGCTTTACGGGTCAACCGTAACAACGCCTACTTGTGGGCCGATCTATTCGCCTGCCAACTCAAGCTGGGCAATGTGAACGATGCAATAGATTCGCTGACCAAGGCGGTGGCGTTGATCCCGGAGAGAGGACCATTTCGAGGACAGTTGGCACATCTTTTACAACAGTACGGAAGGCTTGACGAAGCGGAAAAGCATTTTCGTGAGCTTCTAAAGATCGAGCCTAACAATCCTGTCGTACACCTCTGGCTGGCACGATTCCTATCTGAAAACCGGCCGGAAGCAAAAGATGAGGCACTAAAGGAAGCCCAGATTGCTTTGGAATTGCCGCAGCAAGGTGGATTGACCAAGGAAATCATCGAGAAATTCATCAGTGATCTTAATTCACAGTTACAAGAAGAAACCACCAAGTAAACATTAGGCTATAACATCTGCGAAGGGGGACGATGTCGAAATTATCCCAGCGATTCTTGTGCCGATCGAACAGATGCATCGCGACAGCTTATTTTGGACGGTTGCAAACCACATCCTGGTAAACTTGAATGGCAGCCATTGAAACGGCGGTCTTTAAGTATTCCTTATTGGGCCTTCCCTCTATCTTGGTGATTTCCAGATGATCGATGATGTTGCCTTTGATGTCGATTGCGTCCATAGTTAGCTTGTTGCCTTTGATATGGAACAGGCAGAAATGATAGACCTTCCGGGCAAAGGCGTGATAGATAGATTGCTCGACATCGTGCAGTCGTGCTCCGCCACCGCCTGAAGTTATGTAGGTGACATAGCTTCCTGTGCTGCCGTTTGGCGGTGCTATTGGCCTGAATCGCTCGTACTGGTGTGAGTCGCCTGCTACGACGAAATCGATGTCTGCTTTGGCAAAAGTTGGCAGCACGTCGGGATGGCCCCAATCCGACCAATGGTGGCCAAAGTTCAAGCTCGGCTTGTGATAGCTTACGAATTTCCATTTTGCGTCACTAGCCTTTGCATCGGCGGCGATGAGCTTTAGTTGATCTCCGACTCTTTGGCCTTTGGAGACATTATCTACACACAAAAAGTGTACGGGGCCATAATCGAAATTAAAGCTATTATCCTCGCCTGGAGGGACGAGTAGTTTTTCGTAATTGCCGTTGCTGCCATCGTGATTGCCCTTTGCAACATAGATGGGCACGCTTTCAACAAGACCTCTCAGGGGTGTGAAGAATTGAGGGCCCCATTGCTCGTAACAATCACCATCGTACACCAAGTCACCGATATGGACTATGAAATCAGCCTTCTTTTTGATCATGATTCTAACGAGCTTTCGATGATTGGCGGGATTACTCCGGCTGTCCGCATAGATGATGAACCTAACTTCGTCGGTCTTATCGGGGACAGTGCGAAAGCTATAGGTTTTGCTGCGCACAGCAGGGCCGACGACGCGATAGCAGTAGACCTGACCTGGCTCTAAATCTTTAAGCCAAACTCTATAGATAAAAACGGTCTTTTTCCTGCTTGTTTTGTCTTTGGGTTTAATTCCGTACTGAAACCTCTCGCCCACACTTTCAAGAGAATTGTCGAGAGTACCGTTCTTGCCGTAATACAACCAGCAGGGCCCTTCTGTATTGGTCTCCCACATAACGGCAGCTCTATCCCGGTGTAGGCGCAGCAGGACCGGGCCTTTCGTTATGCTGGGGACCTTGAAGACAAGGCCGTCAAGGCCTGATACTATGGCATAGCCGAGGATAAGGGATAATACAACAACAAGCGGAAACAACAATCGAAGCTTGAATGCCAATATGAATCGAAATAAGTTTGTGTTTGGCCAAGGTTTTTTAGCATCCATGGTTACCTCTCAACACATCCGCAAGTTGACTAGAGAGTTCATGTCAGAAGCAATCTAATTAGCGTTCTGCCGGCACTATAGATAAAAAACAGTCCAAAGGCAAGCAAAGCCAGACCGCAGATTAACAGGACTATTCGCTGATTGCGGGGACCCAACAGTATCGATCCCTTGAAGCTAGCCCAAGATAAGGTTGTAAGCCAGACAAGATCGCAGAGCCAGTGAACAATAGCAAAAAGTGCAAATGCCCAGATGCCAAGGCCTTTTGCAGTCATTGCCAAAGCAAGTCCAACTGTAGCCCACCAGATAAGAAAGTATGGATTGCCAACTGAAAGTAGTATTCCGGCTGTTAGCGGGCCGGTCCTGGTAGGTTTTGCATTTAGCTGCTCTTTTCTTCTTGAGCTTTTAAGCATGCCGATTGCCATAAATAAAAGGAACGCCCCCCCTGCCAGGCCGATTGTGATTTTTGTTGGTGTGGATTTTAGAATTTTATCCATACCGAGGATAATCAGAATCATCAATGGAAATTCGATAATTCCATGTCCGATGGCCATAAGGGGGCCAGCGAATCGATTGCGAGAGCCCATCGCTATGGCGGCGGCTGTCACCGGACCCGGCGCCAGCACGCCCGAAAGGGATATCACAAAAACCTGAGATAAAAAAAATAACAGTTCCATCAAATGTCAGTTCATTCTCCGATGATTTTGACGAGGACACGTTTTTTCCTTTTGCCATCGAACTCGCCGTAGAATATCTGCTCCCATGGGCCGAAATCGAGTTTGCCATCTGTAACGGCGACCACTACTTCCCTTCCCATAACGCTCCGCTTAATGTGTGCATCGGCATTATCCTCGTAGCCATTATGGCGATATTGCGAATATGGTTTTTCAGGGGCGAGTTTTTCGAGCCATACTTCAAAATCGTGATGCAATCCAGATTCATCATCGTTGATGAAGACGCTGGCAGTTATGTGCATGGCGTTGCAAAGGACAAGGCCTTGCTTGACGCCGCTTTCAGCAAGACACTGTTGGACTTGTGGTGTGATGTTGATAAATTCTCTCCGATTTTTTGTATTGAACCACAACTCTTTTCTATAGCTTTTCATAGCTGACCTCCCTTTTTCCGAACAAACATATATTCACGTATTAGCCGGAGCTTCTGCAATACCGGCATGGGTGATTTCACAGCATATCACGTGATTGTAACAGGTTTTGATACAGTAAGGAATAACATCTTGCAGATTTCAAGGACGGATGCTCTCCTTTGTTCCAGGCGAGTGACACATTCTACAATTATAAAGAAAATCGTTGCTTGACATTTTCCGCAATCAGGTTAGAATTTGGCGAAAATGATAAGGCCGATGGAACACATCGGTAAGGCCAAGTCAAAGGCTTGAAACATTAAATTTCACTATGATTTTGGAGGACATGTAATGGCGGATAAGAAAGCAGACCTTGCTGGGCCGGGGATTGGTGATTATGCTGAGATGGAGAAGATCCTGCCGCAGGATTATAGCTCATTGCTATCGCCAAAAGAGACGCAGATTGCAATCTATGAAGTCAAAGATTACATCGAACAAAATTTGTGCAAAGAACTTAACTTGATTCGTGTCCAAGTGCCTCTTATTGTAGACGTGGAAAGTGGTATAAATGATTATCTGGACCGTGATGGGTCACGGACGCCAATCGGTTTCCATATTTCAAACGACTATAACAAGAATCCAATCGACGCAGAGGTGGTACAGGCGGCGACCAAGTGGAAACGAATGGCGCTTAAGCAGTTCGGCATGGAGGTCGGTGAAGGTCTGCTTACGGATATGCGAGCCGTGCGCAAAGACTACTTCCTTGATAACGACCATAGCACCTACGTAGATCAATGGGATTGGGAATTGGCTATAACGGAAGAACAACGCAATTTAAAGCTCCTTAGAGAAGTGGTGCAGAAGATATGGAAGGTGCTCAAGGGTGCTGAGACGCATGTGCAGGAGCTGTTTCCACAACTAAAGAGTGACAAATATCCGGACCTGCCAGAGGAGCTTACTTTCATCCACGCCGAAGACATACTCGACAGATTTCTGGATATGCCGAGAAAGCAACGCGAGACGGCGATTGTGCAGGAATATCCCGCTGTTTTTATTATTGGAATCGGCTGGGTGCTAAAGGACGGCTATCCACACGAGATGCGGGCAGCAGATTACGATGACTGGGTAACGGAAACAACCTCAGAAGACGGCAGGCCGATGCATGGAATCAACGGCGATATTCTCGTCTGGAATCCGGTCACAAAACGCCGACACGAATTGACGTCTATGGGTATTCGCGTTAACAAAGAAACGCTCAAGCAACAGCTTGAGATTTCGGGTCAGCTTGATTTTCTAAAGCTCCCATATCATCAGGCCATCTTAAATGACCAGATTCCACTTAGTATCGGCGGCGGCATCGGGCAGTCGCGAACCTTTATGCTGCTTTTGAAAAAAGCTCACATCGGCGAAGTCAGCGCCACCGTCTGGCCAAAGATATTCAAAGACATGTGCAAAAAGAAGAATATTCACGTGATTGAATAGACCTGAGCCTATGGTCATTCCAATCGCAGCCGAGGAATCTCAGACAATACTTGACATTTGGTATCAAACAAATTACGATTCCCCGAAAACGATGTAGTTGCTCATTTTAATAGACCACGAAAAAAGGAGGGCAGGATTATGCAACCATACAAGCCCATCATAAGTGGTGTGCTCGCGTTCTGGACGCTTGCTTCATTCCATAGCGACGCTCGTGGGTATCGAGCCATTCCAGATGATAACCTTTCTTATCCTGTACTCATTACTATCAAAGAACATAGCTTGGCTTCCGGCTTTTATTTAAGCAGCGGCCAGCATCTCTATCTCGTCACGAGCCGGCACGTGCTTTTCACAGAATCAAATGGATCATATACTCTAAAAGGCGCGAACGCAACTTGCTTGTCGTATTCCAAAGATCCAAATGACCCAGGAAAAATCAAATTGGAACTCGACCTCCATAGGCTAAATGCCAAGTCACTTATAAGATATCACAAAGATCATGACGCAACCATCGTGAGAATTGCGAATCTTCGCCCCAGAGAGGGCGGGAAAGGATACCGGGTTGACTTTGTAGAAGGAGTAGAGAAAGTAAAGTATACTAAATCAGGGATTCTCGGTCTCGCCATTGAAAACACAAGGACCTTCAAACAGGCGTTAATATCCAACGATGTTTTTCTTTTTGGTTACCCTACTTCTATAGGCGTCAAAGAAACAGCGCAGATCGACCCGAACATACCATTATTGAGAAAAGGTATTATAGCAGGAAAAGACAAGGCAAAGAGAACTATTATCATCGACTGCCCAACCTATTACGGAAACAGCGGTGGACCGGTGTTACAGGTGGAGCGCGTCAGCCTGACAGAGACTAAATTTTCCATTATTGGCCTTGTAAGCGAATTTGTTCCTTTCAAGGAAACATGGATAAATGCAACCCACAAGTTCTCCTATTGGGAAATCTCAAACTCCGGTTACACAATTGTAACGCCAATCGACGGTGTTCTCGATTTGTTGGAGGATACCGAAAAAGACGACCGGCAGCTCGAAGAGCCCGGCAAATAAGTCAAGTGCTTCGCCTATATCCCGGGCAATTTAGGATCGTAGGGTGTGCAGTTCACGCCAGAAATTGACAAGCTGCCCCAAAATAGTAGAATAGTTTCGTGAACCGATTCTGGCGGCTGGAGAAATAAAGGGCAAAACACATGATCAAAAAATTAGCTTTAATTCTGGCGGTGTTGATGATTGCGATTTTGGCCTGGGCGTTGTTTGCGGGCGGTCGAGCTGTGACAATTACGGTGAACGGACACCCGATCACCAGTCCCTTCGATGCCATAATCGGCGCGTGGGGATTGATTTTGGCATTTGTAATACTGTTTTGTGTAGCGATACTCTTAGCTTTTGTTTTTGCTGGGGTAGGGCTTATAGTTGTGGGAGCGCTCGCTCTGGTTGGGCTTATACTTGCAGCAATCGCATTTCCGTTTTTGCTTCCTGTGTTGATTCCACTATTTATAGTCTGGGCATTCTGCTCTATTGTACGCAGAAGCAAAAGAGCATAAAACAACAGTACATAACCCCCAAATAAACTTGTCTGACGACAGTCAAGATTTGGGGCTAAACATGTGCCAACGATAGGAAAATTCAGATGCGTATGGCAAACTATTTTTGCCGGCTCAGAAGATTACGGTAGAGTTCTTCTATCTTGTTGACCATTGTTTCCGGTGCGAATTTCTCTTTTACAAATTCTCTACCTGTTTCGCCGAGCTTTCTTCGCAAATTCTCATCCTGTATCAATTCAGCACAAGCTTGTGTCAATTGCTCGACGTTCTTCGGCTCGATTAGCCTGCCGGTATTTTCATTGACAACTTCTCGTGCGCCGTCGATATCGAACGAAATAGCCGGCTTGCCGCAGAGCATCGCTTGGGGCAACGTGCGAGCAAGGCCTTCTCTTAATGAACAGTGCACAAGAATATCCGATGATTGTATGGCAAGCGGAATTTCCCCCGGCGGCATAAGGCCTGTAAATCTGAATCTATCAGCTAAGCCGAATTGGTGAATTTGCTCTTTATAATGGTCAGCTAAATTGCCATCACCGACAAAAAGCCAGATGCACTTTCCGAATTGCGGAGCGAGCTGTTTGGTAGATTCGATGATATAGTCGTGGCCTTTTAGCATGAACAGGCGAGCAATTGTGATAAGAACAATGGCGTCTTCTGGAATTTCATATTTTCGACGAAAGTCGTCTCTCTGTTGATTCGGAATGGGCTCTAAGAATTGCTCTTCTTCGATGGCGGAATATGCGGTTGCAAACTGCTCGGGCCTACCTATGCCAGCGGCAAGTGCCTGACTGGTCATTGCATCAGCCACACTGATAAAGAAATCTGTGCGTTTGGCGGCGGATTTTTCGATGGCGATGTAGAATTTGTTTAGCCAATTACTTTGATAAGGATGAAAGGCCAGGCCGTGGATAGTGTGCACCACCGCCGGGCGATTCGCATCCCATCGGCCTTTTAGGTTCCAGGCGGCGAATCGGCCTAAAATGCCCGCTTTGGCTGAATGGGTGTGAACGACGTCAGGTTGTAACTCACGAAGATAGCTTTTAATTTTGTAGTAGCTGATAAGGTCCTTTACCGGCTCAATGGCACGTCTGAGCTCATTGATTACGGTTATTTTATACTTCTGATTTTTCGTCTGGTCGAAAAGCTGACCTTCAGGTCCTATTGCCGGGCCTGTAATGAGGGTGACATCGTGACCTCGCTCAGCAAGAAGTTTACAGGTTATCAGCGTATTTTCCTGGGCGCCGCCGAGGATAAGCCGGGTTATGATATGTACGATTTTCATTTCGAGAATACAGGATACAGGAGACAGAATACAGTATCAACAATATATAAGTTCACTTTGCCTTTTCAGAATTCTTTCTGACTTTGGACCTTATAGCTTTCGAATACCCTTCTAATAGCCTACCAACCTCATCAAGTTGACATAAAAGGCCTTTGGTATTCACGTATCCCAAATCATTTGCAAGAAGCAAATAGTAGCGGGATTCTTCAAGTGAGCTTTGAGCAATGTTCATAAAGCGAACCTTTTCAACCCTGCTTGTTCTCTTGAATCCTTCAGCGATATTAGCTGGGATAGAAACTGCTGCGCGCCTAAGTTGAGAGGTCAGACCATAGATTTCACTCTTCGGAAAAGCCTCGCTTAGGCGGTAGACAGACAAGACAAAAGAATGTGCCTTTTGCCAGACTGTTAAGTCAGTAAATCTTTTGGCTTTTTCTTTAGACATATAGTTCTCCCACAACCAACATGATACATGTATTCAAACACAAAAGTGGAAATTCCAAATGATCAATAATTAAATTTCTGATTCTTAAGAGCTTTCAGAGCTTTGTTTGCCTTGGAAAATACCTTTGACTTATAATTGTTGTCTGCTTGAATAATAAATCCCTTAAATTTTTTCTCAATTAAAGATATATCAGCATAGGGAATAACGGGAATAAACATATAGTCATCTACATCATTATCTTCAGGAGGTTTGTCAAATTCAATTCTCTTTTCATGAAACTTCCAAAAGAGGTCAACAGACGGGCAATTTTTAACATCGATTTTCTCTAATACATCATCAACGTTAATGCCGGGATTAAAGGCTTTTAGGATGCTATCGATCATTAAGAATTGTTTCATCCAATCTTTTCGATAGCGTTCAAGGTCACATAAATATTCATCTTTATGCTGAATGTCATACTCAACTCGTCTTTTGAAATCTTCTTTGCGATTCTGATAATCCTCGGGATATGATAGTTTTCGCTGGAAGATTCCCTCCACCCATTCTCGAGCGGAGGAAGCTGGGATTTCCGTCTGATTTTTCTCTCCGTATAGAAACTGTTTCATCTTGTTTCTTTCAAGATAATCTGGTACTTGGTTTGACAAAATTAGAAGTGCTGAAGTAAAAGTGCTATTATCAGAAATATTTTGAAGGATAGGAGGAAGGTCGGGCACCCTAATATTCGGATTTTGCTTTCGGCATTGGTCTAAGATTTCATGTACATATATTAATTCAACTCTTTCGTGCATAGTGTACTTAATAAACGCTGAATCTATAACTGATGCTATATCACTCGCGGATTGTAATGTTGCTCTTCCATCGATCCAATCCATAGTTGCGATGGGATTGAAGATGAGACCACAATACGATCTAATACATTCATCGAGGTGTTTGTAGTCTTCTTCAGACTGTCCTTGTGGCAGTTTTTGTCCTTTTCGCACTCTAGTGATGTAGATTAAATGATTTGTATCAAGATAGATTTTCGGCGGTCTTTGAATGATTTTGTCTTCTCCCTCGTGCATTTGTTCTCACAAGCCTTTTATCTCCTGTCTCCTGTATTCTGTCTCCTGTCTCCTATCTCCTTCTTTAGTACTCAATCCACATCAAACACAGGCCTGCGGCGGGAGCCAACGGGCCTGCGGCGGTCCGATCCTTTGCAGCGAGAATCTCATTTATCTTTTCAGGCTTCCACCGGCCAATTCCGACTTCTACCAACGTTCCAGCAATATTTCTGACCATATTATATAAAAAGCTGTCACCTTCTACATCAATGTATATCCAGTTATTTACGTATTGCGTATCACGTATCGCGTATTGCGTAGAGGGTGTAACGACCGAGTTTGTATCATCAGATGCTGACATCGCCTTTTCATACGATGTATCACGATCTAAGGACAACAAAGTAACATCGCAGCGAAAGAGCGTTCGGACGGTGTCTTCTCTTGCATCTTTGGCTGATGCGAAAGACTTAAAGTCCTTCCTGCCGACGAGCAATTTTGCAGCCTTATCCATAGCGGGTACGTCGAGTCTGGAGGGCACATGCCAACAGTGTTTTCTGTGCAGGACGGGTCTGACGGGGCCGGTGAAAATCGTGTAGCGATATAATTTGCTTTTAACGGCTCCAATTACATTAAAACCCATCGGCACTTCGACCGCTTCGGTAACGGCTATGTCTTCAGGCAATCGATCTGTAATTGCCCTGGCAAGATTCTCTGTCGGAATCGGTGAATCGATTTGAATAAGACCTACCTGGCCGAGCGCACTTACGCCTGCATCGGTTCTACTCGCACCGCAGATTCTGACTTTGTCACCAAGCAGAGAACGAATCACGTCCGTGAGAACACCCTGGACTGTTCTTAATCCCGGCTGGATTTGCCAGCCATGGTATTCACTGCCATCGTAGCAAATAGTTAGCTTGACGTTGCGAATGGCCATACCTGTGGCATAAATTTTGGGCCATTATAGCAGCTTTTCAGCTATTTGCACGGCGTTTAATGCGGCGCCTTTTCGCAACTGGTCGCCGGCAACCCAGATATTGATGCCTCGATTATCCGGCAGTGACTCATCCTGACGGATTCGGCCGACATAAACGTCATCTTTGCCGGTGGCATCGATGGGCATTGGGAAGCGGTTATGTTCACGGTCGTCCAGAACGGTGACACCCGGGGCACTACTGAGCAAATCCCTGACCTCATCAGGAGTGATAGGATCAGCGAACTCGAGGTTGATACTCTCACAATGGGCCCTTAAGACCGGAATGCGAATGCAAGTTGCAGTTATCGCGATGTCTGGACAATCGAATATCTTGTGGGTCTCTTTGACCATTTTGATTTCTTCCAGGTTGTAACCATTAGGATCAAGAGCCGAATCGTGATTGAAGCAATTGAACGCAATCTGATATGGCAAGGCCCTGCAGGTCGGCTCCTTTCCATCGAGGATTTCTCGCGATTGACTTTCCAGCTCCAGCATAGCCGACATCCCTGCGCCACTGGCGGCCTGATAGGTGCTGACAACCATGCGCCTTACCGGATTAGCTTTATGCAAAGGCCAGACAGGCACAATCCCAATGATAGTCGAGCAATTAGGATTGGCGATAATGCCTTTATGCTCTTTTATCTTCTCAGGATTGATCTCTGGGATAACCAGTGGCACATCCGGATCCATTCTGAACGCGGAGGAGTTGTCAACGACGACAGCACCGGCTTCTGCTGCGGCGGGCGCAAACTCTTTGCTACGTGCACCGCCAGCGCTGAATAGAGCTATATCGATACCGGTGAAGCTGTCCTTAGTCAATTCCTCAACGGTGTATTCCTTGCCCTTGAAGTTTATTTTCTTGCCGGCGGAGCGACTGCTCGCTAACACTTTCAGCAAATCAAATGGAAAATCACGCTGCTGCAGGATGCTGAGGAACTCCTGGCCTACAGCACCAGTAACACCTGCAATTGCCAGATTACAACCCATGCTTCTAAGCTCCTAATAATGTCCATCTTTTGCCTAAAGTTAAAGGCAGCCAAGAAACGACTGCCCTGTCTAATTTACCAAAATTCAAAAGATCATACAGTATACTAAGTTTATCGTCAATAGGCAATAGATTCGTAACTTATAAATAATATTATATATTTATCCTGCTACCGATTCGGTCTGATTTCTGCTCCAGAGTGCAGCTATGATAGAGGCTGTTATGATGCAGATAAAGACGAAGCTCGCCGCGGGTACAGCCGCCCTTTCGCCGAAATGCTTAAGGGCCAGGACAGTGCCGAGACCGGCATTCTGCATTCCGATTTCGATTGACAATGTTCGCCTTCTGGCAATGCCCAGCCTGAACAGCGTGCCGATTCCATAGCCAGCCAACATTCCATAAATATTCAATACCAATGCAGCTATTACAGTCACCGCTGTGATCATTATCAGGTAGTTCTTATTTAACGCTATCACCAGCGAGCATATAAATATGATAAAGGTGACCGAAATCGCAGGGAAAATGGCTGAGACTTTCCGTACTTTCTCTTCGAAATAGTACTTAAGAGCGAATCCAATAAGCAACGGCACAACGACCATCTTCATAACGCTTAGCACCATATTGAGAAAAGGTACGTCGAGCATTGCCCCAGCCAAAATAAGAGTTAGTCCCGGGGTCAACAGTGGAGCCAA
This sequence comes from uncultured Pirellulales bacterium, assembly GCA_964432925.1. GTDB lineage: Bacteria > Planctomycetota > Phycisphaerae > Sedimentisphaerales > Anaerobacaceae > CAYNTC01. Next base: position 18,904 of record CAYSPM010000004.1, on the reverse strand, counting down.
TAGCGTGGAGACCGTAGTCAGCGAGACCGAATAGGCGGCGTCGGCCTTGGCGATGTAGCTCATGACGTTGCTGGCCATTGCGCCTGGCGCTGAACCGGTTAGAATTAGACCAACGGCTACTTCGGGAGGTAAATGAAATAACTTTACCAAGACAAATGCGCCAAAAGGCATTATGGTGAACTGCGAACAGCATCCGATTACGATTACGAGGGGCTTGGCAAGGATGCGTTTGAAGTCACCGGCATCCAGGACAGCACCTATGCCAAACATGGTTAAAGCAAAAAACCAATCCATGGCTGGTCGCATCGCCACAAACGGAGCAGGAACAAGGTACGCTACTAT
>CAYSPM010000004.1:0-18462 GCA_964432925.1 uncultured Pirellulales bacterium | reverse complement strand
CATGCCAGCGGACTCACAGGCTGCACGGTTTGCCCAGATGATGGTCATATTCTTGCTTTGATATACTACATGCTCGGTGAGACTATCAAGTATCGTTTCCTTTTCCAGCTCAGCTTTTTCGAGGGCTTGTTCGGCTTGCCTACGTGCTGTTATGTCACGGATGCTCTGTCGATGCCCCAAAGAGACGCCCTTTTCGTCAAATATCGGCTGCCATGACATTTCTGCCCAAACGACGGTACCGTCTTTGCGCTGCAGCCTGAACTGAACGTCGTTGCCGGTGCTACCTCTGAGTGCGGATTGAAAAGCCCTGCATATCCTGTCTCTATCGTCTTCATGCATCAGAGGAGCCGGATAATCCAACATTGCATTCAACTCTTTGGGCGTGTAACCGGTGACCCTGTGGACTGCGGGATTAGTCCATAAAACACGACCTGTGGGAGCAACCCAGACTTCCCAGCCATAGGTGTAATCAGCGATTGCACGAAAACACTGTTCGCTCATACGGGCGGCAAGCTCGCTTCGCTCGTTTTGAGTAACATCATCATAGATCGCAACAATCTCTCCTGAAGGAAGCCTATATACTCGGTTTTGCCGCCAGCCTGCTATTCTGTCGTCGCTATATACCGATACAGGGTGTTGCTCGGCCGTTCCAGTTTTCCAAACGCGCCGAAATACGTCAAGAAGCCCAAAGTCTTTAACACCGGGAAAAACATCAGTAACACATCGCCCTATTACATCCTCTTTTTTAATCTGCTCGATCTCTTCAGCAGCCTGATTAAAGTCGACGAAGACAAAATCGCTGCCGTCGTTTATAGCACAATACACAGCTACCCCACTGCTTACATTGTCGAGCAGCACTTGAAGCTTAGCCTGGCATAATTTAAGCTTCTGCTCGATATGTTGTTGTTCGCGGAGCGTGTTCTTGGCTTTGGTACTACTGCGTTTCATGGCTCAATGCCCGAAACAAAGCATTATTTTATTTATACTATTTCTTATACACCTATGGAGCTTAATGTGTTCACAAAGAATTCGGTTGGTGTCTAATGTATAAAAGTTGTGATTGGGCTTCGCGATAATAATACTGATTGTAAATAATCAATGCGCTTATTCTTGTCATTTCGAGCGATTTAGCCTTTAGCCCTGAGCGAAGTCGAAGGGGAAGCGGAGTCGAGAAATCCCTCGGCTTGGCTCGGGACAGGTCTGCTTTTTAATAGATTTCTCCACTTCGGGTTGCTTCGCAACCCTACGGTCGAAATGACAAAGGCGCAAATTTTAATCACATTTGGTATAATCTGTGCATAAGGAAAAAGCCCCGCACAGATGCGGGGCTTTTCCGTTTTACATGGTGGGCCTAAAAATGTTGTATGGTTATTTTTTGGATAATTTTAACGGGATCAAGACGGTCGAGCGTCCATCACTGATCAGAAGCAGTACTATACCCTTTTTAGAAGCCTGCTCGATTGCTCTGTCGAATTCTCTGCGATTTTCAACGGGTTTACGATTAACCTCCATGATTAGCATTCCAGGCTCAATTCCCTTGCGTTTAGCCTCAGAACCGGCCTCAACACTGGTTACGACAACTCCACTTAGACCTTCATAGCCGAGACGTTTAGCTAACTCATCGCTTAGATCTTCAACAGTGATGCCCAATTTCTCGGTGATATCTGACTGGCCTAGCTTTGTTTGTTCACCGGCTCCGCGCTTTCCGAGTTCGGCTGTAATCGTTTTACGTTCGCCCTCTCTTATGACGACCATTTTGACCTTAGTGCCCGGCTTTTGCATTGCGACGTAATTACGGAATTCGCTTCCATTTTCGATAGGCTGGCCGTCAAATTCAACAATGACATCATAGCGCTTTAGCCCCGCCTTTTCTGCAGCCGAACCCTCGATTACTTCGTTTATCGCCGCACCTTTGGTGTCTTCCTCCAGACCGAGAGCAGTAGCCAAATCAGGCGTTAGCTCTACGAATACTACACCGAGCTGCCCCCAAACGGCGCTGCCAGTATCAATGAGCTGTGGGTAGACAAATTTAGCAAAATTTATCGGTATGGCCAGTCCGATACCTATATTGACACCGGCACCGAGGATCGCGGTATTCATACCGACGACTCCTCCATCGAGATTCAATAAAGGTCCACCAGAGTTTCCAGGATTGATAGCGGCGTCGGTCTGTATAAAGTCCTCAATTTCGGCGACCTTAAACCCGCTGCGTCCTTTGGCACTGACTATTCCAGCGGTCACGGTGCGAGTCAGTCCAAAGGGATTTCCGATAGCAATAACCCACTCACCGACCTCAAGCTTGTCGGAGTCAGCCAACTCGAGTACAGGAAGATTGTCAGCATCGATTTTGACAAGAGCTACATCAGATTCGGAGTCCGTACCAACGATTTTGCCATCGAGTTCACGACCGTCTGCGAGACTAACGGTAACATTCTCAGCACCTTCCACCAAATGATTGTTCGTGAGGATATAACCGTCTTTACTAATGATAAAACCAGAGCCGCGGGCTTGCTGACGAGGTTCCGGCTGATTACGGTAACGGCGACGGTAATGTGGGCGCAGGAAATACTCAAAGAAATCATCGTTAAATGGGTTAAATGGCTCGGTGAAGGGCCATTGCCTCAATACGGGGTAGTCACTTGACTCGACGACCTTATCAGCCATGATTCCAACGACAGTCGGCGAGGCTTTTTCCGCGATGGAAGCAAATGCTTTACCCATCTGACGTAAAGTTGTGATGCTGTTTTGATCTTCGGCAACGGCCGATAGCGGAATTATAAAGAGCAGTAAGAAAAGCAGAGAAGAGATGAAAAGATGTCGTGAATGGATTCTACTCACTTTAAAAACATTGAGTTGCATTTTTGACCTCCTGTTAATCAGACTAAAAAAAACACTACAAGTCTAAGGCAGACGCCGTAGACAAAGCCACGCAAATTAAGTACGACTTTATACGATTCTATGGCAAGAAAGTTCATGCTGTCAAAGCTTTTTTTCATCAGAAGGTTGCATTAATGCCAACCACGAAGATGCCAACGTCCGAAGTGTAATCAGGGTGAGAATTTCATTATATTCATAGAAAATCTGGCCTGTATTTATATGGAACTTTGCCTATAGTCAGTTGTATAAAAGAGTGAAAGTTGATGATAGTTAGCTGGATGGTACCGGATGACAGAAGATATTGAGGTAGTGCGCCGAGTGCTGGATGGTGACACGGAATCCTTCCGCTTGTTGGTGAGCAAATATAGCAGTGTGGTTGTCCGAATCATAAGAAATATCACCGGAAACAGCGATTCGTGTGAGGATATAGGCCAGGAAGTATTCCTTATGGCATACAAGAAGCTGGAAACGTTTGATCCCGCCCGAAGTAGTCTGTCAACATGGCTTCTCACGATTGCCAGAAACAAAAGCATCAATACGTTACGAAAGAAAAAGCCACGATTGATGGACGACCTGCCGGAGAATATAAGCGAGTCTAATCCAGCCGAGGACATGGTTCAAAAGGAACTCTTTAACCGGCCGAACAGAGAATTGCAGGCGCTACCATCTAAACAGCATAGAGCTCTTATTCTTGCTGAGTTCGAAGGACTTCCATACGAGAGGATCGCACAAATTGAGGGAGCAAGAATTGGAACTATCAAATCACGAATAAATAGAGCAAAGCAAAAATTGAGACTGGCACTTAAGGAATTTGGAGTGAACATACCATGAATTATTTGCAATTATACGATGCATGGAAAGAAAACAAGAGTCAAATATATATCAGCAAGGACTTCACAAGCAAAGTGATGAGCCAGATATATGAGTATGAAAAAAGCAAGATAAGACCTTTTGAGGCCCTGCGCTGGATTGCGAGTGTCCTTTCTTCGCATCCTGTCGCACAAGCTGGGCTTGTAGCAACGAGTGGCATAGTCGGTTTCGTCAGGATCGCTCTTGTAATGAGCATTCTTCTGCAGTGCTGAAGTAAAGGGGAAGTGATATGACTGAGACAAATTTAGGCAAAACGAAAAGGAGAGGGACTCCTGTGACTATAGCACTTTCATTTATTATGCCAGGATTAGGTCATGTATACTGTGGCAGAATTGCCAAAGGTGTCATTCTGGCCTTGTTCTCCTGTGTTTTGATTCCAATAATGTTCGGCCTACTGTCTGTAAGTAGTTCGTCTGTTCGGATGACAATTGTAGTAGCATCGATGATTGCATTTTCGGCAATATGGTTATATGCACTTATCGACTCATGGTATACGGCAAGACACACCAGAAACGATTATAGGCTGAAAGACTATAACCGATGGTACGTATATTTGACTTTGATACTTATGGGTACGTGTAGTTCAATGGCAATCGTCCTTCACACGCGAGCAAAGGCTGTGGAGGCATTTAGAGTTCCTGCCGCCTCGGACTATCCAACAATCGTACCGAACGACAGGTTTCTTGCAAACAAGCTGGCTTACAAAACGGCAGATCCTAAAAGAGGCGACCTTGTCGTTCATATTTGTCCTGATAACCGACAATGGCGTTACGTTAAAAGAGTTGTGGCAGTTGCCGGCGATACGGTGGAAATTAAAGATGTGCAGCTCTATATTAACAATCAGAAAGTGCAGCGACAGAAGCTCGCTCAAACTACATTGGATAAAATAAGGATAAGAGTTAAGGGTGAGCCATTAGAGGGCGACGTTTTCGAAGAAATAAACGGTGATGCAAGATATAAAATATTCCTGGCGAAACCTCCTCATGACAAGTCTTCTGGCGATTTTATAAAGATAACAGTTCCTGAACATCACTGCTTTGTTATGGGGGACAATCGAAACCTTTCCAGAGACAGCAGGCATTACGGCCCAGTTCCGTTGGCCACAATCATAGGCAGGGCAGATTATCTTTATTGGCCCGCCAAAGACTGGTCAAGATTTGGAAGGCTGGCGAATTAGATTCGGCCTACACAAGGATAAGCTATCCTGAAAAGGCAATTAGACAACCAAAGTCGAATCTAAGCTCCGAGAAGCACCACTTCCTGCATAGATCGTTCTAATCGCTTTGGATTACTATCTTCGGTGCGAGTGGCTGTACTTTGCCGGATGAGAAAAGGCACAAAAAGCTAGTCGTCGAAGATGATCCCAAAATTGCTGGGACGAATTCGCTCTTTAATCATCTTGACGTTGACTTGTCAAAAACAGTATAATTAAATCAACATTAGCTCCAGCAATGGCTATGCACCCAGGATGGTAAATAGCAAGTTTAATTAATACGGCTCAGAAGAAGTCCGGCGCGGGCAGGTGGAACGCGCTGGGGATTGTCAAAAATACTATAAAGGGTTAGAAAAATGAAAACGACAAAAGTATCAACAATAGTGGCTTTATGTTTGGTGGTTTTGTCAGCAAATTCTACTACGGCGATGCCTTTGGGGAGCGGATTCATTTACCAAGGGAATGCCAATAGCCTAATGGACGGCCTGTACGACTTTGAGTTTGCGCTATACGACGATCCTGATCTCAATATAGGAATCCAGGTAGAAAGCTCGATTTTCCTCGATGATATCGATGTAGTAAACGGACATTTCATAGTCCAATTGGACTTCGGCAGTGACATCCCAAAACGTGCAGAAAGTAATTCCGGAGGCGGTTGAGGAAGATGATCAAGGGTATTTGATGGTCAATAACGACCCGATCATCTGGACGATGGTTAACGCAATGAAGCAGTTAGCAGCAGAGAACCAAGAATTGAAACGAAAGATCGAAGCTCTGGAAAGAGCAATACAACAACAGTAGTCTATTGGTTGCATTGCAAAAAAGAGGAACTTTTTTGGAGGGCAAAAAAGTGAAGAACATAAAATTATTGGCGGTTTACGTTATTCTCCTGTCATCGACGGCAAGCGGCTCCCAGTCTTTGACGGTGAATAACCAAGTGGTGGATACGATTACTCTGCAACTCGGCCAATCATGTACGATCGAGATTTGTTCTGACAACAACAGGTCATACGCTGCTTGCATTGGCTTTGACGATGCAGTGCTCTGTGGCAGCTTTGTGTTTTTGCAGACTATGGACGAGGCCGGCGATCTTGCTGATGTGTTAGAATACAATGTGGAGGGTTTTAGCGGTTACTACGTTAGGAGTGGGGGCTTGGCTGTCAGGCCATCGCCTGGGGCTCATTTCGTCTTTGAATTCGAGGCGCAAATGGCTGGTGAAGCTTTCTTAATGCTTTACGACGAGACATTGATGTCGGTAATAAGTTCTGTTCACATCACAGTTGTACGTGAGTCAACAGGTACGGCGTTTACCTACCAGGGACGTTTGCTGGATGGCGGTGGTGTGGCAGACGACCTTTATGATTTCAGATTCGAGCTTTACGATGCTCCAACGACAGGGACGCAGTTGGGAAGAATAATCGATGTAGAAGGTCTTGATGTCATCGACGGCTATTTTACGGTGGAACTGGATTTTGGCGAAGGGGTGTTCGATGGCGGTGGTCGCTGGCTGGAAATTAGCGTCCGGCCGGGCCAAAGCAACGATCCTGAAGACTACACGACGCTTAGTCCGCGACAGAGAATCATGCCGACACCATACGCTTTGCACGCTTTTTCGCATCAAGCTGAAAAGATAATATCCGGCTCGTACGCCGTCGAGCAGCTAAGTATTGGGGCGTTATCTGACCAGATTGTCGCCACCATTAACTTTGGACACACATTTGCATCACCGCCAGTTGTGCTGATTACTGGGACAAATGGCGAAGGATCTGTAACTTTTCTTGTGCCACATGTGGCGGATGTGAGCACAACTGATTTCACTATTTTACTATCGAATCCTTCTTCTGGAGTTTGTAGTGGAGCATATTCTTTCAACTGGGTAGCTATTGGGGATAGCGGAACCACAACTATGGTTACCTGGTATAAGGATTCCGATGGTGATGGTTACTCAGATGGAACTACACAAAGCGGTGAAGGATATCCTCCTGTAGGGTATTACCTTGCCTCTGAACTGTTGGCAACAAGTGGAGACTGCGACGATACTGATCCGTCTACGTATCCGGGAGCAACTGAAGTGCTTGACGGCAAAGACAATGATTGCGATGGCCTGATCGATGAGGATCTCGGTGTTGATGCTGACGGTGACGGATATCCTGTGCCCGAGGATTGCGATGACACTGATCCGGCTGTCCATCCAGGGGCCGAAGAAGTGCTTGATGGCAAGGACAATGACTGTGACGGCCTGATCGATGAGGATCTCGGTGTTGATGCTGACGGTGACGGATATCCTGTGCCCGAGGATTGCGATGACACTGATCCGGCTGTCCATCCAGGGGCCGAAGAAGTGCTTGATGGCAAGGACAATGACTGTGACGGCCTGATCGATGAGGGTCTTGGTGTTGACGCCGATGGCGATGGATATGCTATCCCAGAGGACTGCGACGATACTGATCCCTCGATACATCCTGGAGCTGTAGAAGTCTGCGATGGTAAAGATAACGACTGCGACGGTCGGATAGATGAAAATGCATCGGACTGCATAACATACTACAGAGACTTCGACGGTGATGGTTACGGGTCACCAAATGTAAGATGTCTATGCTCACCTTCAGATCTGTATACAGCCACTCATGGGGGTGATTGCGATGACACTGATTCGGCGGTTCATCCCGGCGCCACAGAGATTTGTGACGGCAAGGATAACGATTGTGATGGTACGGTAGACGAAGAAGGGGCTTCCGGTTGTACGACATACTATAGAGATAACGATGCTGATGGTTATGGGCAATCAGGCGATAGCAAATGTTTATGTTCACCTTCAGGTATGTACGGAGTTACGATAGGCGGTGATTGTGATGATGGCGATTCCACTGTTTATCCTGGAGCCACAGAGGTGTGCGATGGCAAGGACAACGACTGTGATGGTACGGTAGATGAAGAAGGAGCTTCCGGATGTACGACATACTATATAGACAAAGATAATGATGGCTACGGATGGATGGGTGATAGTGGCAAATGTCTGTGTTCACCGTCTGGTATGTACACAGCAACAAATAACAATGACTGCGATGACATGGATTGTAATGTCAACCCAGGGGCCGAAGAGGTCTGTGGCGATGGCATAGACAACGACTGCGATGGGATAGTAGATGAGGGATGTTGTCCGGACGCTGACGCGGATGGTTACGATACGTGCGACCCAGGTGAGCCGGGAGATATGGACGGACGACCAGCTGACTGTGATGACGGTGATCCCACCGTTTACCCTGGTGCCCCGGAAGTGTGTGACGGCAAAGACAATGACTGTGATGGAGAGGTAGATGAAGAAGGAGCTTCCGGATGTACAACATACTATATAGATATGGATAATGATAGCTATGGATGGATGGGTGATAGTGGCAAATGTCTATGTTCACCATCGGGAATGTACACGGCTACAAATAACTGGGACTGCGATGACACTGATTCCACCATCTACCCAGGGGCCGAAGAGATCTGTGACGATGGTATAGACCAAGATTGTGACGGGGAGGATTGTACTTGCGACGATGGGAATGCCTGTACCGACGATATGTATGTTGTTGGTGTAGGATGCGTTAATGTGAACAAGCCTAATGGAACTCCTTGTGATGATGGGGATCCTTTAACCTTTTATGACGTATGTACTGATGGTGTGTGTGCTGGAGTGCACGATGGCGCAGCTAGTGATCTGTACAGGGACAACGATATTGACTTCGACGATTTAATTCGGCTTGCTGATTACTGGCTCTATCGTTAGAGGTTTAATTGGCCGTTAAAGTAACAATTGGCACTGAATTTCCGGGTCGCGAGGTAAAGAGAAATCGCGACAAGGAGGTGTAAGTTTGAGACTGCTGTAACTCTGTGCGCATATAGGGCACATGAGAAAATCAGGAGGCTGCTATGCAAAAAAAAAGTGAGATAGTGATAAAACACGTTGGGACGTGGGTACTTATTGTGCTACTGGCACAGATGTCGCCGCCTATTTTCGCGCAGGGCCAGTATGAGTTGAGCTGGTATACAATCGATGGCGGCGGCGGAACGAGCAGTGGCGGGCCATACACGCTTGTCGGAACGATTGGTCAGCCTGATACAGGCTGGAGCGCAGGCGGTGAGTATGAAGTCCTGGGTGGATTCTGGTCAAGTGCGCCAGCGCCAGGGTGGATAACCGGATATGACGAGGTCTCTTCATTCGGCGGACAATGGCTTCAGGCTGGCAGCAGGCTTAACAGCGGTCTTGGCGTTGCAGAGGACGTCGGCTTTGAAGACTTGTGTCGATTCGCCGGCGAGTGGCTTAAGTACAAGCCAAACAGTTGGCCGTTGAGCTGAGAACAAGGACAAGGCATATCGGCACTAGTACAAGTCTGTCTGGGGGATAGTGCTAAGCTGCTGCATTAGCTTGCTAACGGCGAACTGAGTAGCCCTTAGGTAGTTTGACTTCGGCATTGAGACATTTGAACTGAGGTCAGGCCGAGGAACGATACCATCAGCTATGCCTATGAGGACTATGTCGTCGTCGGTTGGGCCAGTTGAGAGCTTAGCTGCGATTCTGACCTTTGCGCTCCTTACATGGGCTTGCGGACCTGCGAAGCCTTGACGACGCAAACTAAGAATTGAGCCGACATGGCTTGAGTGATTTCAAATCCATTGGCGGCCAGGTGGCTCTCAAGTTTCTGCCGGCAAAATTTGCGCCCCTTGTTTCGAACTCTAACGTAACGGCTCCGGAGACGTGTTGCTTACCTAAGTCGGCGGAACTCATGGCTTTGATATCGAGATAGATACTTTCGCTACCGACAAACATCTCATCGACGCCCGCCTGCTCAACGGCTTTGACGGTAGCTGCATTAAGAGCCCTCTGGTGCATGGCTGATAAGACGCCCACATTGGACTGAGGGACTACCTCATTTGTGGCATATCTATAGTCTATCAACATAACTGAAAAATTAATGCTACAGCAACTGGTTTTGTTAATCTTCCCTGCGCAATCTTCATTTCTAATCCTTTCCACGTCGGATTTCAATGTGTCAAAATGGCACGATAGAACCAACAATTACTTCGTATATAAGTTTTTGGAGCTGGGGGGATGAATAACCAAGCCTAATGCTTAGGAAAACGTAGGAATAAACGAAAAAGTCAAACAAGCTGCTATAAAAACAATTGACATGGCAGATATTCCTGGGTGAAAATGCTTATGGTTAAAAGCACTATAACAGGATGCCAGATATTACCAAGGAGGTGTAAAATGCGAGTGATAGAATTTCTGGACGAGTCGGCGATTAAATACGAGATCACTGAGCACAAGTCATCATTCACAGCACAGCATATGGCGGCAGAGGAACATGAGTCAGGTAAGTACGTTGCTAAGCCGGTGATCGTCAAAGCCGATGGAAAACACATAATGTGTGTTCTCTCAGCGTGCTATAAGATTGACCTGGGCAAGCTGAAAAAGCAATTAGGTGCTAAATCGCTTGAGTTGGTTCAGGAAAACGAGATGAATAAGATATTTCCTGACTGTGATCTGGGAGCAGAACCGCCTTTTGGAAACCTGTATGATATGCCTGTGGTTATGGACAAGGCTTTAGAAAAAGATGATCACATCCTGTTTCAGGCAGGCTCGCACGAAAAAGCAATTCGTATTAAGATGGATGACTACCGAAGACTTGTTGCGCCCAAGGTCCTTGAATTCAGCTACCAAATGACCTCGTAAACAAAGGATGATTTACCCAAGCAACGTAAAATTCTAATGGCCTTCTTGGCAAAGCCTGTATTTGAGTACCTATGGTGCGTGTAATCTTGCAGGTGGTATAAGTATCCGCACAGAATTACGGAAATTAATATCCTGGAAACACCGCTCAATTCTGATTTTAGTATTATCTAACAGGACTCCTGTGAAATTATTTACCGGTCTTTATATTAAGAGAATACTATATATAGTATAATTCAGTGATTGAAACCCTTACATGTTGACCAGAAAGGGCTTTTTCGCTGTGATAAAGGAAATTGTAAAAATTTTTTTCGATTTCCGACTGACCTGTGTTGACTTAATCAAAAGTTAAGTTATAATTAAACTATAAGCGGTTTTATGACGAACAAAGCCGTAGTAAACTCCGAAGATATAATAGTTAAAGGGCCTTGTGCTATTGTGGCTTATGCTCGCCGAACCAACGGCAAGAGGCCAGCTTTCGACTACATAGAAAACTTGGAGATGGATGACTGGGCAAAACTAGCTAATTCATTCAAAAGAATGACGCAAGTTGGCAGGATTTGGAATACAGAAAGATTCAAAAAACTACGTGGGAAAATATACGAATTCAAGGTCCATCCTAAAGTTCGCGTTCTATGTTTTCAGATTGGAATCACTTGGCTTTTGACACAAGGATTCGATAAGCAGACCGGCGATACACCGCCGAGACAAATTACGCGTGCAGAACAAATAATGAAAGAACATATTTCGTTATTGCAGTCGTAACAAGAAGAAATAGAGGATTCCTTATGGCCAAAACCTTCATACAAAAACTCATGTCCGATGAGGAAGGTAGAAAGCTTTACTTTCGTGAGGATTTAATATTTGAAGTTACAGAGACTATCAGCCAAATCATGCAAGAAAAAGGAATCAGTAAAGCATATCTTTCAAGACTTGCAGGTGTCAGTAAAAGTAATATCACGCAACTATTGAGTGGTGACCACAACATGCGACTCACGACAGTAGCTGATCTATTGTTTGCCCTTGATTCAAAACTGCAAGTCTCAGCCGTTCCATTAGATACCGAAAACATTTTAGAAATGGTTACCTCGACCACAGACGACCAGTGGATTCCTTTAAGGAAGTTCGTGCTCAAAGAAGGTGAACATGATGAACTTACCGAACAGGGAGAGAGAGAACTAACACAGGCAGCTTAAGACATGGCAAAAAATAAGCAGAAAACTAAAGTCAGACAAACGGCAGACGCATCCCCTGGGTTAATGGTTTCTGATCGTGTGGAGTTAAAGGATGTACGACTGATAAGCTCAAAATGCCGTCAAACACCAGAAGCCGCTTCAGGGAAAAAAACGTACAATATAAACTACTCAGCTAAAGTTGAAACAGACAAGAAAAAAGGTTATATTGTTGTAATCCCCGAATTCCACTTCGAAGCTTTTAGCAAAAGTATAACTCAAGAACCAGTAATTACCATTGAAGCTTTTTTCGTTTTGGCCTATAAAATAGACAACTTCCAAGGTTTAACGCAAAAAGGATTTGAACAATTTGCCAACTTTAATGGTATTTATAACGCGTGGCCATATTGGCGTGAATTCGTGCAGAACACTATCGTCAGAATGGGTCTACCTTCCCTTTCGATACCGGTTTTCAGAATTGTGGAACCAACCAAAGATAAAAATATTAGAATGAAGGGATCAAAAAGAAAAACGGCAAAAAAAGCTTCAGTCAAAACTTAGATTTTACATCTTTTAATTGAGGGCACAAGACATTACTTAGGGAGTTTCAAATTTGAAAAGTGAATACGGGGGCGAACGGCTTCGACCGGATGACGGATTGACAAGCTGCATGTCCAGGACGCCGGTTGGCCTGGTTAATCATCCGGCAACAATTTTAAACGGCAACTATCAGTTGCGCATGGCTGCCTAAAAGGTCAGCCCGTCCTGCTCGGTTTTGTCTGTGGGCTGAGTAAGGGCGTCAGATAGCAGGCTGGCTAAATCAGTTGTTCGGGCTGATTTGGTAAGATTAATTCCGAAATAGCTGAGCTAAGAGCCTGTCGTTTGGCGCTTGGTAAGGCGAAAGAACAATAAAGCGACTAAGCATGTAGAAGCTTGTCTTGAAGCATCACGGGACGGGGGTTCGAATCCCCCCGCCTCCATTTTGCCTTCGCAAGTCCCGATGAATAAAGGGGTTATGCAAGGCGGCCGCTATTTTGTGTTGGCTCAATAAGGTATCGATGTTACAAAGTGCCCGAAGTCAACTCTCTTTTTTCCTCGATTTTATACTCACCATAATTAGTATCACGATAAACTTCAATTGCCACATCAGGACATATTATAGCACAAAAAAGCACAGCCGAAACAATCAATAATGTTAACTACTTCTACAGGAAAGTAACCGTTTTTATTGGAGTGTTTAGATATTGCAACGACATTTTTGAATCACGCTTCTACACATAGGCCACAGCCTTTGCACCGTTCAATCAATCTTTATTTTACCTCTCACTCTGCTATTTATATCCATTTTTATTATGTTGTCATGGCTTGAATTACAATCCACCCACCTGGGCACAACCCGTAGCATTTCGTACAATAAGCACAATCATCTACAAGTTCGGGAAGAATGGCTACCTCCCGATTTATTCCTCTGCCTTTGAAGTAAACTGCGTTTAACTTTCTGACCTCTGCACAATATTGGACACACAACCCGCACAGACAGCATTCAGTATGCTCAGGAACAAAGCGAGATTTTTCCACTTCAAACTCTTTTGCCAGGGCCGGTACCGTCGGCCACAGCAGTTCGACAATCATCTTACGAATTTTCCTTATCTTTTCAGAGTTGGTTTTTACAACAAGGTTTTTTTCAACAGGATAAACACAGGAAGCAACCAATTTTGTCCTTTTATTCTTCGATATCTCCACCATACATAAGCGACAGACGCCGGATGGTTTGAGTTCATCGTTATGGCAAAGAGTCGGAATGTAAATACCATTTTCGCGGGCAACTTCAAGGATTGTTGCACCTTCTTTGGCCTGTACTTTCTTTCCGTCAATTTCTAACTGTATCCTTTTCATTGTTATTCCCTCATAATAGCCTTCGCAGTCAGTACCGGGCATAAAGTGTGTCTTGCAAAACCACAGCCTTTGCCTTATCAGGACAGACAGTCAAGCAGATTCCACATTTGATACACTTCTCCTGGTCAATAACATATGTTTTATCCTCGGTTTCGGAGATTGCATCCGTTGGGCAATTCTTCGCGCACTGTCCGCAACCCAGACATTTATCAGGATCAATGAAATAACCAATAAGCGCCTTGCACACACCTGCGGGACAACGTGTTTCTTTTATGTGTGCTTCGTACTCATCCCTGAAATGTTTGATTGTACTCAGGACGGGATTTGGAGCTGTTTGACCAAGGGCACACAAAGATGCCTCCTGGATAAACTCTGATAGTTCCTCCAAGAGCTCAATATCGCCTTTTTCGCCTTGGCCATTTGTTATATTATTCAAGATTCTAAGCATCTGTCTGAGTCCCTCACGGCACGGGACACATTTCCCGCAGGATTCCTGGGCAAGAAACTCAGTATAATACCTTGCTGTGTCTACCATGCAGGTATTTTCATCCATTACTATCATTCCACCCGAGCCCATCATCGATCCAGCTTTTGTAAGCTCGTCGAAATCGACGGGAATATCAAGCATGCTCTCCGGCAGAACACCTCCAGAAGGACCACCTGTCTGTACAGCCTTAAATTTCTTATCGTTTGGAATACCGCCGCCAATATCATAAACGATTTCTCTTAAAGTGATTCCCATAGGTACTTCCACTAAGCCAGTGTTGTTTATCTTTCCAACCAGTGAGAATATTTTTGTGCCTTTGCTGCCCTCAGTACCAATGCTCTTATACCAATCGGCGCCTTTGTTTATGATAAAGGGTACGTTGGCCCAGGTTTCCACATTGTTCAAACAGGTAGGCTTATCCCACAAGCCTTTTACAGAGGTATGAATATATTTCGGCCTAGGCTCACCAACTTGGCCTTCAATAGCACTCATAAGTGCACTGGATTCACCCGATACAAAGGCACCTGCCCCTCGATGAATAAAAGCGTCAAAACCGAATCCTGAGCCAAGGACATTTTCTCCCAGCAGACCATATTCCTTAGCCTTCTCAATTGCAATTTCCGTATTCTGCAATGCCAGTGGATACTCCTGGCGCACATAAATATATCCTTCATGTGAGCCAATAGCATAAGCACCGATAAGCAGGCCTTCCAGTACGCTATGCGGATTGCCTTCCAATAAACTTCTGTCCATATAAGCTCCGGGGTCACCTTCGTCGGCGTTCACAATGACATACTTCGGCTCACCCGGTGCATTGCGCGTGCTTTCCCACTTTCTTCCGGCCGGAAAACCGCCTCCTCCTCTGCCCCTTAAATTAGCTTCTTTAACCTCTGCCAATACCTGCTCGGGTGTCATCTGAAAAAGGGCTTTGGACAAAGCACCATAGCCACCAATGGCAATATAATCATTTATATTTTTTGGGTCGATAAATCTGTTATTTCCAAAGATGATGCGATTCTGATGTTTATAAAAGGGTATTTCACCTTCACGCACAATCTTTTGGCCGTTGCTATCCTGGTACAATAGTCGGTCCACCATCTTCTTCTCTATCAGCGTCTTCTGGACTATCTCAGATACATCATCCGGCTTTACATGAAGATAACATATCTCCTCAGGGAAGATAACGACTACAGTGCCTCTCTCACAGAAACCATGGCATCCTGTCTTACGGACGTCTACTTTTGCTTGTAGGTTTTTACTTTTAATCTCATTGACAAAAGCTTCAGCTACTCCTTCACAGCCGTAAGCGTGGCATCCTGTACCCGAGCAGACAGTTACACGCAGCTTATTTGGGTCTCTCTTGGCCAATATTTCTTTTCTAAGCCTTTCCAAATCAGCGGCTGAATTCAACCTGGGCATAATTTTCTCCTTTCTCACGACTTACTTTGCACGAAGCGGCAATCTCCTGGATTTGTTTTGTAGAAGGATTGCTGTAATACTCTCCGTCAACTACCATCACCGGCCCTAAAGCACAGCACCCCAGACAGTGAACTGTTTCCAGGGTGAATAACTGTTCTGAATCGGTCTGGCCCGGCTCAATATCCATGATACAGGACACTCTATCAACTAAGCTGGCGGCTCCACGCACATGACAGGCTGTTCCGGTACATATCTGAATCAAGTGTGCTCCACGGGGTTCCAGACTCAATGCCTCATAAAAGTTGGCAATAGTGTATATGTTGTTATGCGGGATATTAAGTCGTGTTGAGACCCACTCCAAACAGTGCCGTGGAAGCCAGTTGAATTCCATTTGAATATCCAGAAGAATCTGGATCAATGCGTTTTTCTTATATGCATACTTTTGGATAATTCCATCAACCAACCGTAAATCGTGAACTATATCCAGTACTGCCTGGCCTTCCTCTTTGACCTGACCGAGCCTGTCGGCATGGTATTTTGCCTCTGATTCAAGGCATCTTAACTCATCGAAGAACTGCCGCTCTTTGAAACCGAGCGAGTAATATTGACCTAAGACTTCCAGGCCTTTCAAAACAACATTTTGTTTGTTTAACGGGGCTTTTTCAGGTGCCGCCAATGGTGGTGCCGCCCGCTCGGTGACTTCGGCCTCTTTGGCTGGTTGGCCCAGCTCCATTCCCTGCCTGACGGATTCAAGAAGTCTTTCCGGGGCAAACGGCTTAGCCAAAAAGTCCGAGGCCCCCATTTTCATTGTTTCAACAGCAGAATCAATCGAACCGTAACCGGTTATAACTATTGTTACAATGGATGGATCGAACTCGGAAATCTTGGCCAGCACTTCCATGCCGCTAATACCTGGCATTTTGAGGTCTACTAATACAACTTTTGGATGGGATTGCTCGACAAGTGTCAAGCCCTCGGTTCCATCCCTTGCAATTGCCGCCCGGAGACCTTCGGCTTCAAGAGTTTGCCTGCAACCCTCACATATTGATTCTTCGTCATCGATAACGACAACATCCGTTGTCCCTGGCTCTTGAAAACCTGACTCTGACGTTATCTGCTCTTTGGTATACATCATAAGCTCCTTCTGCTCACAATGAATATTATTACGTAATCAATACAATCACTTTGAATTACATGCAAAATCCTTGCCACGTTATCAACTATTTGAACTCAAATACACTCAATGACGTAACTGTTTTCCCAGAAATAAGTTGCGGCTAATAAAATACTTGGAGGACAATTATTGATGTGAGAGCTGGAGGATGAAGGTGGTATTTTTTGTACCGACGATGGTTAGAAACGGGTAGTGCAGTACCGCTGTTTACTTATGAATCGACTTTGATTTTATATTTACGGATTTTTTCTCGGAGCGTTTTACGGTTAATGCCCAAATACTCAGCCGCCTTAGTTCTATGACCATTAAATTGCTTCAGCACCTTGCTAATCTTTTCCCTTTCCATTTCCGCAAGGCGGCTGCCCTCTGAGGAATTGATTTTACTTTGAATCGCCGATTCGTTAAATGACAAATCATTAAACTCTATCACTTTTCCTTCACATGTCACAATTGAACGCTCGATTGTGTTCCTCAGCTCCCTTACGTTTCCTGGCCAATCGTACATTTCCAGAGACCGCATTGCCTCAGTTAAAATGCTTATTACAGCCTTTTTCTTCTGCTGGCTGAATTTCTTTAGAAAGTACTTTGCTAACACGCTGATGTCCTGCCTTCTTTCTCTAAGGGGCGGTATATTGATGGGCACGACATTGAGACGGTAAAAAAGGTCTTCTCTGAATCTTCCTTCATCAATCTCTTTGAATAGATTCTTATTGGTAGCAGCGATAATTCTAACATCCACTTCTATCTTTTCTAAACCCCCCACTTTGGAAATTTCACGTTCCTCGATAACACGCAGCAGTCGCGCCTGCATATTGATACTAATATTTGTTACTTCATCAAGAAATACAGTCCCGCCGTCTGCCAGCTCGAATTTACCCTGTGTCGTCTCTACAGCACCGGTAAAAGACCCTCTGGTATGGCCGAACATCTCGCTTTCAAAAAGGCTTTCAACAAGTACCCCACAATCAACCGTCACAAACGGCTTATCAGCCCTGTTGCTAAGACGATGTATCGTCTGCGCCACGAGCTCTTTGCCAACACCAGTTTCACCTGTAATAAGAACCGTCGAATTGGCAGCAGCAACTTTCTTTATGAGCAGAATAAGGTTTGCTATTTGATGCGATTGGCCAATAATGGTTTTTGATATCATTTTTTCGTCAAGGGCAAGCGCTACACAGGCATCTTCCAGAGCACGGAGTCTACTATCCACAGCCCTTTTAACAATGGAGCTAAGTGCTTCAGGTGTGAATGGTTTGGTAAGAAAATCGTAAGCGCCTCGTTTCATCGCTTCGACAGCGGAATCTATTGTGGCGTATCCGGTAATCACGATTACTACAGAATTAGGGTCATTTTCCTGGAGTCTTTTTAACACTTCCATCCCTGGGATGCCGGGCATCTTCAAATCCAGAAGAATCAAATCGAAGGACTCTTTTTTAATCCTATCCAGGCCCTTGCGTCCGTTTTCGACGGCTTGGACACTGTGACCATCTTCTGCCAGCGTCTGAATACACCCTGCCCGCATGGATTCTTCATCGTCTATGACCAGGATATTTGCTGAGAAAGGCATCAGGCTTTTTCCCTTTTGTTTTTTGGCAGAATGACCACAAAAGTACTTCCCTGACCGACTCGGCTTGA
>CAYSPM010000003.1:26632-51116 GCA_964432925.1 uncultured Pirellulales bacterium | reverse complement strand
GGAACAGGCAGGCTCTACTTTGATGACATCAGGTTGTATTTGGCAGAAGAGTAGCGCAAGCATTAGCTGTGTGGTTGACCATAGCCATAGCTGCAAGGCATTTTAGGCTTGGTTAGCTCACGTGATTGTATCAATCCGGGGCTCATGCTGATTGATAGTATGAGCCCCAGTTGTTTTTAGCTGATGTGCTTACTGTGCCGGCGGATGGTTCCCCTACTGAGAGCGTGGGAATCTTATAGGGATTTCACGCGATTCAGGTCCCACGGTGGCACGGTCGCAAACTGCTATTCAATAGGGTTCATTACCGCCGATGACTATTTTACTGCTGGCGGGCTTATAGGCCAGACAACCTCATAGCCCCTTGCCATTGTTAATTCCTTCTGGGATGTCGAAACGAGTGGCCAGACGACGAGCTCTCACGGCATGGGCAAGACTATAGCCGAGATACAAACTGCCAGTACATTCCTCAAAGATGGTTGGGACTTTATGGATGAGACTGCAAACGGCACGGAAGATATCTGGTGGATTCTCGAAGGCCAAGACTATCCGCGACTCTGGTGGGAACTAATTCCTGAGAACTAACCGTGACATAGCACGTCGTAAGAACGTCACTCTCTGAAATAGCGAAAGGGTTAGCAGCTTGAGAAACTGTCAGCTCTTTTTCATGCATGTCACCAAGAGAGGTCATTGAATATGTTTACATTTTTTACGAATTTTATAAGTCACTGATATTAAGCCACTTATTAGATGAGCATTTTGATAAAAATGGCAGATAACGGGGTGTACGGTTGTAGTGCAGTTGTAGCGGTTTGCGAGTGAAACGGGGGCCATTTTTCGAATGTCTTGCCACTGCTCTGTGGCTTGTGTTTGCGGTAGTTTTACTCGCCACTCTTTGGCTTTTTCAGGCTTGTTCCAGGCTTCATAGAGGTCGATTAGATTGTGCCATGACTCTAATGTGTGCGGTTGTTCCTTTCTTGTGCGGTTCTTTCATCCGCTACTCTCTGCCGGCTTTGACCGGCGCTTTCAAGGCGTTCCCGGAATTGTCCCGGCCAGTTTCAACGACTTGTCAGTTTCCCGCCGCCAGACAAGGGATAGGTCTTGCCGCCCAGCCATTGGCTCGCGTCCGCTTTCGAATCGTAGTAGATGGTGTGGCTGTTGTCGTGAATATTGGCCAGGGTGATATCCTGATCTATCAGGCTGGTCAGATAGGATGTTCCCGTGACTTCCCAGACACTGGTGGCATCGAGTGCCAATGCCATCACCTTGGCAACGCCTTGAGCATTGATGGTTCCTTTGAGGGTCGTCTTGTTTTGTAGCGCTACGCTGACTGTGCTGATATCGTCACAGGTAATATCACCCACGAGGGTTTCGCCATCCGCCTTGAAGGTCAGCCGGCCGCCGTTGGAACCGGTATTGCCCCAGCGGCCCGCAGCCGCCTTCACAAACACCCCTGAAGCGGCACTCAGCTTGGCATCGCCCTTGAGCTCAACGACTGCGGCGGTGTTGGTAACAAAGAACATCGGGCCCTCAGCCGCTGTCAGCGAGCCGCCGGTCATGGTCAGTACGCTGGTTCCAATCCCGGCGTCGCCTGAGAAGCTCTGATACAGCATGACGCCGCATTCTCTTGCGCCCGACAGGGTCGTGTTGGTCAGCGTGACGGAGTTCTTGCCTTCAATCACGAAAGCCTCTGAGCCGGTCGCCTTGATCTTGGCGTCAGAGACCGTGATGGAACCGGTCGAGTATATCCCGGGCGAACGAGTACCGGAAGTGGCGGCACTGCCACGGGTGAAGGTGATCGTTCCGCCGCCGCGGTCGGTAGAGATTGCCGCTGCGGCCCCGTTGCCCGCGGTGGTGATATCCACGTCCGTGCAGATGATGGTGCCCGCGATCGTAGCATCCACTCCATGCGCTCCCGAGGCAACGCAGCCAATCTTGACTTTCGACAACTCAACGACCGAGCCGGCGCCAACGGCGAAAGCTCCATTCGCTCCGGTGCCGCGGGTAGCGATGCTGCTGTTGGTCATGGCGATCTTGCTGCCGGACAACGCCAGCACCGCCGCATTGAGACCGTAAAAACTGGAGTCCTCCATTCCGGTAGTATTTCCGGAAGTGGTCACCTTGGAATCCGACAGAGTAAGCATCCCCTTGTCCGTAACCTTGACGCCGGACGTGGCTTTATCCGACGTGGTGATCATCTGATTTGATTTGGCTGCGGTGCCGCCGCTCTGAGAGTAGACTGCCGGACCTTCGGTGGTCTTTACGGTCAGCGATAGCGACGGGCTGGTCACTCCGGACAAAGTTGCCGTGACAGAGACTGTTACGGCGGCGGGCATACCGCCCATACCGGGGCCGCCCTCTGGTCCGGCGGCACCGCCAGTGTCTCCAGGACCACGACCGCCACCGGGGGGGCCACCCGGCCCAGGCCCCCATGCCGGGTCCGCCCGGTCCAGGAGCACCGCCCGACTCCGGCGGCCTGCTAGGCCCCGTCGCTCCACCGGGCCCGCCGGCAGATTCGACAACACTGACCAGCCCAGAGGGGGAAATCTTGGCCGCCCTGTTATCAGAAATCGACCAAGCAACCTGCGAACTGATATCGACCACGGTACCGTCGGAGTGGGTCCCCGTCGCCATAAGCTGTAGAGTCTGGCCGGCCAGCAGCGTTTTCGATGGTGTGGCTTTGATCTGGATGGACGACAACGTTGCGGCGGGCGCCGCCTGAGCCAAGACCGGCGCGACAACCATCGCCATCAATGTGACTGTGTTCACCATGATATTAGCCCCCTTTCTTTCTGAAGAACCGACTGTACCCCATATTGGTGTAATTGAACCGTCATTCATACTAATTCTTCTTCACATGATACAATCATCCTATAGACTGTTTGCCTATCTTATCAGTGGCGGAATCTCGAAGCCGTTAACACTCAACTGAATTTTTTTTGTGGATCAAAATGGAAACGTACTCTATCAACATCTCGCGAACTCGTCGAATAACGTGATAGTAGGCAAGTGGTTTTCGTTATCCAGCCTGGAATTCTCGAAGTAATTACGGATATTCAAAACCCGCTCGTTTTCAGGGTGGGCACTGGCAACCTACGGATCTACAATGCCAAGTCAATGTTGCCGAGACTATTCTTAACTCTGTCCAAGCCCTCGGATTCCGTATCCCTAATCTCATAACTTCTCAGCATTGTCCTTTTTGAGAAAGTCCATACTACACGCGGGCTGACAAAAGTATTTTGCAAAGACAGAAACAATAAATCTCATAAGTAGTTGTCATTATTTGCCTTCCCGCCTTGCGCGTGCGCTGAGTCCATAAAACTGCGAGTGGAAGCCAGCTCATCCTCACCTGGCCGCTTATTATTTCTTTCTTCGGCGTCGCTCATCCGCACCTCTCAGGACAAAAGAAAATTTGCATTCACATTATAAAAGCCGGGAACAAATCCTGACAATGGTGAAAACTGCGTGGAGCAAGCAAAATCACCAAAAGAGGCTTGCAGAAGATCGATCTTATATATGTTTATAAAAGCCGGCA
This sequence comes from uncultured Pirellulales bacterium, assembly GCA_964432925.1. Lineage (GTDB taxonomy): Bacteria > Planctomycetota > Phycisphaerae > Sedimentisphaerales > Anaerobacaceae > CAYNTC01. The sequence continues at coordinate 47,584 of CAYSPM010000003.1, read as the reverse complement.
TTTCACGGCCGCAATCTGCACCAGGCAGCAAGGTCGTGACAACGCTCACCTCGCCAACAGCAGCTTTACGTATGGGACTATTATTATCCATGACAGAAGTCAATATACAAGAGACCAAAGTAAAATACTAAAATCTCTATTGACACAATTTTTCTTGAGGCACCCTCTTACAACTTGCCAGCCAACATGCATTGCTTACTGCGACTCAGCAACCAGCAACGCACATTGAATCCATCGCGATAAACTGAGCTTGAGCATTACTTATAAACCACCGTCGGTATATAATCCGATGACCTAAGAACCAAGTGCATTTTACGGTATACATTTATCTTATTAGCTTTAAAGGTTCAGAATTTGTGCGAGTTCTGAACCTTTTTGTTTGCGCTAAGAACCATTTTTCACCACAATCTATTTCCAGAACCGATTGCTGTCGCTGACGTTACAGCCGCTTCACGGTCTCATTCTTCCAGCACCCAAGCCCAACTGTAAGCTTTATAAATTCTGCCATTCAATATTGATTCAGAGAGCTTAATCCCTTACAGACAAGGAGCTTACGGCAACTTCACGCGTCTCCAAAACCTTCGGATGCCGCACACAAAAGGAATATTTTCGAAAGGGGTACAAAAATGTTTAAAAAAGTATGATCAGGTCAAATTGGGTCCTGGATCCTGGGAAGTTCCTGTCCCAGGAAGAAGTAAACAGGCTGCTGGAAACGGCCAGAAAAAGGGCAGAAGTAGCCCTTGCACGAGGCAACAAAGTGGCTGTCAGGGACTATTTCATCGTAGATCTGGTCCTGTCCACAGGGCTGCGAGTAGCGGAGATTGCCGACCTGAAATGCAAGGACATCTTTCTCAGAGAGCAATTCTGTGCACTTCTGGTCAGGAATGGCAAAGGCGGGAAAAAAAGGCTGGTGCGGTTCAATGGAGCTTTCAAAAAACATTACGAGGAATACCTTCTCTGGAAACAGAGCGTCGGCGAACCTACGGGTCTTGGCGATCCACTGTTTCTATCCAGCAACACTGGCTCTCACATGACAACACGGGCGATAGAGAAAGCCTTCAAGCGAACTGCGGCACAAGCAGGTTTGCCCTCTCGCTACTCGATTCACTGCCTCAGACATACATATGCCTGCGAGCTTTACAGGGCCAGTGGCTACAACCTGCGACTGGTTCAGAAACAGCTTGGACATGTGTACATCTCGACGACACAGGTTTACGCAGACGTGGTAGAGCCCGACATGCAGCGGGCCCTGCAAAGATTATATACACCATCACCGAGGGTGCGACTGCGAAACTTTTAAAGCAGGGTAACGAATACATAAATCAAAAAGCAACGCTCGCGGGAGATCTATGGTGGTTGTATGGTCCTGGCTTGGATTCTGAAGAAGCTTTTGTTCGGGAAGGCCTTCACCACGGAGCGAGGGCGGATAAAGCTATTCGGCATGATGGACTGGACGTTGTTTCCCTCCCGAGCCTTGGCGCTCAACCTGCAAACAATCGGCGAGAAGCTTGGCGAGGAATTCGTCTACGAGCTGGGTTACCAGGCTGGCAAGGATGCGGCCAGGGAAATGGTCAAGTACATGGGGCTGAAGCCCAAAGGCGGATGGGTGACACAGAAGGCGGTGATCGCCATGCTCGACTTTATCGGATTCGGAAAGCCAGAGTTTGTAAAGGCGAAGATCAGGGATGGTCAACATCACATCATCGTTCATGTGCGGGACAATCCGGTCATCGAGCACGGCGCGAGGATGTTTGGAGCCAAGTCGATGGTGTGCAAGTGGTTCATGGGCGTGTATGCCGCCCACGGTGAGATGGAGTTGGGTGTCAGTCATGTGAGGCTCAAAGAAAACAAATGTATCAGGTTAGGAGCCCCGTACTGTGAATGGGAAACTAAGTGGTAAGAAAGCCGGAAAGTCCAGGGGACTTGCCGCTGGCCTGATCGCCAAGCTGGGCAGACCCGTTATCCGGCACCTCAGCGATCTCGCGCGTGAGTCGCTGAAACAGCCCGGCGGTTGGCGGTGCCTGGAAATTGTCTATCGAAACGAACCTCGAACATTGCTCGACCGCTTCTTTCTAAGCAGCCATTCAGCAAGAGGAGCGAGAAACAGGCTGCGAGTTTTGCAGGAGGAGATCTGCGAGTGTATTGAGCAGCGTGCCCGCGTCAGTAATCCAGTGAAACTGATTAGCTTTGGCTCCGGGCCCGGGCACGAGATTCTTGCTGGGATAGAGAGGTTCCAAGGTAACTTGGCCGTGGAGGCCACATGCGTGGACAAGGAGCCCAGTACTCTCGAATACGGAAGTGTCCTTGCTGCCCAAAAAGGCTTGAGCGACTGTATCAAATATATTCAGGGAAATGTCCTGCGCATGAACGTAGTGGTTGCTCAGTATGATGTCGGCATCCTGTCCGGCTTGGTCGACTACTTCGACTTTGAAACAGCCGTGTCGGTCCTTAAGATGGTCAAGGAACAACTCCTGCCCGGCGGAAATGTGCTCGTTGCGAACATGAGACGACACTACCTTGCCTCGACAATGAGCATCCTGGGAGACTGGAACCTGGTATACAGGGAACCTAAAGATGTTGAAAACATTCTTGCAGCAAGTGGATATGCGGATATTAAGGTCTGGCTGGAGCCGGAGAAGGTGTTCTGCATTGGTAGAGGAAGAAAGCCGAGATAGTCTATCTATGTTTGGCTTACGTGCAGACATGAAAAAGGAAATCCTCGGCGGGGACAGCTGCCCGGCCTGACGGCTCGGGGCCCCTTGAGAACTGGTGGTTAATCCACTTGAGGCTGGGCAGCGCCTAATTCAATAATATGCCCTTATTGTCCAGGAACAAATTGTTCATATACGTAAAGCGTCCCCGACCAATCGTTGAAGACCCGTTCGATAATAGGAAGTACTTTCTTCCAGGAAAGACCACCGTAACCTGCACCTATCCTTGGCATAGCAATGCTACTGATACGTTCCTCGTCAGCCTGCTGTTTCATCTTTTCCACACTTTTTTCGATTGCATTGTAAGTTGCACGATGATGCCAGTAGTCTTCCTGGGTTCCAAGGTTGAAGACCCATGGCTTATCATCCGCCTTCCAGAGAAACGAGTCACCAAGATTAAACTTACGAGGCTGGGTTTTACATTGTTTGCGATACTCCTCATACATATCCGGATAGCATTCTCGAAAGCCTTTTGCGACTCCAGCCCCCATAGCACCTTTGCAATTGCAGCCGTGGGCCAGTGCCTCTGCGTTATATCGGTTCATAAAGATATCGCCTGAGACGTATTCAACTGTCATTGTATTCACCTAATTATGATAAAGGTCGCCGATGCTTTGGCGACCATTCTATGAGGTTGTATTCGAAAAGTCTAACTGATAGAGCCGCAAAGCTTTTTCGTTGGCACTACGACCACCTTTTCAAACCCCGCTTGCCTGCACTTCCTCACGTTAGCTTCGACATCCGACTTCCCAGTCTCTACCTCAATCGCTATCCTCTTACCGTCTTTTGTCGCAACCAGGTCAACCGCTTTGCCATCGCCTATCGGCACTTCCTCTTCAATCTCATACCCTTTCTGCCGATACTGCTCTGCGACCATGTGCTTGTAATACTCGTGCTCAAGGCTGGCGTTCTTGGGCAGAGCTTTGACTTTCTTTCCCCATGATTCGAGCAGCCTCCGGCCTTGCTCGGTAAGCTTCAACAGCGCGACGCTGCCATTTGGTACACTAACTTTCTCCTGGTGGACTAACCCTTTTTCCAGCAACTTTTTTTTCACCTTGGTTCCGGCATATACGTTCCAACCGAGATGGCTGTATCTTTCGGTAACCACGGACAAAGGATGCCCTGCAATATCCAACAATAAATTTCGTTCCCGTGTACCTATTAGGCCTCCGTTGTTTTCCCTTCTGTCCGTGTCCCTAATAGCCCTAATCGCCTCGTTTAAGGCCAGCCGGAGATCCTCAATACTTTTCTTTACCGAATCGCTTCTGGAATGCTTTCTTTGAGTATCTGGCGTTCCTGAAGAGCTTGAAACAGGAAATTCAGGAAATCGAACAAGAAATGGTTTCATCCACCGGTCCTGCAATTTAACGATACCTTGACCGACAGGCAGCCTGCCGATGTAATCCCAGTTCTCACGGGGGAGGGTCATAGCTTTTCCGGCAGCCTCCACGTCATCTCCGTGTTTGAGGTTCAGGCAAATGGTAACGCCCGTGTTACCCAGTGCCGGGACGGTTAAAAGACTGGGATTCTGATCGAGAAGAACCAGACTCTCGCCGAGTTCTCGCATCTGCCTGAGCATCAGGTCGTGAACGGATTGTTCGGAATTCGGTCGCTTTAGAAAAAGGTTGTGTGCTTCCTCAATGAGTACGGCATGTTTGAAGGTTTGTGATTTGCCTTCTGCAAGGCGGTTATAGTACAGCCATAGCAGTAGAGTTTGAGTAAACACTGACCGGTCGGTTTCGCTTCCCAGAGCGGTGAGCTCCAAGACGACCGGTTTGTCAAGGATATCAGCAGCAGTACAGGCTTCGGCAGAATTCATAAGCCAACCGATAGGGCCGGTGGTCAGTTTGAACAGGATATTGAGTGCCGAAACCTTCCAGTCCATTTCCCTCGAATCTGCATGGTAGCCTTTCATGAAGTTGTAAATGTCGTTGAAGGTTACCGGTTTATCGCCGTCAACTCCGAGAAGATCGAGGGCTTTGAGAAAGAAATATTCGACCCCTCGCGTGCTAAGCAGGTGATGACCCGGCAGGTAGGTGGTCGTAATAATAGATACTATATCCCGCAAATAAGCCTGAGCCTGATTTTTGGTGAGGTTTGGAGGCGGGTCGAGTGGATTGAACGATAGCGATTTATCATCGCCCAAATTGAATACCATAATCTCTTTTCCTTCTGGCCGACGCAGGAAGTGCTTATAGGTTCCACGCCAGTCGAGGACAATGAATGGTTTACCTGCACAAAGCAAGTTCCACACTAATAGATAACCCACGTTAGTTTTGCCTGCACCTGAACGCCCAAGAATTGCAACGTGTTGAGGTAGGTCGCTGTCAAGCAAACCAAAGGAGCATATTGGTTTATTAGCATAAATTACCGTTCCAAGCGGGTATTCGCCTTTGACTTTGTCTCGTGGCGGAGGTTCCAGCAAGATGTTTCTTCCGATATAACTCTCGTCAAGTAATTCAGCCGCCATGGCCTGGGCGACAGCATGTATATCTTTCTCTTGACCGGGATCGAGAAGTGTTGCTAACCAGAAGGCATCAGCCATCTCGCCTATAACAGGACGGAGTTTTGCCAGGAGTTCCTTGAATTCCGTGGAATACATACAAATCACGTTGGAGGTTGTTGGTTTTCAGCAGGGCTGGGGGTTCTGCTGATAGCATCAATTTCACGTTGGAGCTTCCTGATTTCGCCTCTGAGCCAGACCAAGTCCCGCCAGCTCATCAGTGCTTCCCGTCTGCGTTCTCGTTTTAGCTCGAACAATCTGCGTTCGAGATTGTGTCTGCGTTCGCTGTTGTTAAGAGCGGCCTTCAGCGCCGAAAGAGACGCTTCACACTCCTGAATCTCCGGATCAAGTTCGTCAAGAACATACTTTATTAGTCGTTGCCTCTCCTTTTTGGCGGCATCCAGTTCATCAAGAGCCCGCTGCAAAAAGCTCAACCGGTCTGCGAAGAGGGATTGTAGCAGACGAAGAGGTCGTAGCCCTCCTTTGTCATTGGACGGTGTCGGTTCTGGCTGGAAGAACTCGGGAGGGGTAGGCTCTCCTATGAGGTCATGGAAATCTCGGGGGATAACGCTGTTCTTGTCCTCCCGTCTTCGATGTGCAGGATCGAATGCGTTTTCGGGAGAGTATGCCTTTTCTTTCAAATCCCAGGTAACTGGATACGGCTGGTACTTCGGATAAATCTTCCCTACCGTATTTTTCCGGCCACGCATGTTTCACCCTGAGAATGAGAGTTGAGTGTTGGCGAACCGGTAATAAATGGCTCACCAACATAGGCGTTGCAGTTTGTGCATGTGCAAAAAAAACGGAACATAAAGGGTTCCTTAGCGTTTGCACTGACCGAACCTATGGCAAAAAGGTTGCGTCTCTAACGCAATGGGGTATTCTGGTAGCAGAGAAACTCGCTAACGTAGCTGATAAAAGTATACGCTGCTTTATAAAAATTCTTGTGAAATGATAATTATGTCCTTAACAAAGTATATCAGGGGCGTGCAGAGCAGGTTTGAAGCAATTCCGGCCCCTGGGGCCATAATTTACGATGCCATCCCGAGAAGGGTTCTTGCAAAACCGGAAAGCAAGATTGCCAATGATATAGCTGAGCACATACACAGCGGGACTGTTCTCGATTTGGGTTCAGGAACGGGTTACCTGTCGATAGAAATAGCAAAGAAGACATCAGATGTGCAGGTTTATGGCATTGACTTGGGCAGACAGATGGTCAGGATTGCAAGCAGGCATGCGAAAGGTGTTGGAAATGCTCGATTTCATTTAGGCAATGTGGCCGAACTTCCTTTCGAGGACGATTCGGTCGATTTTATCGTTAGCACAGGAGCTCTGCATCACTGGAAGAGACCGGCCAGGGTATTCGATGAATGTTATCGCGTCTTGAAAAGCGATAAGGAAGCGTGGATATATGATGGATGCCCTGATGCCCTCAAGCACGAAGCTGATAGAATAAAGAAGGAGTACGGAATTTGGGTTTACCGAATTTTAAGTAAAGTCACCGAAATGCACGGTTTTACAAGGGAAGAGTACGAGAGCAAAATCAAAGGTATTTTAGACCGAACCACATTCAAAGACAGTTATCGGATGGAACTGACAGACATCTGGATGAAGATTACACTCGAAAAGTATATGTAAACAATTCTGCCCTTTTTCAACCAGCTTGCGGCTGCGGATTGGCAACGTAAAATTCCTGCATAGGTTTTCTGAGGGAACGCTGCCGCGTGCCTACCTTCGGCAAGCTCCGCAGAACAGACAAAAAGTGAACTGAGAGCGAGAACTCTAACCGCAAGCAAGTCTATTTCTTAAGCAGCTTATATATCCTCTCAAATTCTCGTTTGTCGATTTTGTCCGCGTCAATAAAAACAAGCATCTTTTGCCGCATAATATCATCACAATTGTATTATCGACTGACTTGATTTATAAATCTATATTCCTTCGCTTACGACCTGCTCATCATTGGATACAGATCACAAATCACCGAACAACAACATCTGTTCGCTTCCGGACGCAGCCTTTTTCCTCCTGCGTCCGGTTCTCTTCTTTTTCAGGAAGCTTTGCGGGTCAACGTAAAACAGCATGCCGTCAGGTGCTGGCTCTTGGTACTCTGTCTTGTTTGATTGATTTAGCTTGGACCACACCTGCTCGACTCCTTCAGTCTCCAGCCCTTCGACCAGGGCCTTGGCCATAGCGGTGGTCATGTCCTCGCCAGCGGTCAGGGCAAGAAGGCCTTCTGTGCTGAACTTGCCTTCAATTGCGAGACTTGCCTCGAGCTTCAAACCCATGAGCTGCATAGCTCTTTCCTGCATCGTGGGGCGGTAATACAAGTAGTGTACCGTCACCGGCCTGTGCTGCCCTATCCGCCAGGAGCGGCGCGAGGCCTGCCTCAGAGTGAATATCGAATATCCCGTCTGATAAAATGTAAGCTCCGGGAAATCGTAGAGGTCTAAACCTGTTTGAACCAGTTTCGGATTTGCTATCACCACATCGGTGCCGGACTTTACCTTGCGCCGAATCCACTCCTCCCTCTTTTCAGGATTTACCGAGGCCCTCAAAATCTCCGCGTCTATTCCTTCATCCAGCAGCAGTTCCTGAAGCCGGGACGTGACAAGAGCCGGAAGAATCGGGTCGTACCAATGTCAAACGAAGCCGCTGATTTGTTGGTCAATATGCAAGCCGAAGCGTCTGAGGGACACCCGTATGTGTTTGTTTCACCCAAGCGTCTTGAGAAGATAAAAGAACGCCGAGAGATCGGCAAGTGGACCCCGCGTTCCGAGTTGATAAATAATCTTGGCAGAGATTTTAGCGTAGTTCGCCGTAGAGCAAAGGTAGCTGACTGCACGATACACGACCTTCGCAGGTCTGCTCTTACCAACTGGGCTGAGAAATTACCTATCCAGGTGGTGCAGCAGTTAGCGGGACACGCGAGCATGACAACGACAAGGAAATATTATCTGGCAGTGCGGTCAGAAGACATCCAGTCTGCCAGTAAGTGGGTAAACAAGATTCTGGCGAGGACGTATCCCGACTGACGCAAAACTGACGCAAATGAGTGTGTTTTTGGTTTTTCTTGCTAATAGGATTGACAGTGTGTGTAGGAAGTTGTTACATTAAAAAGACTTATGATTGAGGCGCCCGTAGCTCAGTTGGACAGAGCAACGGATTTCTAATCCGTAGGTCGCAGGTTCGAGTCCTGCCGGGCGTGTTCTAATTTTCTCACTCCGATGGGGCAAGAATAAAATCGTTGGAAAATTTACCTGTTTTCTGTAAGCTGTCCGATTGTATATAGACGAGTTTTGTACCTGATAGATAGGTTAGAGTAATGACAGAATTCAAGATCAAGCCTGCGCAGAGAATCACGCGTTTGCCGCCTTATTTATTTGGCCGGCTTAATGCACTAAAACTGACCAAACGACAACAAGGAGCAGATATTATCGACCTCGGTATGGGTAATCCCTCCGACGGAGCTCCGCAGATCGTCATTGATAAGTTATGCAATGCAGTTCAGGATAGGCGCAACCACCGCTATAGTGCATCAAAAGGCATTAAAGGCCTGCGAAAAGAAATAGCTATCAAATACGAGAAGAAATGGAACGTCCAGCTCGACTGGGAAAATGAGATACTCGCGTGTATCGGCTCAAAGGAGGGCTTCAGCCATCTGTGCCTGGCGATGCTTGGCCCAGGTGATACCGCGATTGTTCCGGACCCGGCCTTTCCAATACATAACTATTCCGTGGCACTGGCGGGCGCAAACGTCATAACCGTGCCTCTCGGCAACGATCAGAAATTTCTCGATACAATTGCGACGGTCTGCGAGAATCTCTATCCCAAGCCGAAGCTTCTGATTCTAAACTACCCCCATAATCCAACCACTATGACCGTCGAGGAAGGGTTTTTTGAGACAGTCGTGGATGTTGCCAAGCGTTTCAAAATCGCTGTCATTCATGATTTTGCATACGGCGAGACATGCTTCGATGGCTACAAAGCGCCGAGCTTTTTATCGGCCAAAGGCGCAAAAGATGTCGGCGTCGAATTCATCACCATGAGCAAGCCCTACAACATGGCGGGCTTTCGCATAGGCTTCGTTGCCGGTAATAAAGAAATGATTAACTATCTTGCAACTATAAAGGGTTATTACGACTACGGCATATTCCAAGCGATTCAAATTGCCGGCATCATTGCACTACGGCACTGCGATAACGAAATAATAGCGCAGAACGAAAGATACCGCAGCCGTCGTGATGTGCTTTGCCAAGGCTTGGATAGAATCGGCTGGAAAGTAGATAAACCACGTGCCAGCATGTTCGTATGGGCGAGAGTACCTGAGGAACACCTAAAGGGTAAGGGTACCATCGATTACGCGATGGACCTAATGGAGCACGCTGAGGTTGCAATCGCTCCGGGCAGGGCCTTTGGAGAAAATGGCGAGGGGTATATGCGAATAGCGCTCGTGGAAAACGAACAGCGTCTCCGCCAGGCTGTCCGTAACATCAGCCGATTCATAAACGAAAAGCCAATACGAAAAGCGAAGACATTAAGATAACAGCAACCGCGTGACTGTTTGAGCTCAGAGCCTCGTCGTTTCACGCTGGCACCCCAAAGCGGGCAGTCAACATTCAGCTTACTCCACCAACCGCTTCTTGGTTCCTATCTTTGCTTTTATAGCAATTGTGCTTGATATTTGCGCCTTTGTCATTTCGACCGATTCATCCTTCGCAGTCCCTAATGGACGGAGAATGGAAGCCCCCGTGTCTTCTGTCGAAGACAGAAACGGGGGCGAAGTGGAGAAATCTATTTATGGCTTAGCCATTAAAAAGCAGACCTGTCCCGAGCCAAGCCGAGGGATTTCTCGACTCCGCTTCGCTGCGCTCGAAATGACAAGAATAAGCGCATTGATTATTCACAATCAGTATTATTCTCAGTTGGTCAAGAAAAACAGTTAATGGCATGTGATATTTCAAAACCTCCCAGGATCGAGAGAATAAAACCTTGACAGCAAATGCACTTCTCACTAAAGTACTCTCTCTGTTCGCCCACAACCGAAGTTGGGGCAGGATTAGACAAGAAAAACCGCGTTTACATTATTGAAAATAAGGAGAAATTCAAAATGGCAACAAAGGTTGCAATTAACGGTTTCGGCCGAATCGGAAGAGCTATGGCAAGAATAATTATGCAAAGAAAAGGTGAGCTTGAGCTTGTAGCCGTCAACGACCTCTCAGATGCCAAGAGCCTTGCCCACCTGTTCAAGTACGATAGCGTGATGGGAAAATGGAATGGCACTGTCGAGGCCAAAGACAGTAAGCTCATCATAAACGGTAAAGCCATCGATGTACTGGCTGTCAAAAACCCTGCTGAGCTGCCCTGGAAGGATATGGGTGCCAAGATTGTTGTAGAATCGACCGGCATTTTCCGCACAGCCGAATCACCCAAAGGCGGCTACACCGACCACCTCAAAGCCGGCGCAAGTAAGGTTCTCCTGACCGTGCCGGCCAAAGACGATATCGATGCCACTATCGTTTTGGGCGTTAATGACGATAAGCTGACCAAAGACGTCAAATGCGTATCCAATGCAAGCTGCACGACTAACTGCCTTGCACCTATAGCTAAGGTTCTGAACGATTCATTCGGCATCGAGCAAGGACTCATGACCACAATTCACGCTTACACCAACGACCAGACTGTGGCAGATATGATACACAAGGACCTGCGCCGTGCCCGTGCTGCCGCCGTGAATATCATTCCCACAACGACCGGTGCAGCAAAGGCCATCGGCAAAGTCATCCCCGAGATCGACGGCAAACTCGATGGCTTTGCCATCCGTGTTCCGATTCCGGTCGGCAGCGTCGTAGATCTGGTGGTCAACGTCAGAAAGAATGCCACTGTTGACGATGTGAACAGTGCAATGAAAGCCGCCGCCGAGGGACCAATGAAGGGAATACTTGTCTATTGTGATGAGCCGATAGTCAGCAGTGATATCGTAAATGATCCTGCGTCCAGCATCTTCGATTCACTTTTGACAATGGTCAAGGGTAATATGATCAAGGTTGTCAGTTGGTACGACAACGAGTGGGGTTATTCAAACCGCAGCGTAGATATCATGGAAAAGATGGCAAGTATGTAAGCTGGTGGGACTACTATGACAACGAAACTGCATAAATCAGAAACTAAAACCAACGTCCACCAGAGCGGTAGTAGCATAAAGAATCTTGTTACAGCAGGTATAAAAATGGCTAAGAAAACAGTTGCTGATATCGATGTGAAGGGAAAAAAGGTTTTAATGCGATGCGACTTTAATGTGCCATTGGACGAAAACAGCAATATCACTAGTGACGACCGCATAGTCAAAGCCCTGCCAACGATAAAGAGCATACTTGACCGTGGCGGTTCACTGATTCTTATGAGTCACCTGGGCAGACCCAAAGGCCGAAAGGACGAGAAACTCTCTCTGGCACCAGTTGCAAAGAGATTGTCGGAACTTTTACTCAAGGAAGTTATCATTACAGACGATTGCATCGGTGACGAGACTAAAGCTAAAGCCCAGGCACTTAAGCCGGGCGATTGTATGCTGCTCGAGAACCTTCGCTTTCATAAGGAAGAGACTATCAAAGATAAAGCTGCGAAGGAAGACGCCCAACTGCGGCAGGCAAAAGATGATTTCGCCAAACAGCTCGCTGAGATGGCGGATATTTATGTTGACGATGCCTTCGGCACCGCGCACAGAGACAACGCCTCGATGTACACGGTTCCACAAGTGATGGAGGGGAAACCGCGAGTCATAGGCTTTCTCATTGAGAAAGAGTTGAAATATCTTGGTGACATGCTCAGCGCCCCGGAGAAACCGTTTGTCGCCATTTTGGGCGGAGCGAAGGTTTCAGATAAGATTGGAGTAATCGAGAATCTGCTGGATAAGGTCGACCGTATAATCATCGGTGGGGCTATGGCCTATACATTTCTTAAGGGCATGGGCAAGAGTATCGGCAACAGTCTGTGCGAGAATGACTTTATAGATAAGGCATTGCAACTGCTGGATCAGGCCGCCGAGGTGGGTTGTGAAGTAATGCTGCCTGTAGACCATCGGGTAGTCCGCGAGTTGAAACAGGGAGCATCGCACCGCATCGCCGTAGGCGATATTGATTCGGGCTGGCAGGCGGTGGACATAGGCCCAAGCACCGCCAAGAAGTTCGCAAGCAAGATTACGGATGCAAAGACCATTGTCTGGAACGGCCCCATGGGTATATTTGAAATGCCCCCGTTCGATGAGGGCACAAAGACCGTAGCTTTGGCGGTGGCCGAAGCCACAGACAATGGCGCACGTAGTATAATCGGCGGCGGCGATAGCGCAAGCGCGGTAGAAAAGCTCGACGTACAGGAAAAAATAAGTCACATTTCAACCGGTGGTGGTGCATCACTTGAGTTTCTCGAGGGAAAGAAGTTCAAAGCAATCGATATCCTCGATGAGAAGTAAAGTTGATAGTTAATTGTTCGTAGTTCATAGTATTTAGCCGGCGGTTTCACTCCCTAAGGGACGCCTTCGGTGCGCCGACTTTCCAACACCCGCTCGTAGCAGCTCCAAGGCCCGGTCCTTGAGTTTGTATGAGTAGGTGGTGCCGATGTCCCATTTACGACAGACCTCCGAGACGCTCATCTTGCCCGAGAGCATATCCAGTACGATTTCGACCATCTTTTCATCCGTGAGACTCCTTTTTTGGCTTCGCCCGACGCGTCCCTTAGGGATTCTACGGTCTTCTTCGGTTACGCGTGAGCATTATAACCTATACCCTATAAGGTATCTCATACCAATTGTGCTTGATATTTGCGCCTTTGTCATTTCGACCATAGGGTTGCGAAGCAACCCGAAGTGGAGAAATCTATTAAAAAGCAGACCTGTCCCGAGCCAAGCCGAGGGATTTCTCGACTCCGCTTGGCCTTCGACCTCGCTCAGGGCTAAAGGCTGAATCGCTCGAAATGACAAGAATAAGCGCATTGATTATTCACAATCAGTATCACTCTTTCAGGGGGCCAGTATATGCTATAAACCGGCAAGATGGGTTGCAGAATAAGCCGACGACATGGGTAACAGTTTTTGGATTATGATTGCCTCCGAAATGAGAAGCTATAAAGTGAGCCAACCCGGCTTTGGTAAAATTGGATTGATGCGAGGTCGTCACAGTCCTATGGACTCCTTACGGAGGGACGCCTCAAACCCACTACCATCTATAGCAGGAGTTGACTCATGTATTATTGTGGCATAGATATCGTGATGAAGTCAAGTTACATTTACATCCCAGATTCAAGGTAAAAGGATGTTGACAGATTTCTGGTAGTTGCCGAAAATGTCAACGATTTTGAAAGGTACTATACTCGACTACTTTATCTTATTGGAAACTGGCTTTGCGGCTTCGAATGCTTTAATGAGCGATTTTTCATAGTTGGTGTATCAGTTGTCCAAAACGCTTGGTGGGAATAACTAAACAGGAGATTAATAATATGGCGCTAAACCATATAGAAAAGAATCGCTCCGATAGTAACTCAGGTTCAGGCCAGCAGTTGGACCCACAGATCGAAAGGGACCGTCAATCGTTGATGGCGGCACGAAAAAAAGGTCGGGGCGCAGTGTTGAAAACATTCATAAGGCTGTCCGGACCCGGCTGGCTTCAAAGCGGCATCACCCTTGGAGGTGTGTCATTCTCGTCAAGTCTTTATCTCGGCGTCCTGGCAGGTTTCAGCTTTATGTGGCTTCAGCCTTTGGCCATGATTCTGGGCATTATCATGCTCGGCGCAATCGCCTACGTTACGCTGTCTACAGGCCAGCGTCCTCTCCGTGCCATTAACGAACACGTCAACCCTGTCCTTGGATGGAGCTGGCTGTTCGCATCGATGGCTGCTAATCTCGTTTGGTCTATGCCACAATTCGCTCTCGGGATCGCTGCAATCCAACAAAATCTCTTGCCTAACCTCGTTGGGCCGAAAGTAATGCCGGACCCCTGGGGCAGAATACTGGTTGTCAGTTGTTTTCTCGCAATTTGCATCTTTACGACAATGTTCTACGGCGCCGGAGGCAGAGGCGTTAAAATTTTTGAGATAATCATAAAGGCAATTGTCAGTATGATTGTGCTGTGTTTCTTTGGTGTAGTTATCAAGCTGAGCATCGAGGGAGTTCTGGATTGGGGCCAGATCTTCCGAGGTCTGCAGCCAAGGTTGCGACTATTATCTGCGCCTGCTGATTCAATTAAACCTTTTATTGAGGCTGTTGCTCCCGGATTTCAGCAGTTCTGGACAAAGCTCATTGTAAGCCAGCAGCGTGATGTTATGATAGGCGCCGCCGCGGCTGCGGTAGGTATAAATATGACATTTTTACTGCCCTACTCGATGCTGCGTAAGGGCTGGGATAAATACTTCCGCGGCCTGGCAATCTTTGACCTTTCGACGGGACTATTTATACCCTTTATTCTCACAACCGGCTTTGTAGTAATCGCTTCGGCGTCACGTTTCCATACAGTTGCTGCCGCTGGTTTCGTGCCAGAGACTCCTGGGGCCGAAATCACGCAAGAACCGGCACCCAATCTTGTCGGACAATATAACAATCTCCTGGCACAACGGTTGGACTTCGAAATCGGCCAAGAGGCATTTGCACGCTTATCTGAGGCAGAAAGGAAACAACACGTAGAAGCTCTGCCCTATGCGGACAAGAAAATGGCTGCAATGCTTGTAAAACGCGACAACTTTAACCTGGCTGACGCGTTGGCGCCATTCACAGGCAGGGTCTTTGCGCAATATATATTCGGCCTTGGCGTGATGGGAATGGGCTTAGGTGCCGCAACAGTGTTGATGACAATAAATGGGCTTTGTCTGTGTGAGCTCCTGAACAAACCTGCCAAAGGTTGGACTCAGCGTATCGGTGCTTTGATGGTTTCTGTTGGAGCGATAGGAGCTATCTTCTGGAAAAAACCCGCTCCCTGGCTGGCGATGCCGACCTCGGTTTTCTGCATAATATTGCTTCCAATAGCATACTTCGCGTTTGGTCTACTTATGAACCAGAAATCCATCTTAGGCAACGATATGCCACGAGGTGCCAAACGGGTCGTCTGGAACGTGTTGATGGCAATCTCCATCGGCATAGCTACCTTCGTTAGCATCTGGAGCCTCTGGGCCAAGATAAGGTGGCTGGGTATTCTGGCGCTTGTGGCGTTTATTGGCCTTGTTCTGGTTATGCACTTCGCCCGCTCGCAGAAGAAAGCGGCGTGACCCATCGGCCGTATTACGGCAGACATTTGATATCGGTGGGCGAGTCCCCCAAATCACTGAGAAGATAAAGGCTAAGAGTTTTCGCCCTTAGCCTTATTGCTTTTTACAACAAAATCTGGCCAAGAACAATAACTACTTGTCGAACGGTAGTTTGACTGCCCCTGTCTCAGTTCTAATAACATCCGGTTTCATTCCAACATCAGCAGCCTTTTTCTTATCTTTGGCACGACAGACTAGATCCTTTGAAACCTTTGATAAATCGCCTTCAACTAATTTGGCAAATGACACGGTGTGGGTCACCTTTTGAACTTCTATAGTGGCAACGTAATTTTCAACCTTTCCGAGTGACTCATTCGTATCAGCATCAAAAACTTCCTGACCTTGCGAGAAGACATCGAGCAGCATACCCTTTGCCATTCTTTCACCGCCCTGATTCAAGATTATCTGGCCATCTTGTCGTACTGCGGCGATTTTGATAGGATACACACGGTCAATAACTGCTTCGATCACATCGTTAACCACGACCGAGATAAAAGCATCGCGTAATTGAGCCGGGTCCCATTCAGCGGGATCAATCTCATCAGCAAGTTTTCTAACCTCTTCGTTTTCAAGGTATTTTTGCACGGCCGAGGCCAGGACGATTTGCTTCGTGGAGCTATCAACAAGCCGATAACTGAAATTGAACCTCGCTTTGAATTCTGACGTCGTGTAATCAGCGGTCCTCAGGTATTTATCGATTCTCTCGATTTTAGCCTGGACTATACTGCCTACGAGTAAATAATCAGCACCAAGAGTTTCAGCAAGTTTTGCCTGCTCTGAAAGAGGGGCATCAAAGGAGAACAGCATCTTCTTTTCTCTGACAAAGTCACTGATGCTCTCCCTGTCGAGAACTGCAAATTTGTTAGTCTGAGTTAGCCCTGCAGCGAGTTGCTGAGATAACAACATAGAAAGTGCATCCCCGGATATTGTGTCATTCAAAAAACGATAATCTTCTTCCATCGGTTTAATAGGCATTAAGGCGACTTTTACTCTCTGAGTCTGCCCCTGCTGACCATAATCATAAACTTCGACTCTGAGCTTTACCTGGTATGTCCCTTCATCGATTTGCTTCTCTTCGAGAACTTCGTAGCTTTTTATAAAGCCGCCGATTTCGGTGGTGTAAACTGTACCTTTTGTAGCAACATCTACAGAATCAAATTCGATTCTCCTGTCGCCAGCATCCTCAGTACTTATCCCAGCGCCAGCGCCACTGAAGGCAAATTCATAAGTACCGGAATCAACTTTTACACCCCTTACCTGCTCTACCGCCCTATACAGAGCGTTCTTTATGGCTTCGTCTCTGGTACGGCCTTGACCGACAACCTCTCGGATAACAACATCTTTTGTTCCGGTCTTCAAAATGCCGTCGGTCTCGCTGTTTTTATTGCCAGCACCACTGGCCAGGTTACGCCCTACTGCCGGTGATTCTTCCGCAGCTACGATTGATACAGTTAACACGCAGAGCGCAAACAAGCTCATTATCTTTTTCATCTTTCCATCCTTTGAGAAACTCGATTGCTAGATTATTTTACCAAGCAACTGATTTATTGCTGCCTCTTTTGCCGACAATCTCTTCCTCCTGCCAAAATCTGAGTCCGCTCTTAACGTCGCTCAGTTTCAACTGGAAGTAGTACTCAACCTGCTGCTTGTTTCTGTCATAGCGAATATTTCTCTGAAAAATTTTACCGGAGATGCTCAGTTCAGGTGCAATCAGAGTACGCCTTTTGGCAACCGTGTTAGGGTCAAACTCTTCAGAATCTCTAAGTTCTCTGGTCTCATGGATCATCTTGTCTGCACCACTGCCAACGGCCGATGTCATAACTGCCTGCCCGCTGTTTAATAGCTCTGTCTCGATCTTCACCATTAGCTGATCGGTGTCAATCCTTTGCATTGTATCGTTTACAATTCGACCGGTGGCCACCACATATCTTCCTCCCCCTTCTTTTTTAAGGGCGCCCGAAGCTAACAATGACTGTACCAGCTTACTTGCGGCACGATCGAAGTCTCTATAGTCTAAAGCCATAACAGCCTTACCCTCATCGTGCATCACATCGATGTTCGTTGTTTCCTGCGCACAACCCGCTGCTAAAAGACTAACTGCAGTTATGAAATATACTATTGTCCTTTTCATAATTTTTACTCCCACTTTCTAGTATCCATTCTGAAATTCACGGCTTCCGTTCTTGGCGCGACGACCTTGAAGCTGAAAGGCGATTTTCCCATCGCCGACATCGGCAGCCAGACACTTGTTTTTGTCCCAACTACTAACCCGTTTTCATCGAGCCATTCTACTCTATATCTGAAGCGTTTGGTTCTATACGATTTATTAAATCCTGAAACATGAAGTTCAAGGAAGCCCCCTTTATTTCTAGTGAGAACAGCGTCATTGATCTCAATGCCTTCGCCGATGATATCACTGAATGCGTGAACAACTGGTCTTGTAACAATATTGCTCTCGAGCGAGTCACTTCTGACTTCTTCTCTCACGTGGATTCTTGAGTCTTGCTGTTTATAACAGCCGCCGGCAAGAATCATCAACGTGATCAATATGATTCCTAACCATCTCATAGTATTTCTCCATAAAAATCCATTCTAATAGTTCTAATATGTTATCACATCATAAACTGCTTTGGCCTGCTTAAATGGTATTCTAACATAGATCAGCGCGTTTCTACAAGCGGGAATCTCTATCTGTAATAGCTCGGCTCCGGGAGGTTCTATGTTCACTAATCTGTCCGAGGGCATGGGTAACCTGGCAACCTGGAAATCCTTTGGCAGAGTTGTCCAAATTCTGACATCGGCATCGGTTGTAGCGTACGTATAAATGCCCATGAGAGCAGAAGCAATGCTTGAGCTATCCTCTTCTGCCAAGCTATACTGGGCTACTGCTTTTGCGGTGGCTGATATAATGGCTCTGGTTAGGATACCTTGAAAATCTTTCTTAAACTCTGTTTGAATAACCCGGTCCATACTTGCCACAATTTGTGTCTTGTAACTCTCACCAGCCGACGTGATTAAAAGGTAAGGATAAGCCTGCTCTCTGAATTTGAGTTCTGGTAAAGCAATACCAATATATTTAACCTTCTCCGTAGCAACAAAAAGGGGTATATCGATTCTAAACTCTTCTTTAATAGGCCCTATGCCATTCTCAAACACTATCCATACAGTATCTTTCAATTCTTCCTGGCCGTCGAGAATTCTCTCAGTAGTAGCCATATCTTTTGCTATGTACTCATTGTCACCGACCATGCCGTACGATTCCTTGATTAGAGTGCCACCCTTGGAATAGTCACCGACAAGGTTAAAATAAATGCCGGCAATGTAGGTAGTGAAGGGATTAACGAAGTCAGGATAGGCCTCGAATTCGTTCAAGCCGGGATACCTTTGGGCTATTAACTCTTTAATTTCAGGGTTTTCTGCATTCTTTTTAACTTGCGATTTCTCTTTTTTCTCAGCTTGATCTAATTCGTTTTTGAGCTTCGCTATTTCCTGAGCGAAATTTTCCATTGCGCGTCTTTGCCTGTCAAGAGCCCTGTTAAACTCCACTCGTGCCAGATCGTTTTCACCGAGTGTCATAAAGTTCAACGCTTTGTAAGTGTTGACCATTATACCATCGTACTCCTCACCCAAGTAAGGTACAACATTTTCGCTAACAGCTATTGCAGCAACGGAATCGACGGTTTTATTTTGGTAATCGAAGAAGTTGAGCATTTGCTCTGATTTATCGAAATAATTGTTGCTTTGTTGATAGTTCTGCCTAATCCTTTCAAGGCAACCAAGCTGCAGAGACCATAATAAATCTTCTCCTTTAGGATTTCTACTGTCGCTGATCTTCGATTCAGCCAGTTGAGCAGATTTCTCAAAACTAAAGGACCCCAGATACTCGGCTTTAAACGAGTTGTTAAAATTGCCGAGATCCCTTCTGGGTGCGTTACACCCTGTAAAAAAGACAATTAGCCCCAACAATACATAGAGAATAAAGTCAGTATGCTTTTTGTTCATTATATACCCCACATTTACTTTTTCTGGTACCAAACAAGCGCGGCACTACTACCATCTAATTCGTTTGCCTCTGTCTGTCAATTGCCTACTTGACATTTTTATTGGGAAGGTGAATCAAACTCACGCCTATAGCTCCTATATGCAATTGCGGTAAAATTGCGCCGATTTGTAGCATCTATTTATAAGCCTCAGGCTTATTTACTTGCAGTTTAGAGCATCAGGAGTTAATCTGTCTGTTCAGTACTCGGTTTATAAGCCTCAGGCTTATTTATTTGCGCTAAAGTATACCAGGCGCAATCGGCAAGTTACAGCTAAGGTCTGGGAATAACAAATGCAAGGTATTTGGAAGATCAAAGTCGGCGTGCTGAAACAGCTTTTCCTGGCTTGGATTCTTAGTCCTCATGCAGTTTTAATATCTGCATTGTTAGCCCTGCCGATTACTGGCTGCGCTAACATTCGCGTTACGGATCCGGCCCGCACAGCCACCGAGCAGTTTTTGCTTTCTGAGGCGGCGGTTAAAGCAGTTGAACCGTTATCTTTCGACGCGCTTCAAGGACACAGAGTCTATCTGGATCCAACTTACTTCGCACCCGCAGAGAAAGAATTTGTCTTAGCCGAATTCCGTGCTAAATTGCTGCTGTCGGGAGTGCAAATTGCTCTCGAGAGAGAAAACGCTGACATAATCCTCGAACTGCGAAGTGGTGGCATGGGCATCGACCGTTACGAAAGTCTCTTTGGCATACCCGCTTTAACCGCACCGTCAGGCGCGTCGGCCACGGCCGCCGGAGCACCCATGGCTACTCTGGTGACTCCAGAATTGGCCATCACCAAAAAGATTGAGCAGGTCGGCTTTGCAAGTGTTGCTTACGTGGCCTATTGGGCGGACACCGGAGAGGTGATTACCAGCTTTGGTCCCTCGGTGGGCAGCACATACCGTGAAGACTGGTGGATTTTGGGATTCGGGCCACAGACTGTAGGCAATATCCCCACCGTAAATCGTCGGTTTGAGTGATTCTCGTACCGCTTAATCTGCTCATGCACTCAATCTCCGCTTGGGATGGAAAAAGAACATAGAACAACAATAAAAAGATGGATACACCGAATTATCCTTTGCCTAGTGGTACTTGTATTGCTTGCAGTTGTACTAATACAGGTGCTTCTGTGGACGGACCTACCTCGGCAATACATTGTCCGCGCCGCCAGTAGCAAACTTGGCATTAAGGTATCTGCTGCTTCATTGTCTACGAGTTGGACCGGTTCCACAACAATTAAAGACCTCACATTGGCTTTGCCGATCGAGCAAGATGCCTTTTTTGTGGCCTCTGAGATTCATCTCTCGCACACCGCTTTGCCGGTGATGTTGCTGACTCGCTCAATGATCCTTGAATCGATAGACATAAACGCCCCCACCCTTACGGTCCGACAGAATAAAGCCGGCCGCTGGAACATACA
>CAYSPM010000003.1:19302-26532 GCA_964432925.1 uncultured Pirellulales bacterium | reverse complement strand
AAACATTCCTTCTAAGCTTGACCTTCATGGGATAATCGCGTCTGGCCCGCTGAAGATGCATAATGTCAGCTTTGCTATCGATGATATGGACGAACTATTACAAGCCTGGGTTCCACCCCATCTCTGTCCGCGATACCTAGCCGGGCAATGGGATGGTCGACTACTACAGGGCCAGAGGCTCACCGGCAAACTAAGGTTGGACTCGCTTAGAATTGCAGCAGCAAAAGTGCAAGGCTCTGCAACCATCCATATCGACCCAAATCAAATTATTGTCCAGCCGGATAACCTCTTAGTCCGCCAGGAGCGGCTTCCAACCCAGCAGGTTAAGATTGTAAGCGGCTCTATCACATTGGGCCTGAGTAAGCTTAAAGCTGACCAAGTTGTATTCGAAAGCGCAGGGCTCGTCGGAAGACTGAATGCCCAATGGAATACAAGGCTTGAAAAGGGGGAATTTGACGGTTCATGGACGGGCACAATTGCTAAGCGGGGCATCCGCCACGCGGGTACATACAACGGCTCGGCAAGCTGGCCAAGGGTGGGACGACACCAGCTTAACCTGAAGGTCTCCACCATAGGTCAGTCCCCATTGGGTAATTGGGAAGCGCGAACAGAAATTATCGGCGCGGGTAACAATTGGTCAACGTCCCAATGGTTACTGTCAGTCCCGAGTCTTTTATGGCGCGGTAAAGACAAGGACCTCCAACTTGACTCTGCCACAGCCCGTCTTACTGTTGACTGGCCGAAAATCCAGCTACTCAGCTTTAACATGGCCAACGTCGCCAACGTCACGGCTAACGGAGATTTCTCAGCGTCTGACCGAAGTTGGTCGATTGAGTTCGATGCAAAAAGACTTCGAATGGACGAATTGGTCAAATTCCCCATCGACATTAGATTATTGGCAGCGGGTGACCCCAACGGCGTGAACGTCACCGATGTCAAGCTAACACATCCGGGACTAACCTTCTCAGTGGCAGGTAAAATCGCAATTCCTTCCGCCGAGCTTCGAGACGTACAGGCCTCCATCTACGGACGTATGGGGCCGCAGGAAATCGCCGGAGCAACACCTGCAAAACTTGCCGGCAAATGGCACATAAATACCAACGTTGAGGGAACTGCATGGCCCATTAATCTTAAACTGCGCTCTACACTTATCGGTCAAGATATCAGAGCCGGCAAGCTAACCATTGCGAATCTTCAAGCTCCTTTGCAGGCCGAGGTAAATCCCAAACGCCTCAGATTCGAAATGGAGCCTTTTGCCCTTCTCGGTGGAACATGGCAGATGCAGGGCCAATATGCGTTTTTCAGTAAATCAGGCCAGGTCAACTTGAACGTACGAGACCTTGCGCTAAGAACTGCTGCTAAGCTGGTCGAATCACCCCTTTCATGGCGGGGACTCGTAACCGCCGGATTGCAACTGGACATATCAGGCCTTCAGCGAGACCGCCTCAAGCTATCCGGCGGTTGGTCGGCGGAGAATGTCAAAATGCCTCCTTTTCAGGCCGAACATGCTAAAGGTAGGTTTTCTTTGCGAAATGATATTGTTAGGTTCAAACAAATTCATCTTAACAAAGATCAAGGTACCGCACAAGCTTCCATGTGGTTCAGCCTGGACCAGCCACAGAATTTGTATGTGCAGGTTGAAACCGAAAATTGGCCTTTCACTTTATCGAAATACGACCTGGCACTTTGCGCCGACTGCAAAGCTAATTTGAATCTGGATGTCTCCAAGCGAACTGCAACAGGAAATGGCACCTTGTCCTCAGATCTTTTAATCAAGAACGAGAGTCTCGGCCGATTGTCTTTGAACGCTTTGATTGATGGCCGAACCGTCCAGCTACAAGACATCCAGATACAAGGCCTCGGTGGACAGGCCCAGGGAGCCGCCAGAATTGTCCTGGATGACTGGACCACAAGCACCGCAGAGTTAAACTGGCAGAACATGCAATTAAGCAACCTTAACCATCGATCGCCGTGGTTGAAAGGGCTCACCGGCCAGGCCTCGGGGTCATTGGCAGCAGGGCCGACTGACGAACCGCGAGCTTTAGAGCCGATGCGCCTTGATATAGACATTCAACTTGCTGACGCAAGTTTCCGCAAGGCACAGCTCGGTAATGGCCGCATAACAGCTTATGCCGGAGAAAAGAGATTTCTCATCGATACTTCTGTCTTTGAGATTATGGATGGTAAACTGAACACACGAGTTAGCTTAAGCCGACACGCCAACAAGTTATTTACGCGCATCCACGCCGACCTGGACCATCTTGATCTTGATCAGATAGTACACGTCGTCCAGCCTAAGGCCAACACACTCACTGGCCGGCTGACAGGACAATCGACAATAATAATAACATCGCGGGATTTGCGGCGATTAACCGGTGAAGCTATGTTTCACTTGACTGAGTCAGACCTGATTAATAACAGTATCATCGGGACATTGTATAGTGCACTGAACCTGAGTTTTGACACGCCTCAAGCCAGGCCCGTTAGACATTCCTTAAAGATTTCGGGGATCAGGGATCGGGGATCAGAGAAGGCTTCGACGAGTCTGCTGATCCCTGAACCCCGGCCCCTGAGTGGCAGCCACGGGCCCAGTGGCGAGGGATGGGTGAAACTCCAAGCCCAAGGCCCGAAGGTGAACATTCCCAGCTTCTTATATTTCAATCGCGGCATAGAAGTTCGCGGAGCCGGGACTATCGGAAGCCTCAGCCTCGGAA
The DNA here is from genome assembly GCA_964432925.1 of uncultured Pirellulales bacterium. GTDB lineage: Bacteria > Planctomycetota > Phycisphaerae > Sedimentisphaerales > Anaerobacaceae > CAYNTC01. Next base: position 23,818 of record CAYSPM010000003.1, on the reverse strand, counting down.
CCGACAGCACCATCGAAGGTTACGCCGTCGCCTCAACGCATCCTTTAAAAGGATTGCATCTGCCAGGTGTCAGAGAGCTGGATAAGCTGATGACGTCCCTACAGACCAGTGTAGCCTCGGTCAAAGTCGGCGGAACGTTGGGAAAACCTGAGCCTGCAATTGTCCCATTCCCACAAATCAGTAGTGAATTGCGTCGCCTTTTATGGGGCCAACTGCGACAGCAGGAAAAGTAGGTTCAGCCTGGATGCTCTCCGCAGGATGCCTTCCGGCAGATGCTCGTCAAGTATCGAGAATCGAGAAACGAAAATCGAGGAAAGGCTGAGAGTATTCCCGCCGCTCTCAGCCTTTCTGTATATTTATCTACCCCCCCTTCTTGTTTTCGCAAGAAAGCAGGGGGAGGCAGCGCTCGTTGCTTTTCGATTTGTTATGTCGGATTGTACGTCAGGTCTGCATAGCCCTGTTGCCGTTGTGGCGGATCAGGCCAATTCAACACACCAAAGACGAACTCACTGGCCTGACGTATCATCACTCCCGGCATACAAGGACACATTTCAAAAGATCCAACAACGTCGTTGTCATATTTGCTCAACACTTCCAACAGATAATCCCAGTGTTCACGCTGTATGCCGCCCTGTAGGCCGGGCGGCTCATGGTCATCCATCTGGCCGTAGTTGTCCGTCAGGTGCAAGTGAGCCACTCTCGGAGCCAACTCATCAACATATTGCTTGAAGGTAAACCGCGGATCAAGATTGGCGTAGCCTGTGTCGAGGCAAAACCAGATGGACTCGAACTTCTCTGCTAATCTCTTTAGCGTGGGTAAAGGCCCGGTCTCAACACATAGTCTCACGTCACTATCTTGAGCTAATTTTACCACCTCTTGGGTAAAATCACAACCATCGAGATCGGCTCCTGCCGCAATACCTATGCTCTGTAACTCAGCCACGATGTTTGCATTCAACATCTTTGCACATTCAATCTGTTCGGCCCATTGCTCAAGTGTAGGTTGATCACTCCGGCTGCGCATCGCAACGAGCATATCCTGAGTAGCTGCTGTAAGCCTGGGCCAATTGCGCCTTTCGTAGCGACACTCGTTTTGCCCTCTTATATTGGGCCACAGCTCCATACCAAAACCAAGCGACTTTAGAAACTGACACTCCTGTTCAAATGAGAGAGGGTGCTCGCGCCACCAAAATACCATTGTGGAAACTGTGTATCTGATTCGCATCACACGACCTCGGTATACGACCCATAACAACTCTACACTTGTAAATATTATCGATCAGAAACCGATGCCAATTCAGATTTTTTCGAAAATCGGGGGATTTATTACGTATCAATCCGGATCGCTTTCATAATATAGTCTTGTAGTATATTGCTTCTGTCCAATAACAAACACTTCTTGAACACTCCATAAGCGGTATGCCCCGGCTAATCGCAAGAATCCTGAGCAGTAATTGATAACCAGTAATTTGTAATTGGTAACTATTTAACCGATTGCCATTTTATAAGCCTCAGGCTTATTAACCTCAGGAGAAAGTCACTGGGCCAGAGTTAAAATTATAGTGGATCCGTTAAAAAGTGCGTGGATGAAAATAGGCCGAAACAGTGAGCCGCTCTTTTCATACGCATAACCCAAACAAACGGCTAAGGCGAACAAAGCAGGCCAGTGCTCTGTGTTTTGATGTACAGTTGCAAACAGAAAAGAACTTATGACTATTGATAACCAGGGCTTGGTCAGGAGTGAACGTATCATTGTTTGAAAGAGGCCACGAAAAAGCATCTCTTCAAGCACAGGTCCTACCAGAACGGTCAAAACAATAATCGATATTCGAAGCGGCAATTCGGAATGCTCTGAAATGAGCTCGAGTTCGTAGTGCTGTTGCATCTGGAATTCCTGGCCCCAGATGAGCTTTCCAAAAAAAGTAGTTAGTATTATCATGGCAAGGACGAGCGGCCAGACGGACAGTAGATTTGCAAAAGCGGCTACCATATCCTTATGTATAGTTTTAACATTAAGGCCGAATCCCCTCAGTCGGCGAGCAAAGGTAGCTCTGGCAAGGAAAATCATCAGCGTCGCAGTAAATAAAGCACCTATACAAAGAATGACATTATCAAGAAAATCACTCTGCCATTGCTTAAGATCACCAGCCAGCCAGTTTGCTGCGTATGCAGCCAGTGAAACAGGTCCGAGCCAGACAAAAAGTGGAATAAAGGGCATGTAAATAGGCATATTATTACGACGAGGCGCCGATTTAACCAGAGCATTTCTGCCCAGGGATGTCCTGACCAGCCAGGAAGCGAAAAAAATGATCCCAGTCAGAAGGAAGACATCTTCTATAGTGAAATAGTCTGTTAGTTCCTTAAAGATTTGAAGAATACCCATCCAGATACAACCTATAATCCCCTGACCAATTGTCTCGCGGCAAGATAACCGGACCCTGCAGTGATTGGGAGCATGGCTACGGGTTCGATTAGTGCTGGGCAAAATAGTGCCCGGTCGTGAAGCAGGGGTTGAAACCGAAATCGCCTTGCATTACATTACGTACTACTGTATCTAAATCATGCAGTATCGCAGAATAGGGAGCCCTTTGCAAGGAAAATAGCTTATGGACGTATTTCGGATCGAAGGACCGGTTCGCCTTGCGGGCAGCGTAAACGTGAAAGGCTCAAAAAATGCCTCTTTGCCAATAATGGCCTGCACAATCCTGGCCTGTGGCGAATCATCTCTTGGGGCAGTACCTAATCTTTCCGATATCTCTGTTTTTGGCCAACTGCTTCAGAATCTGGGCTGCCACGTCAAGAGAAACGCACAGGGGCAAGTATGTATAAACTCAACAGTAATCGACAATCCGATTGGCGAGTACGAAATTGTCCGCCAAATGCGAGCCAGCATTTGCATTCTTGGTCCATTGCTTGCCCGTTGTGGCAGAGCAAAAGTCTCGATGCCTGGCGGCTGTGCAATTGGTGACAGGCCGGTTGACCTGCACTTACGGGGGCTGCAGGAACTTGGCGCAAAAATTCATCTTGAAAATGGCTATATTGTTGCTGAAGCACCGCATGGCCTTATCGGCAAAGATATTTTCATGGGCGGACCGTTCGGTTCAACTGTGCTTGGCACAGCAAACGTGATGATGGCGGCAACTCTTGCCAAGGGTCGGACGATCATCGAATCTGCCGCTTGCGAGCCTGAAATTGCCGACCTTGCAAACTGCTTAAACAAAATGGGCGCGAAGATACGCGGCATAGGCTCACCCCGACTGGTCATCGAAGGAGTCAGCCAGTTGCAGCCGATTCAATATGAAGTTATTCCGGATAGGATTGAAGCGGGGACATTCATGGTCGCAGCCGCCATAAGTTCCGGCGAACTACATCTGAAGAACTGTCGAATCGAAGATATAATGGCTGTTGTCGATAAGCTGAGGCGCATCGGCGTGACCGTTGAGTCTAAAGGTGAAGGCTGTATTGTTGCACGCACCGGAACGATTAAGCCAGCCGATATAACAACTCAGCCTTATCCGGGCTTTCCTACCGATTTACAGGCTCAATTCATGGCTCTTCTATCCCTTGCACAGGGAAACAGCGTTATCGTTGAAAAGGTCTTTCCTGACAGGTTTATGCACGTTGCAGAGTTGAATCGCATGGCAGCAAATCTACGCAAGGAAGGCCCTGCTGTTATCGTAGCAGGTGTAAAAAAGTTGATAGCTGCTCAGGTGATGGCTTCGGACTTGCGAGCATCGGCAGCACTGGTATTGGCAGGATTGGCGGCTGAGGGAACAACGACAGTCAACAGGGTTTATCACATAGACCGGGGTTACGAACGAATCGAAGAGAGACTAAATCCACTTGGTGCTAAGATAAGGCGGGAGAGTGTTTGATTAGAACTTTGTCAGCCTTTAGTGATGGTATGACAAGGTATGTCATTGGGATGTTCGCCCTGTTTTTACTTGGCAAGGTGCAGAGAAACCTGACTACGTCAGCGAAATTTTTGAAAGGATAGAACCATGAGCAAGCTTGCAAAATCAGTACTTGGTGTCTTTGTGGTAATCTTGGTTTTGCTTATTGTTGGGGTAGTAGCTATTGGATTGTTCGCAGATAGCGCTGTTAAGGCTGGCATCGAGTCGGCAGGCTCCAAAGCTTTGAACGTCAAGGTAAGCGTGGAGGATGTCGATTTATCAATTATCAGTGGCAGCCTTGGCTTGGGTGATCTTGTCATTGGCAACCCACCTGGTTACCAACATGACAGCCTTCTTCAGTTAAACAAAGCTGATATCAAGGTTGATACGAGATCACTTCTGACCGACAGGGTTCGCATAAACGACATCAAGATGGATGGCCTAAATCTTGTTCTGGAGCAAAAAGGAATTTCCAGCAATCTGAACGAAGTAATTAAATCAATACAACACGGCCCAAAGACCGAAGCTGAGCCTTCTGGCAAGAAACTGAATATTAACAACCTCGAGATTTCAAATGTTGTAGTCACCGTAAAGTTGCTGCCAGTTCCGGGACAAGCAGACAC
>CAYSPM010000003.1:15293-19202 GCA_964432925.1 uncultured Pirellulales bacterium | reverse complement strand
ATAAAAGGCACGGAAGATATCGGCAAGCTTACCGAAGGCTTAAAAGGTATACTTAAACCAAAGCAGGATCAGTAACCTCATCAACGCAGTTTATAGTAAATCGATGAACAACGAGCGATGAACTTCTCTCGCGCCTGTGCTCAGCAAACTATTCGCCGTAAGAATGGTATGTGTTTAATGATTTCCACGATCAGGTAACACAGGATAAACGCTACTACCGAGGCGATGACTATTCCGGCTAAGAAGTTGTCTTCGTCTGCATACTTGCCGAACCCCTCTCTCATACACAAGAGGACCACAAGATGGATAAGATAAATGCCTAACGTCGCGGCAGCAATTCTTTGCATCGTAATTTGTGTGATGCGTTGCCTTGATTTCTTTTTCTGGTCTCTCAAATAAGCCGCCCAGAAAATAGCTAACGACATCAAGATGACCGGAGGGCTGAAGAAGTCGAGCACAAACCGGCCGTTGACAAAGCCGCCGGTTTCGATATACACGCCTGTAAGTAGAGCTATATAGACAGCGCAGAACGCCAAAGCCATTGCAAGGTATCGAATTGGAATTTTTTTAGGATCAATAAAACGCAATTGATAGCCGCACATATAATAGCTGATATACGGTATGAACAAAGTGAAAATCGACTTTTGGTTGCGCCAGAACAACATGTCGACAAGAGAATAGCTGCTGGCGAGGACGAATAAAACAAGGATAGTAAAAATCCGTTCTCCAGAAGTAGAGTGCCTGATGTATGTACGAATAGCAGGCGTTATGAGATATAGCCCAACTATCATGTAAAGAAACCACATATGCCAGTGTGGTTCTCCGGCCAGGATGAGCTTGATAACGTAATCGATCGTTAATTCCTCGTGGTCGAAAACTCTTCTGACTCCGAGATAGAAAATCGTCCAGAACACGAAAGGAATGCCGATTCGGCGCGATCGCTTCTTGTAAAAGTGTAGTGCGGTTTCATTTCTGGATTCGTCAAGCAGTAGTGCCCCACTTACCATTACGAAGACCGGAACGGCCCACAAACAGCAAAGACATATCCAGTTACCTACCCACCAATTAAAAGTCTGAGGGGAGGTTGTGGTAAGCGACCACATGGTGACATGAGCAAAGATAACCGCGAAAATAGCAAAAACTCTTAAATAGTTTATATATTGGATATCGGCGCTTTTGGTGCTTGACACTGTAGGCATCCTATCGCTAAGTTGCATAATCCTTGATATACCCCATGAATACCTTGTAATATATGAGACAAGATTCTAAGTTGATCTGGACATAAATCAAGAATAAATAAAATAGAGCGGTCACGCTTTTGCAGCTAATAGCGCAATTGCTGCACAGCGTTAGTGTCTATCTCGAAGGATTATATCATAGCGTACAGAATGTTAGCGGCTTGAGATGCAGAGAATATATGTGCCACGCCACTGAGCAGACATAGTCGGATTGTGAAATGTTTGAAGTTGACTATTTTTGATACGTTGTTCTGGCGCGGATTTTCTGCAGTGGCAGATGTTTGGTTCAACCGTATAGATAGAGGCTATGCCTTATTGTCTGCAAAGCGGTTAGCTCATCGGGCGCAAATTGAAAAAGCGACTCAAGACCTGTACGCCAAAAAACACGCTTCAGTTGTGCGGGAACAGCACAGAGAATTAATTTATATCCGAGATCGGCAAGCTGTCTCTCCAGAATTATAAGGCTGTTAATACTCTCAGAGGTGACAATCTTTGTTTGGGAAAAATCGATAATAACATGATGGCCACGATCGGCACAGGCTGCTTCATTAATAGCGACGATTTCGCCGCTTAAATGTGGTTCTTTCGATAAAGTGACCAGGAGAACATCTTTCGATAGATTTTGAATCCCCATCCGTAAACCCCATTAAAAATAGAATTTTTTTATCGGCTGAAAAACAGGTTGTCGAAAGATATGTATTTACAAAACAGTCCCTCAACATATATTAAAGTATAACGCCAGACCTGAAGATTCCAAAAAATCGGCTCAGGAAAATTCGGGAGATTCCGACAAAAGCCGGAATGAGAACGCCTATTAACAGGTTTTGAAGAATTGGCACTTCTCAGAAGAGGCATTTCCAAGATGACTGCTCGCTGGTATGATAATTTGCTCAAATGACAGGAAAGAATAAAAAGACGACAGGAGGACCGGTATGGTAGTTCTGTTGACAGATTTTGGGCCGAGTGAATATGTGGGTGTAATGAAAGCAATAGTTTATGGTGTTGATAAAGACGCAAAAATAGTTGACTTATGCCACAATATCCGGCCCCAGAGTATTATCGAGGCTGCCTGGGTTCTAAAGAACAATTATAGATACTTTCCAAAGAGTTCGGTCTTCTGTTGTGTGGTAGATCCTGGCGTCGGCACAGAGAGAAAAGCTCTGGCAGTCAAGACCGACAGCTACTATTTTGTTGCGCCGGATAATGGGCTGCTCTGGGAATCACTTAAAGAGCAAACAGTAATGGCTATTCGAGAGCTGACTGTTCCCTTGAACGCGAGCAAGACATTTCATGGTAGGGACGTCTTTGCAAAAGCTGCGGCGCAAATCAATATAGGCAAATTTGACGACCTTGGCAAAGAAGTGAGCCAACTGAAGAAATTTGAACTCTATCGAAGCGCAAGAGAGGGAATAGTTGCAAGAATCGATAGATTTGGAAATATCATCACAAATCTGCCCGCCGAATCGAAACAAACATATACCGTCCGAGCGTCAGCGAAACAATATCAGATGAACTTCTATCCATATTACAAAGCGGCGGCCGAGAACGAGCTATTTCTTATCAAGGGATCAAATAATACCTTGGAGATCAGTCTAAAAGACGGTGATGCCAACACCCGTCTAAGTTTGAAACCAGGGCAAAGGATAACCATATCGTAGAAGTCTCTTGGCAGACGATTCTCAACGAGGCTTCTGTACCTACCGGAAATCAGCAAAAACATTTGTTTGACTTGATCTTGTCAAATCACTAAACTACGTTTTTACCGGTAACATCAGCGTGGTTCGGAAGAGCCAACTATTCAGCGACTGCAAAGCAGTGTGAGGGCTATGTCTGATACGGGTTCACAAGCCGATGGATTTCGGGTAGCGTCGGCTAAGAAGGAAAGCTGTGGTCTGTTTGGCATTTTTGGCGACCCCCAAGCAGTTCGAAAGACTTATTTCGGTTTGCACAGTCTCCAGCACAGGGGGCAAGAATCAGCGGGCATTGCCTCCAGTGATGGCGAGTTTATTCAGTGCTACAAGAGCATGGGTACGGTCAGGAGGGTCTTCCGCGCCGGCTCAGGTATTCTGGAGAAGTTGTCCAATCCAATAGCGATCGGGCACGTTCGGTACTCTACAACAGGGGCCACCAAGCCGATCAACAGTCAGCCGCTTCTGGCTGAGTACTCTCATGGTCAGGTAGCGGTAGCGCACAACGGCAATCTGATAAACGCAACAGTATTACGAGATGAATATGAGGCATACGGAAGTATCTTCAAATCGACAAGCGATACGGAAATAATCATTCATCTTCTTGCCAAGCCAACCCATATCAGTAAGGCCGATCCACTCGCTCATGTATTGAACCATTTGCAAGGGGCTTATTGCCTTTTATTTTTGTTCTCTGATTGCATTGAAGCTGCCCGTGACCCTTACGGAATAAGGCCATTGTGCATAGGACAGACCGACAAAGGCCATTACGTTGTCGCCAGTGAAAGCTGCGCTTTTGATGCTATAGGGGCAAAGTTTGTTCGCGAGGTCGAACCTGGTGAAATCGTAAAACTTGACAAAAACGGCCTGAGCAGCAGATTTTTTGTTGATCCCGGTTATGTTATACCGGCACACTGTATTTTTGAGCACATTTATTTTGCCAAGCAGAATTCTACTATTTTTAGCGAAAATGTGCATGAATT
>CAYSPM010000003.1:8547-15193 GCA_964432925.1 uncultured Pirellulales bacterium | reverse complement strand
GATGATTCGATTGTACGCGGCACAACCACGAGAGGCAAAATAAGGACGTTGCGACAGGCCGGCGCAAAAGAAATTCACATGCGGGTTAGCTGCCCGCCAATAAGATTTCCCTGTTACTATGGCGTCGATTTCCCCACCAAGGAAGAATTGCTCGCAAACAACCGCGACCTGAAACAAATAAGAGACTTTCTTGAGGTAGACAGCGTTGGTTACATGTCGCTCGAAGGACTTCTTTCATGTGCAAACCTTCCTGCCGACCACTATTGTACTGCCTGCTGGACCGGCAAATACAAAATTCCAGTTGATATCACTCTCAACAAATTTGCCATGGAGCGCTATCAGATGTACATGTTTGATGATTTCGTCGTAACCTATGAGTGAGTACATAAGCTACGCACAGGCAGGGGTCAGCATAGACGCCGGCGACGAAATGGTCCGGCAGATATATTCAAGCCTTGCCAGCACATTCGGGCCGCGAGTTATTCAGCTTCCCATTGGATTTGCAGGACTATTTCGACTCGATTACGATGAAAGGCTCTTCAAGAAAAACTATAAAAACCCTGTTCTTGTGGCCTGTACAGACGGCGTGGGCAGTAAGGTCCAGTTAGCAGCAAAGATGAGGAAGTTCGACACTGTCGGCATTGATCTGGTGGCGATGAATGTCAACGATATGCTTGTGACTGGCGCTGAGCCGCTTTTTTTCCTGGATTATTTGGCTGTTCATAAGTTGGAGCCGGAAGTCGTAACCGAATTAGTAAAAGGTATTGCGGCCGGTTGCCGAGTTGCCGACTGTGCGTTGATCGGCGGGGAGACCGCTGAAATGCCCGACACATACGCCAAAGGCGATTTCGATATGGCGGGCTTCGCCGTTGGTGTAGTCGAGCGTAAGAAGATTGTTACAGGCAAGAATATCCGGCCCGGCGATGTAATCCTTGGCCTTGCTTCAAGTGGCCTACATAGCAACGGCTATACTCTGGTCCGCAATATATGCTTCAAAAGACTAAGCCTTAGCATGACCGATAGGCCAGACGAACTTGATGGGGCTGTGTTGGGTGATATGCTACTGGAGCCGACAAGGATATATGTAAGGCCGGTGGTAAAGCTACTATCCCAGTACAAAGTCAAACAAATCGTTCATGCGATGGCGCATATCACCGGTGGAGGACTTGTGGGTAATATTCCCCGCGTGCTGCCGAAAGATTGCAACGCGGCCATAAAGAAAAACAGTTGGCCCGTACCGAAGATTTTCACATTCCTGCAAAACAAAGGCCCTGTCGAAGAGGCAGAAATGTTCAGGGTCTTCAACATGGGAATCGGGTTCGTCCTGATAGTGGCTGAGGACTTCGCCAATTCAATACAAAGAAAACTCTCTCGATTCGGTGAACAAGTTCATAGGATTGGCAGGATTACAACAGGTACCGGCAAGGTTGTGCTTAAATAGTTCATCGTTCATTGATTCTCCATGAACCATGACCTAATGACGTTTATTGTTAGCCTTATCAGGACTACGCAAACACCGTAAAGGAATGAGAAGGCCGTTTAGCCGAACAACGAGCACATCTCGACCAGTAGGAAGTGTACGCCTAGTCAGGTTCGCAATAGCGGCACTGATCTATGTGCTTTTTGCGGTCTATTTATATCAGCCGTATTTCAGGAATTTTACTGTGGTACAATGTCTTTTGCCTGTAAATGTCTGTGTAGCTGCATTGGGAAGTTACATTCTTAGTCGGCGGTGGGTGGCAGGATTTGGCGGCTCGTTTTTTACAGGAGCATTATATGGATTCGGACCTTTTATGCTCTGCCTGGGGCGATTTCATCCGGCAGCCGGTTCTCTGGTTGCGATTATTCCATGGTCGTTCTGGCCGGCTGCGTACATCGGGAAAACCAGAGTTCGCTGGCTAAGCGCACTGCTTACAGCTCTGCCTTTTGTCGTGATAATGCTGTTCTTCTGGATATCCGCCAAGTATCGATTCTTCGCTGTTCCTGTACAGACGAGGGTGCATCTAACTGATCTAGCGAGCTTGGTGGCGCCGTTGGTTCTCGCTGAGCGAAGCTCGGTACTAATTAGCTTTTACCATGTTCCAATAGCTGCGCTTGTCACCGGTTTGGCTATGTTAGTAGCGGGCAGGCGATTCGGCGTCATGGCTATTGCTGTGCTCGGTATAGTGTTGGCTTATGGCAACTTCATTTCGACGGTTAGCCCAATCATCTGGCTTTGCATTCCATTACTCGTCGGTTCTGTATCCATTGGTGTGGGGATGCAGGGCCTTATCTACGCCGGCTATGCTGACAGAATATGGATAATCTTAACTACTATGGTTTTGGGCGCATTTGCTATCGTGACTCTGCTACTTGCAACGAAGTACTTTCAGGCTTTTTTAGGATTGGGAGCAAATTGTGCAAGGCTGCTTGTGGAAAGCGCTAAAATGTACGTGCCTGGTGTGATTGCAACTGTGATTATTTTCTTCATTGTGCATGCGAAACTGCGAGTCCATTGGCTGCGATGGATCGTTCTCTGCGGGGCGATGGGTATCGACGTATTCCTCAGCGCACGGTTAATTGTTGACAAGATCCTTTGAAGGGTCAGACCAAACCTGCAACGTGAAAGGCTATTTGGGCAGGACGATAGCCTCCGAAGCCAAATCAGGAAAATATCTCACGCTGGACCTGGCCAAGGTAAAACCTGCCATCGTTACGCATGAATTTTATAATGGAGTCAAATTGCTGATTTATGAAGTCAGCTTCGTTTGAGACTATCGCGATAGCGATTAGGGCGCTTGTCTTATTATCCTGATGGTCCACTTCCGCGATAGACGTGTTGAATCTACTTTTGAGTCGGCCGATAAGACTTTTTACAATGCTCCTCTTTTGCTTCAGGGAAGTGACTCCTTGCATACATAGATGAGCTTTTATTATCCCGACAAGCATCTTTGGTACCTATATATCAAACGACCAAGGTCCAGTTAGGTCTTGATGTATTTCTGCTGGATCTTTTCAAGAAGACGTTTAGTGGCTAAGATGCCTTGTTCTTCGGGCAGTCTGGAGCCTTCATACTCGATACCTACATAGCCGTGGTAACCAGCCTCAAGTACGATTTCCATCATGCGATAATAATCGATCTTAGTTTCATTGCCTTGCCGGTCAAAGTCATAGCTTTTGGCACTTACGGCCTTTGCGTAAGGCATCAGCATCTTTACGGATTCATATCTGTCGACATCGTCTGGAAAGTTGCCGAAGTCCGGCAGTGTCCCACAGTTGGCCAGGCCCACCTTTTTGATCATACCTGTCAGCCACGTAGCATCGGACGAGAGACCCCCATGGTTCTCAACAATAACATTTATGCCATAATCATCAGCATACTCGGCCAGACGTCGCAATCCATCAGCGGTTAGCTCCATCTGCTGCTCAGGTGTACCTTTGGAGTGAGCGTTGACGCGGATTGAGTGACAACCAAGGAAATTAGCAGCCTCGACCCACTTGTAATGTCTTTCGACGGAGTTATTTCGCTGTGTCGGATCGGGGTCGCCAAGATCTCCTTCGCCGTCACACATTATCAAAAGTGATCTGACACCATTCTCGTCCGCGCGTTTCTTCATCTGCGTAAGGTATTCTTTATCTCTGGCTTTGTCCTTGAAGAATACGTTGACGTATTCCACAGCGTCTATGCCAAAGCTTCGAGCGGTTTTTGTGAAGTCGATGTTTTCTAACCTCGGGTTAGCTGTACCGAAAAGACGTTTGTGCAAAGACCATTGAGCTAAAGAAATCTTGAAAGGCATCTTTGAACTTGTGGACTCCGCCGCACGTAATGTACGGCCGCACAGGCAGAGGCCGCCTACCATACCTGCCCCAACTTTAAGAAATTCTCTTCGTTCCATAATAGCCTCTCCTTTTAAGATGTTCTGTTGTGATTCGGAGCATCAAAGCTCCTTTATGAGCAGCACATATCCACCTTTTATCTGCCGGTAAAGGTTGTAAAACTACACACCCACATTAACGCTCATGGGTGGTTTGTACGTTCTTTTAACTTCCTAAGTAAGCGTACACTTGGCATAGCACGCTGGTTGTATCCCATTACTTATTTTTCGTTGCTTTCGTCTGAAGATGGTTGCTCTTGAGCTTGATGCTTTTTAAGAAGCTCGATGATTTTCTGATATCCTTTTTCTTGCGCTCGAAGCAAAGCGGTTCGGCCCAGCGAGTCTTTAGCTTTGACGTCGGCGCCTGCCGATATAAGAAATTCGACTACGACTATTTGATTTTGGGTAACTGCTAAATGCAGCGGTGTCCAGGCAGCGCGGCCAGCTTTTGCATTGACATTGGCGCCGTTGTCGATAAGCAGTGAGACAACTGAAACGTGGCCGAAAGCGGCAGCGCGGTGCAAAGGTGTCTGGTTCGAGGCGTCTATTGCGTTAACTATAGCACCGTTTGCCAGCAGAAGTGCTGATACATCAGTCTGACCATGCTGGGCGCTGCGGTGCAGGGGTGTTGACTCCGCGTTGTCCTTTGCATTGACATCAGCGCCCCTTTCAATGAGAAATTCTGCGACAAAAGTATGACCTGCAGCAGCGGCAAAGTGCAATGGTGTTAAACCGGGTTTATTTCTTGCATTGATCTCGGCGCCATGGTCGATGAGCAACCTGACGACATCCGTGTGGCCGTTTCTGGCTGCTTGATGCAAAGGCGTATCCCAATAGCTGTTCTCCGCGTTAACGTCGGCGCCATCGGCAATGAGGGTTTCGGCCAGGTCCAGGTAACCTTTTTCAGCAGCCAGGTGTAGTGCAGTCAAGTCGTCGTAAGCTTTTATGTTTGCATCGGCTTGTTTGGTAAGAAACAGTGCTGCCAAATCCTTCTGATCGTAGTTCAGCGCCGTAAGCAGTGGTGTATAGCCAAAGAGATCCCTCGCATTAATGTTAGCTCCTTTTGCAAGGAGCAGTTTCGCAGTGTCCGCATGGCCCTCGCTGGCCGCCAAGTGCAGGGCGGTGCGATTGTATTCGTCCGTTGCGTGGATATCGGCCCCCTTAGCTATGAGTAGCTCAACTACGTCTTTTTGCCCTTTTGCCGCTGCTCTCTGTAGGGGTGAGCTCCCATACTCATCCTTTGCGTTGATATCAGCACCTTCGGTTACAAGTACCTTCACCAATTCTGTGTGGCCATTAGCAGCCGCTAAGTGCAGTGCAGTAGTGTTACGATTATCTTTTGCGTTGACATCGGCGCCTTTTACCAGAAGTACCTTTGCCACGTCTATCTGTCCTTTGTCGGCTGCGCTATGCAGGGGTGTCTGGCCGGTTTTATCCTTCGTGTTTACCTCGGCGCCCTTTGCGATAAGAAATTCTGCTATTGTTTCATTGCAGGCAAAGTAAAGAGGTGTTTGGCCTTTTGTGTCTGTCTCATCAACTTTCATACCTTCCTTGATTAGACTTTTAACTGTGGATATATCTCCTAAGTAAGCAGCCAAGTGAAAACCTGAAACGTCAGCACCTCCTGCAATAAGAAGATTCACTACATCCCTATTGCCGTACTTGGCAGCAATATACACCGCAGTTTCGCCATTCTTGTCTTGAGCATTCACGTCGGCACCCTCGGTCAGAAGCAATTCAACCGTATCTTTCTGACCTGCAGCCGCAGCCCAGTGAAGTGGTGTTCTGTCGTGTTTGTCCTTAGTGTCAACGTCAGCCCCTTTAGAAAGCAGCGAGCGGACCAGTTCGTTATCGCCAGCGGTGGCAGCTTCGTGGAGCGGTTCTGCAGCCACAAACGTCCCGCCGCGGGTATCGCCGCAGCAAATCTGGGGTGTTTTCACAACGGCAAATGTCGCCAACAGAACGAGGGAAAAAAGTCTCATACGATTCATTTCAGTCCAATCTTGTAAATATAATATTTGGTTTGAAGTACATGCTTTCTGCAAAAATTTCAGCCGCTCTCAATCACTTCAATCGAAAGAGGCAATAAAAAGTAATTATATCAAAATACCTCCCCCTTCTTCAAGGATATCGTCATTTAATAATGCCCCACTATCTTCGTGCCCTCTTCCTTTAGCAATCCCATCGCAACATCAGGGTAAAGTTGTTTTGAAACTACCATTATTACCCCTTGTTGCGCACTGGAAGTATCAGCTTCTCTTATAGGCGGTTATCTTCTCTTTTAGAGCACGACAAGCTGCGACAGGATAAGCGACTTTGGTTATTGCAGAACAGACCGCTATTGTCCGCACACCAGTGCTTAGAACCCGTTCGACATTATCGGCAGTTATGCCGCCGATGGCAACGCCGTAGATTCCCGTATCTGCAAGTTTCGCTAATGCCTGCTTGACGTAATTGAGTCCGACCGCATCGAGCATAGGCTTCGTCGGCGTGGCAAAAACGGGTCCAAGACTAACATACGTAGGTAGCTGTCGACACGAGCCGGCAAGTTCTTCAAGACAATGCGTGCTCTTTCCAATAATCAGTGGGGCCGATTGCAACATGCGAGCTTGCTCAACCGACAAGTCATTCTGACCAAGATGAACTCCATCCGCCCCGGCAACAACCGCTATATCGACGCGGTCGTTTATAATGCTGAGCGTATTAGCATCTGCACATATCCGCACAAATTCGGTAGCCATAGCCTCGTGCGTGTCGTCACTAATATTCTTCGCTCGTAATTGAATGCAGTC
>CAYSPM010000003.1:0-8447 GCA_964432925.1 uncultured Pirellulales bacterium | reverse complement strand
CCATAGCCTCGTGCGTGTCGTCACTAATATTCTTCGCTCGTAATTGAATGCAGTCAGCACCGCCTGCGATGCACTTGTTGGTCAGGGACATGACCTCGGCGGGCAAATTACTGCTGATGATAACGTACAGCCCGACACGCCTGAATTTCTCAGCCGGTCGACTAAAAAGAATAATATCTTTCTCAAGCGTATAAGCTATAAATCGCAGCTCTTCGATCTTCTGCGCTAAGGGCCGATTCTTTACTTTAACGGTCTCTGTAATCGCCCTTAACGCTTCTGTCAACCGTTTGCAGGCGGCGGCGAAAACATCGGTTAAATCGGCGCGTTCAAACTGTTGCTCGATCGTTCTACCGGCGCCGACATCGCCGAGTGCATCTCTACTTGAGATGAGCCTACCGGAATCAAGATCGCTTATCGCTGCGCAGAGTTCGTGACGAAGCTGCTTGGCTCGACTCGTCAGTGGGGCTGAATTCAGGACAAACCGGCAATACTCTTCTATCACGCGAAGTGCTTCACGGGCGCGGTTGAAATTGGCATCGATTATTCTGTATGCGGTTCGCTCCATAGCGATCCTAATTATATAGCCTTAAACCACTTTTGGGTAGTAGGTAGTATTATTAGCGGATTAGGCATATATTCAACTAACTTTCATTAATGGGTGCTCTGAAGAAAAGCTATGTTGGCAATTAAGACATATATTCGTAGAATCTTAGCGCAGTTTTATACGGAAATGAGTAAAAATTATTTGAAGAAGCTGGCAGGATTTAGAGTCTGTTTGTGTGGAAGCAGAATATGCAGCAGGAGCCTAACACTAACGGCACTTTGGGAGCTGAGTAAATTGGATAGCTTTTGCCAGGAAAAGCCAATAAAGATGTGGGGCTCCCGGAGTAGCCCTAAAGATGCGTTTGAAGCCATCGTAAGAAAACATATGAAAGACGCATATTTTATCGCGCTGGGCTTTGTGGGTAATCACGAAGATGCACTTGAGCTTTCACAAGAAGCGTTCTTGCGGGCCTTTCGTAACATCAAACAGCTAAGTTCAACCGGCAAATTCTTTCCGTGGTTCTATCAAATCCTGAAGAATCTGTGCTTTAGTCACCTAAGAAGAAAGAGAATCAGGCGAACAATTTCTCTCGATGAGATCGATGGTGACACCTTCGATGCAGATGCACCTGACCATTTCGACCCTGGCGTTGTAGCCGAGAGGAATGAATCCAAGAACCGTCTCTGGAAAGCAATTGCCCAATTAGATGAAAAACACAGAGAGGTGATAATATTGAGGCACTTTCGCAACTTCTCATACGAAGAAATGTCCGAGATCCTTTTCTGCAATAGAGGCACAGTGACCAGCCGACTATACTACGCACGCAAAAGGCTGAAAGAGATATTGGACCGTCAGAAAGGAGGTCTACAGTAATGACCTGCCAGGACTACAAGGACCTGATGATGGCTTATCTGGATAATGAGCTTGACGACCAGCAGAAGCAGACTTTTCAGGAACACTTAGCTTCCTGTCCAAGATGCTCGGCGGAACTCAAAGATTTCAAAAAGCTCAAACAGCTCACAGACGGCGTCAAGTTCGTTGAGCCTGAAGACAGAATCTGGGAGCAATATTGGAGCAACGTCTACAACCGTACCGAGCGCAACATTGGATGGATATTCTTTTCTGTTGCAGCAATTCTGCTTGTGATCTACGGTGGTTTTAAGCTAATAGAGACAATTATCAAAGACCAGACTGTGGGCCTGCTTCTGAAGCTCTCTTTGCTGGCACTAATAGTTGGTTTGGCAATTCTATTTGTCTCGGTTTTGCGTGAGAGAGTTTACTTCTGGAGAAAAGACCGTTACAGAGATGTAAGGAGATAACCCAATGCTTTTATCAACGACGCCCAATATAGACGGCAGAAAAATCATAAAGCATCTCGGCCTTGTAAGAGGCAATACAATTCGTGCGCGACATATCGGCAGAGATATCTTAGCGATTTTGCGCAACCTGGTCGGAGGCGAAATAACTGACTACACTAAAATGATGGCTGAATCCCGCGAGCAGGCGATCGATAGAATGGTCGAAGAAGCCCAGCAGCTTGGTGCTAATGGAATTGTTGGGATAAGATTCGCAACTTCAATGATTATGCAAAGTGCAGCGGAAATCCTGGTCTTTGGCACTGCGGTCATTGTCGAGTAACATAAATAAGCCGCCGAAATATCGAAGTGGCTCCGGGCTAAAACATAGTTAATGAGCACAAAGTAAAGGATTTCTTTCTTTTGCAGGTCTACGCAGACTTATAACATCATCAGACCGACAGCCATTATGAGCATACCAATGACCACACCGGTTATGACTAAATGGCCGTGGCCATACCGATGAGCCATGGGTATTAACTCATCCAGAGAAATGTATATCATCACGCCCGCAACAAACGCCAAAATGGCTGCGAGAACAGCCGGCGTCAAGAAAGGCAGCAGTATCAAATAACCGATTATAGCTCCAATTGGCTCAGAAGTGCCTGATAGAAATGAATATAAAAAGGCCTTATTCTTGTTGGAGGTTGCGTAATAGATCGGCACCGACACCGCGATACCTTCCGGAATATTGTGAATAGCGATCGCAAAAGCAATGAACACGCCAAGCTTCACGTCACTAAGTGCTGAAGCAAACGTAGCCAGGCCTTCGGGGAAATTGTGGATCCCTATAGCAAGCGCGGTGAATAGGCCCGTCCTCATCAGATAGGCATCCTGTCGCTGGGCCGTTGGCGCATCAAGCCCCTCGTAATCGTGTGGGTTTTCAGGCTCCGGTATCGACCAGTCGATCAGAGCAATGACAGCTATACCAACAAAAAATGCCGCTAATCCACCCAATTGCCCAATGGCTTCCGTAGCGTCGGGCAAAAGCTCCATAAAGGATATATAAATCATTACGCCAGCAGATAAACCAAGTGAAAACGATAGATATGCAATTTTCGGCTTTTTAATAAAATATGCGATGGCGCTGCCGATCCCTGTGGAAAGACCGGCTAAGACTGTAAGTATCAACGCCGCACCAACATTCTGCGATACTTCCATGCTAACCTCGATGTTATTATCATCCATGAAATCTGAGAGCAGATATATTATTCACAATAACAGGAAGTAGCAAACTATAAAGACTTGCTACAAAGGTGGTGCATGTCACATTTGTAGGTAAGGCGGAATCGACGTTGCCGTTGCTCTCCCGACCGAAACCAGCCTGCCCTCTTTTATCACTTCGACCGAGGCTGCCCCTCTTTTGTCACCTCGACCGAGGCCCGTAGGGCCGAGCGGAGAGGTCTGCCTTCAAAGTAGATTTCTCCGCTTCAGCCCACCACAAGTAGGCTTACGGTCGAAATGACTTGTGTCTATGTCGTAAGATTTTACTACGCATTGTGGCGCCGTAAGGCGTCCTGCGGACTTGCACCACTGCAATCTTGTCGTACACATCTACAAGGGCTTATAAAAAATTTCGATTTGGTAATTGGTAACCTGTTAATGTGTTGATGCGCGAAAGATGTAGGCTGGCGCTTGCCCCACCGAAATCGATTCGTTTTTCTTATTGGTGCGCTAAAGTCCACCCTACATATCTACAAAGACCATTTATTTTGTATGGACCATACCATTCACCGCTCACTCTTTTATTTGGCCTTAATACGCTTGAAGCGTATTAACAAACAACCGATAGAAAAGGCTTATACGTAAAGCGCGTAAGCGCTTTACGTATGCGATACGCGAATGCGGAAAGATAATTTAAGCCAGCCTTAAATTAAGGTTCGTCATTCCCGCGCAGGCGGGAATCCAGATGTATGGTGGGGCTTGCCCCACCATAAACCGGCTGGTATCTGGTGATCGTAAATTTATTAGAAATGCAGGGATGCTCGGATAGATTATCTATCAGAAAAAACCGACAAGATTCAGTTTAATGTGTTCAGCGAGTATGATAGGATGTTTGTCCGCTGTGGCGCCAGCCACACTGAGTGGACGCCCTACGGAGAAGTATAGTCGAGAGAATGAAAATGCGGAATCTTATAAACAATAGTTAACCTTCTTAATGAGAGGACAATGAAGGGAGAATAAGCATGGACAACTGCAAAACGGTTGTATTCTCGCCACATGATGATGGAAGCGGCGCCTTCTACGTGCTTTGTCGCTTGGCACGTGCATTGGTAAGGGTGGCAGACAAGAAGGGCTATAGGTTGCATTTATTCTTCTTGAATTCGTCGATGGCGAAGAACGGGCAGATGCACCTGAAAGCCCTCCTCGGGAAAAGGAACAAGAAGCACAAAGCTGTTCTCGTCCCTACAGACAACCTCGTCTGGCTCCCCAAGGATCCCAAAACAGTTGCCGTCATTGGAGCTCAGATACCAGACGTTCTGAGAAAGTGGGTTCGTCCCCTTTGGCACTGCTGGCCATGCGAGCCTAACTGGATCCGCCCCAATCTATCGATTATGAAAGGCGAGGACTGGAGTCATCCGGAATGCGCCGACCAAATCGACTCATCGGATGACAAGTGGGAGAAAGTCTCAACTGGATGGGGTAAACTAAAGGAGTTGACGCCTCAATGGTGGCGAGGTGTTGCTCTGGGAATCAGCATGGGTGTGCCACAACTGCATCGTGTTGCACGTCGCGAAGGTTTCCCATCAGTCGAGGTCGGCGACTGGTTCTTCTCAGTGGGCCTTCGCGGCTGTATGCAAGAGTCGTTCGTTCCGCCCGACATCATCGCCACGACGGAACACGACCTAAGAATGATCGAGGAAGATGAGTTCAAGGCCAGGGAGGTCTGGCTTACCCTTCATCAGGCACCTCACCAAGCCTATAAGGCACATGTAGCAAATAGCCCTGTTAGGTTCAGAGAGATGACGGGTCTCCTTTGGACTGGCGACCCACCACCTCCTGATATCACGAATTGGAGCCTCGCCAATAAGCTGCGCAAAGAGATCGATAATGATATTTCCGGAATCCGAAAGCAGCCAGCGAAAGGCGTTCAATACCGAGTTGGATATATCGTGACGGGCACTACAGGTGTGTGGAAGGGCATTGTCGAGAACCTTACGAACAGGAAAGTAAATAATAGCGGGGAAGTTGCCATAATTGACTTGGACCGAGACAATAGCACGATCAAGCTTCTTGAGAATGGTGGACAGATACTGAAAAACACTAGTTTGTTTCTGAGTAAGAGAAAGGTCCCCAGTGAAGAAATGCACTTGGCGACATGTCGCGCGAGTGACTTCGGCATCACGCGGACTGCAGGGGGAGTATTGGGCTTTGCGGAAACACGCCGGCCCTCTGTGCTTGTGGATGAGCCAGGACACTGGCTTGGCCGTATCCAGCGAGACCAATGCCGAGAGGCTGGTCTCTGTATTGTTGTTCCGATCAGCGGATTCCTGAGTAATCCAGCGGTCACCATCCAGAAACAGGCAAACAAACTGGGTACGAACAGCGATCTTGACCAAACCGTCCAGGCCACAGAGAAACTGAAAGTTGGCGCAGAACTGGACTTGGCTAAATACCTATTCACAACGTACATTGAGTGAAAGACGAAGTATCTCATTGTCATAGATGACAGTTCGTTTCACATTCGGATATGCGACCCAGGTTGTGTTTAAATGACAGACTGAATCGTCATGGCGGAGTGCCGAGCCATAGCTGGGTAAGTGAGGTTATGCGATGAGCAGAATGATCTATGTTACAGTTGTTTTGCTGTTATGCCGAGGGACCTGGGCTAAGGTGCCAGTCAACTCCGAACACCAAACTCTGAACTCCGAACCTCGAACCCCGAACCCTGTTACCTTATTCGAGTATTTCGTAACGCGTGACGGTGACAAGTTGATGGAGGGACAAAAGGAATATCGCTTTATATCCTTTAATATTCCCAATCTGCACTACGTGGAAGACAATCTTCCATTTGAGCAAACGAACCCCTGGCGCTTACCAGATGAATTCGAGATTACCGATGCGCTAACATCGATCAAACAAATGGGCGGCCAGGCTGTTCGGCTCTATGCGCTGTCGATGAAAAAGGCCGGCGATGACCCCAACATACCGCGCCACGTATTAGGTCCCGGGCAGTTCAATGAGCAGGCCTTTCGCGCTCTGGATAAGGTGCTCGAAGTGGCTAATAAGACCGGCGTCCGTGTTATCATTCCATTCGTGGACAACTGGGTTTGGTGGGGAGGAATTGCCGAGTACGCAGCCTTTAGGGGCAAAACCAAAGAGGCGTTCTGGACCGATCCGCAAGTGATAGACGATTTCAAGCAGACCATCGAATATGTAATCAACCGTACAAACACATGTACAGGCGTTAAATATAAGGACGACAAAGCTATTTTAGCATGGGAAACGGGCAACGAGCTGCAATGTCCGGCTCAGTGGACGCATCAGATAGCTGCCTATATAAAGAGCCTCGACAAAAACCATCTTCTTGTCGATGGCTTCCATACAAGTATCCTTCGTAATGAATCGATCGACGAACCGTTGACCGACATCGTAACCACACATCACTACCCCAAAAATCCTCAAGAGATGCTCGAACAGGTCAGAGCCAATTGCGCGCGAGTCAAGGGCAAGAAGCCTTACTTCGTTGGGGAATTCGGATTTGTCCAGACCGAAGCCGTTCGAGAGCTGCTCGATACCGTCATTAGCGAGGGCGTTTCCGGGGCGTTGATCTGGAGTCTGCGGTTTCACAACCGCGACGGCGGTTTCTATTGGCATTCCGAACCGTTCGGTGGCGATAAATATAAGGCCTACCACTGGCCTGGATTTGCCTCGGGCCATGAATACGATGAACGCAATCTGCTAAAGCTCATGCGCCAGAAAGCTTACGAAATTCAAAGATTGCCCATTCCGCAGCTTGATATCCCTCAACCACCACGGTTATTGCCGATCGATGATGTGTCCGCTATCTCCTGGCAGGGTTCAGCAGGGGCATCGTCATATATCGTGGAACGTTCTGTTAGTAATCTTGGCCCCTGGAGTGTCATCGGCCAGGATATTACAGATGCTGCGGTGCCATATCGGCCCCTCTTCAACGACATGAATGTGGAAATTGGAAAGCAGTACTTCTATAGGATCAAGGCAAAGAACACCCGCGTCTTCCTGTCGCCCGCAGCCCCGTCTAGCGACGGGAGTCGCTGGGGCTTGGAAGACAGGAGCGGGGGTGGAATTTCCGAGCCATCCAACGTCGTCGGGCCAGTGTTAGTAAAGCATTTGACGTTGGTAGATGAGATGATGGATTTTTCGTTGATGTACGAGCGAGCTGGCTCGATGTCACTTGAAAACAAGCAGGCACGCAAAACAAAAGAAGATATGCACAGACTGGTATTAAGTAACGAATCGTATATCGTTTACAAAGTTCCGCTTGAGATTAATAAGGTAAAAGTGTATTCATTCATATCTGGCCAAGCTAAAGATATTAAATTAGCCATTTCGCATGATGGCGAAAGATTCGACGAGATACCGGTACAGAAAAAAATTTATGTTAGTGGAGCAGGCGAATCAGATGCCTACGGATATCTTCGGCCAGTAGCTTTTTACGCCGAGAATACATATAGCAATTCAAAATATCTAAAAATAAAATCGACTAAAGACGTACAAATACCAAGGGTCGAAATTGATTATGGAGGCTCACCAATAATGAGCGAAGAAAAACGACTCGAAAGCTTTCTTAAAAGTGCACAAGATGAATTAGAAAAGAACATTCTGTCCTTCTGGATAAATTACAGTAAGGACAATGAGTATGGTGGCTTTATTGGCAGGATGTCTAACGATGGGACAATCGCCAAGGATGCTCCTAAGGGGTTGGTGCTAAATGCCCGTATTTTGTGGACATTCTCAGCAGCCTATCGATACAAAAAAAATGACGAGTATCTCCAGATGGCTAAACGCTCCTTTGATTACATAATGCAACACTTCTGGGATAAGGACTTTGGCGGCGCATATTGGTTGCTCTCCGCTAAGGGCCAACCCATAGACGACAGCAAGGAGTTGTACGGACAGTCATTTCTAATCTATGGCCTGTCGGAATATTACCTCGCCACCGGTGACAACACCGCGCTTGAAAAGGCGAAGGAGCTGTTCTACCTGATCGAGAAGCACTGTCACGATGATGCCAACAAAGGCTACTTTGAGACGTTCAGCCGAGATTGGTCAGCCGCTGATAGGGCAAGGCTTGCAACCGGCGATGCACGAGAGAAAAAAACTATGAATACGCATCTGCACCTGCTGGAGGCATATACAAACCTGTATCGTGCATGGAAAGACCACTCGTCTCGGCGGAGGCTCGCCGAGCCGGAGCAGGAGAAGCTAAAAACGCGATTGGAAGAGCTTGTCGAGATATTCCAGGAACATATCATCGACCCAGAGACCTTTCACTTTAAGCTGTTCTTCGACGAACAGTGGCATTCGACCAAGGATATAATTTCATTTGGCCATGATATTGAGGG
>CAYSPM010000002.1:39919-51694 GCA_964432925.1 uncultured Pirellulales bacterium | reverse complement strand
GTGCAGTTTCACCCCGAAAGTATTTTGACACCTGCCGGCGGAAAAATAATTGAAAACGTATTAGCAATAGCGACCTCAAGAAAACAGGAGATAAGGAGCTGAAAAATGGCCACCATAACCAAGTATTTGGAGATTATTCTGGATGGCGAAGACCTGACGTTCGAGCAGGCTAAGGCCCTTCAGGATACGATATTTGAAGGTGAGGTCACGGATGTGCAGATTTCAGCCTTTCTGGCGATGATGAGAATGAAGCGTGCGATGCCATCGGAAATAGCCGGCCTTGCTCAATCGCTGCGTGAACACGCTGTGCCGGTCAAAGTCGATGTTAAGAACATGATCGATACCTGTGGCACAGGTGGCGCGACGGTAAAGACATTCAATGTATCCACGGCTTCTGCATTTGTGGCGGCTGGTGCAGGGGCATACGTGGCTAAACATGGTAACCGTGGGATAACGAGCAAATGTGGCTCTGCAGATGTGCTCGAAGAACTCGGTGTAAATATCGCCCCTGGCCCGGATGTTGTTGCAGAGTGCATTCAGCGGGCTCACATTGGTTTTATGTTCGCTCCCAAATTTCATCCGGCAATGAGATTTGTTCAGCCAATCCGGAAAAGCCTTGATTTCAGAACGGCCTTTAATATTCTTGGGCCTTTAGCCAATCCTGCCCGTGTTACTGCCCAGGTGATGGGAGTAGCAGATGAGGCTCTTCTGGATAGGATAACCGAATCGCTGAAAATGCTCGGCGCCCAAAAAGCAATGGTAGTTCACGGCCAGGGCATGGATGAGATAAGCACTCTTGGAATAACGAAGATTCGCCAACTAATTAACGGTAATATCGTATCCAGAGAATTGGACCCAGCCGGGTTCGGCATATCCGGCACATCAATCGACGAACTAAGAACCGGTGACGCTATAGCCAATGCCAATGCTATCCGCAACATACTCTCCGGAAAGGATACCGGGCCAAAAAAAGACATTGTGGTTCTAAATGCGGCAGCGGCGATTATCGTTGCGTCTCTGGCAGACGACTTTCAGACCGCAATTAAAATGGCTGAAACATCTATTCGTGATGGTGCTGCAATGAATTGTCTGGAGAAATTGATAGAGCTTTCCAACGAAGCGTAGGGTCTCTCACGCTATAAGGCAGCAATTAAACTGAGATGTTAATACCGAAGGTTAAAATCTGTGGTATAACAAATTACGAAGATGCCGCTGCGGCTGTGGATATGGGTGCGGACTTGTTGGGCTTTAACTTCTATCCTGAAAGTCCCCGGTACATAGTCTCCGAGAAGGTTGAAGAGATAGTGAGCAAGTTACCGGCTTTCGTTACCACCGTTGGTGTATTTGTTAATGCCTCCGTTGAACAGATACGTGAAGCAATCCGTACATGCAAGCTCGACTGGGTTCAACTGCACGGTGATGAAAGCCCCGAGTTTTGCCAGTCGTTGGCAACTGATAATGTCAAGACCATGAAGGCTCTAAGGATCAGGGAAAGAGCAGACATTGACAAGGCTGATTATTATTTTACTGATGCCATCTTACTGGATGCTTTTCATCCGCAAAAGTATGGCGGTACAGGCTTGACTTTTGACTGGAACATAATAGGCCATATAGGCAAGCGTGTTTTTTTGGCTGGCGGTATCAACCCGGATAATGCCGCAGAAGCAGTCAAGCTCGGTGTTTATGGAATCGATGTCTGTAGCGGCATTGAGGCTGAGCCGGGCAAAAAAGACCATAACAAGATGAAGAGGCTGTTTGATAATATAAGGCATTTAAGAGGATAACCCTATTAGATGTTCGATGCTGGGTGCTCGATGCTTGATTAACCCTATTGCCGATTGCGAGCATTGAGAATCGAGAAACGGGGAAGATATGAAATACAAAGGCAGATTTGGAGATTACGGTGGCTTCTATGTGCCGGAGGTATTGATACCGGTGCTGGAAGAACTGGAGGAGGCTTTCTATCGGTTTTATCAGGATGAGCAGTTTGTTTCTGAGCTTGCACAACTATCCAGAAATTATGCCGGCAGACCAAGCCCTCTGTATTATGCGAAACGCTTTAGTGAGCACGTTGGCTTCAAAGTGTATCTGAAACGCGAAGACCTTCTGCACGGTGGTGCTCACAAGGTTAACAACACGCTCGGCCAGGGACTTTTAGCCAAATACATGGGCAAGACCAAGCTTATCGCCGAAACCGGTGCGGGCCAACATGGCCTGGCTACCGCGATGATCGGCGCTTTGTTCGGTATGGAAACTAAAATCTTTATGGGCGTTACCGATATTGAACGGCAGAGCGTAAATGTTCACAAAATGAAGCTCTGTGGTGCCGAGGTCATTCCTATCGAGGGTGGCACCGGCACGCTCAAAGACGCCATCAACGAGGCGCTTCGTTACTGGACTGCTCATGTTATGGATACGTTTTATCTTTTTGGATCGGCCTGTGGACCGCATCCGTATCCAACAATAGTAAAGCATTTCCAGATATGTATTGGCAAAGAGACCAGAGAGCAGTGTCTTGAGCAGATCGGCTCACTTCCAGAGATGGTTGTTGCCTGCGTCGGCGGTGGTAGCAATGCAATCGGAATCTTTTCCGGCTTCGTGGATGACAAAGATGTAAGGCTTATCGGTGTTGAGGCAGGAGGAAGAAGTTTAAGTAGCGGAAAGCACGCTGCCAGCCTGGTTGCGGGCCGGGTAGGCGTCCTACACGGTGCAAAAGCATATCTTTTGCAGGATGAACAAGGACAAATTCACGAGACCGAATCTGTTAGCGCCGGCCTGGATTACCCCGCCGTTGGGCCCGAACACTGTTGGCTAAAAGACGCTGGCAGAGCCGAATACGTTGCAGCAGAAGACGAAGACGTTCTCGACGCCTTTGAGCTGTTGTGCAAGACAGAAGGAATACTGCCGGCTTTAGAAAGTGCACATGCTCTGGCGTATCTTCTCAGCCAGAAAGGAAAGCTTGATGCCGATCAAATAGCAGTAGTGAATTTGTCCGGCCGAGGCGACAAGGATGTTTCAATTGTAGAAAATCATCGACCGATGCAAGATTAGCCACGAACATTTTTAGTGAGTACGGTATCCATGAAGAAATACAGCCAGGTTTTTTCCGAGCTAAGGAAGCAAAAAAGAGCGGCTTTGATACCTTTTTTTGTGATCGGCGATCCCGACTTCGATACGAGTCTTGCCATAGTAAAGGCTGCCATTGATGCCGGCGCCGATGTTCTGGAGTTGGGTATTCCGTTCTCCGACCCCATAGCCGATGGCCCGACGATTCAAAAGGCAGATATTCGTGCACTTCGCAGTGGCATGACAGTAAAAAAGGCACTTAACCTTATCCGGCAGGTCAAAAATTACAAAGATACACCCATTGGGCTCCTGATGTATTACAATCTTATCTACCACTACGGGACGGAGGAATTCTTTAGGGACTTCCACGAGGCCGGCGTCAATAGTATCCTGGTCGCAGACTTGAGTATCGATGACGCTAATGAGATTATTCCATTTGCTGCCTCTGCTGGCCTTGATACTGTCTTTATGGTTACCCCAAACACGGATCCTGAAAGAATGAAATTGATCGCCTCGAAGACGACCGGCTTTATCTATACTGTCTCACTTCTGGGCGTTACCGGTAGCCGGGAACAGCTCTCCGACACAGTGCAAGAGCTTGTGGGCACGCTAAAAAAACTGACGAGCGTGCCGATCTGCGTAGGTTTTGGCATCAGTAAGCCCGAACATGCCGTAACAATCGCCCGGGCTGGAGCCGATGGCGTGATAATCGGTTCCAAACTCGTGGGATTGATTGAGAGCAACTTGAATAACGGACAAAAAATGATTTCAGAGATTTCAGGATTCTTAATCGAGGTCAAAAAAGCCATCGCAAATCAGCATGATTGATTGGTTCATCTGACTTTAACCGAGTCGGCGAGGCGAGGAACTCAAATGGAAATCCTGACGATTGGCAAGTTGCTGGCACCGATTTGTCGCGGTTATGCCAAATCCTGCTTATTCCGACTTTGGCCTCGACAGATAGGGTCCATCTTAGTATCGTTATTTTTGAACTTTTTACATACAGAAGCAGTAAGAATTGGTATCGGCGTTTTCATGTAAGCATCTGGCTGCTCAGGTAAGCGCCGAGTTGGACATTAATTGAATTAGAAGGATTAGAGTTTTTGGAGGATAGTATTGTGAGGATGCGCGTAATTTCAGTCAGCATATTACTTGTAGTCGTGGTAACAGGAATAACAGCCTTTGGACCCGTCCTCCGCAGTAGCATAGCTACGGAGGGTGGACAGGATGACACGAAGCAACCCGTCCTCCGCAGTAGCTTAGCTACGGAGGGTGGAAGCCCATCTCCATCGAGAGAAATCCAAAAAGAGCCTCAAGTTAACCTCCCAGGAGTGAGAGTCAGAGCACCACGCAGACAAGCCGAAACGCCGGAACCACTTCGTCCAGTTAGCAGGGCAGCAGAGATCGAGCAGGAGTTGACCGCCTTACAAGCCCGAATCGCAAGCCTAAAGTCGGAGCATACAAAGCTTGTCGAAGAGTTAGAAGCAATTCACCAACTAGCTGTGGAGGAAAAGGCCACCCAGACAGCCGATCGTCTGAAAGACCTTATGACCGAACGCAGAAGGGAATTTGACGAGAGATTGCAGAGTTTAGAGCGGAGACATAAAAGACTCCAGCGAATACAGGGGCGAACAGAGGTCATGGCGAGAATAAAAAGGCCTGCTCGAAAAGCACCAGAGTTCACTTTGACAAGTTTTGACGGCAAGAGTGTGAGCCTTTCTGATTACAAGGATAAAATTGTTGTCCTGGAGTGGTTTAACTTTGAGTGTCCTTACTCCAAATACCACTACGAGACGAAAAACACAATGATTGAGCTGGCGAACAAGTACAAAGATAAGAACGTCGTCTGGCTAGCCATCAATAGTACGAGCCATACAACACCCGAGGCGAACAAGTTTTTTGCCCGACGCTACAAACTGCCCTATCCGATACTTGATGATAATTCAGGTGACATGGGCCGCGCTTATGGTGCCAGAACGACGCCGCACATGTACTTAATAAACACCAACGGTATGATCGTGTACCAAGGTGCTATTGATAGTGCGCCGCTGGGCAAGTCTCAAAACGGGTATATCAACTACGTGGATAAGGCCTTGGCGGAGCTGATTGAGGGCAAAGAGGTGAGCATGGCCTATGTTAAACCATACGGCTGCAGCGTGAAGTATGGCCCAGAAAAATAGTTAGCCTTGAAGAAGTTACAACTCAATGTGCAGTAAGAGATTTTGCTGTAATATAAAGCCAAACATTTGCGTCTCTACCGGCAAAGAGGGATTGCGCCCACTTGGTAAACAACCGATTACCGCAGCGGGGGTAGTCCATGTATGTTTTTTCAACAATTTTTAGGAGGCTGTATTATGAAAAAGTCGCTTATTCTCATCGTCGGCACACTTGCCATCTTGGCTGTGACCTACATGGCATTTGCGCAGGAGCAAGGTGACCGCGCGCAGCGCAGGGCGAGGATGCGTGAGGCCCAGCTCAAAGCCATCGAAACAATTCAACAGCAAGCTGCAAAAATCAAGACAAGCATGGAAGAGACAGCAAAGGCACGCGAATCTCGTGGGAGCTTCCAGGATCTCCCTGAAGATGAACGAACAAAAATGCGAGAACAATTTAGGCAAAGACGTGAAGAACAGGAAACTGCAATTCAAGCTATTGAGGAAGCGCTGGTCAGTTTGAAAGGACCCAGACGCCTCAGAGAAGAACATGAAGAATCTCTAAGCCAACTCAGGGAACTCCGTACAACCGCGGCACAAGAGAAAGCAGAGAAAACGATAAAAGCAATAGACGACATAATCAACAAGCGAGAAACGAAACTTGACGAAACCCTCCAAAAACTTGGTTTCGGATTCGGACAGAGACCTTGACGGTTCCGCAAAGTCGGCTAAGGTGAAGTAACCTATCGAGTAATGATCCGGCAAAAGGATTAACAAAGCGCAGGCTATGCACAGCATGGCTTACGCCATTGCCTATCCGATATCGGAGCACCACGAGCGCTATGATAAAGGATTTGATAATAAAGAATAGAAGCTGCCGGCGTTTTCATCAGGAAATTCCTGTAGACCGCAATACGCTTCGAGAACTCGTGGACTTGGCGAGACTCTCTCCATCGGCGGGCAATTTGCAGCCACTGAAGTATATCCTCACCTGTGAGCCTGAAAAGAATGCGTTGATATTTCCACATCTAGCCTGGGCTGGCTATCTTAAAGATTGGCCGGGCCCATCTGAGGAGGAAAGGCCGTCAGCTTATATTATCATCCTTGGCGATACAGAGATAACAAAATCATTTGGCTGCGACCACGGCATCGCAGCTCAAAGTATCCTCTTAGGCGCCAGAGAAAAAGGATTGGCAGGCTGCATTATTGGCCTAATCCAGAGAGAGCAATTGCGCAAAGCCCTGGCCATATCGGCTCGTTATGAGATATTGCTGGTTGTGGCGTTGGGAAAACCAAAGGAAGCGGTCGTCCTTGAGACCATCAATTCTGCCGGCGATATCAAGTATTGGCGCGATACCGAGGGTACCCACCATGTTCCAAAGCGCTCGCTGGATGAGCTCATCGTGAGATAAAGTGCCGTCCGCATTTACAGTGATACAAGCGTGTCTGCAACGGCATTGGGCGGTTGATAGTGAAATGTGTCCAGCCAGCCACAGTCAACTGTTCTTGCCTTGATGGGGGCCGTCGGCGCAGAGATTGTCCGCAAACGTGTCACCACCCACACGGCGAAAGCTCAGGCCGATTTTTTCAATGAAATATTTGCTTGTGTTATCATCGGATATTTAGTATACATTGCAGGCACATTTGTATCCTGGCTGAGATGCTAACAGTTTCGAAGATAGGTCTCATGGACAAAATTTCAAAACGGCAGTTATTAAAACAGATCACCTCTTCGGCTTCTGCCTCAAAACGTAATACTTTGTGGTTTCGACAAACAAACACGACTCAATGAGCAGGAAATCCATATTTGGGATAAGAAAAATTAATATAATTCTCTTGGCGCTTTGTGAAGGAGTAAGTCTATGCAAATACTGATGGCACAAACCTCACTTGGAGCACTGGATTGGATTATAGTAGTTGCTTACTTTGGTATCCTTCTGGGCATTGCCTGGTGGGTTATCCTCAAAAGCAAGGATACAGCCGATGACTATTTCCTGGCAGGACGGAACCTTGGATGGTTTGTTATAGGTGCGGCCGTCTTCACTTCTAACATCGGCTCGGAACACGTAGTTGGTCTTGCTGGCTCTGGGGCCACTGATGGTGTGGCCATGGCCCACTATGAACTGCACGCCTGGTGCCTGTTAGTGCTGGCGTGGGTCTTCGTGCCGTTTTATTCACGATCGCTGGTTTTTACGATGCCGGAGTTTCTGGAGAGAAGATTCTCACCGACAGCCCGCTGGGTATTGTCAATGATCTCGCTTATAGCCTATGTTTTTACAAAAATCGCTGTCGGTATTTTTGCCGGCGGTATCGTATTCAGTGCTCTTCTGCCTGAGATCAATTTCATGGGATTGGATAGCTTCTGGATAGGGTCGATCCTTGTAATTGTACTTACCGGTGCTTATACAATTCTCGGTGGCATGCGGGGGATGTCCTATACTGCAACCGCTCAAGCGATTATTCTTGTGATAGGTTCGCTTTTGGTGACCTTCTTCGGCCTTAAAGCCCTGGGTGGCTGGGGGCGATTATATGAAGTAGCTGGCTCGGAAATGTTCAATCTCTGGAGGCCGCTGGTACCTGCGGGTGTTGAAGGTACCTGGGCTCCGGTAAGGGAATCGGGTCGTATGGCCTGGTACTTCAACAATAATTATCCATGGCTTGGAATGCTCTTCTGTGCACCGATCATTGGTTTGTGGTACTGGTGTACAGATCAGTATATCGTTCAACGTGTCTTGACGGCACCGAACGAAAAAGTGGCCCGAAGGGGATCGATTTGTGCTGCCTTTTTCAAATTGCTGCCGGTTTTTCTTTTCATCGTACCCGGCATGATTTGTTTTGCTCTGGCCTCACCAGAAAACCCAAATGCGATTACGCAGATTCAGCAGGTCATGTTCGATTCTCAGGGGCAAGTCATCCGAGATGAAGCTCAGAAAGCTTTTCCATTGTTGGTGATGACGGTTCTGCCTGTCGGTGTGCGTGGAATTGTCGTTGCCGGTTTGTTGGCGGCTCTGATGAGCTCGCTCTCTGGGGTATTCACTGCGTCTTCTACACTGTTCACAATGGACTTATACACTAAATTGCGTCCTCAGGCCTCCCAACACAAGCTTGTATGGACCGGTCGTATAGCCATGATGATCATGGTATTAATTGGCTTGTTTTGGATTCCGGTGATCCGAGGTGGAAAAGGTCTATATGATTATCTTCAGGGTGTGCAGGCATATCTTGCTCCACCGATCTTTGTGGTCTTCTTCCTCGGTGTGTTCTTCAAAAGACTGAACGCCAAAGGATGTTTGTCGGCATTGATTGTCGGCTTTGTCTTAGGTTTGATTCGAATGGGGATAGATACACCCGTTAAACTTATAGATGATTTCAGTTATACCGAGGGATCATTCCTTTGGATCATGAACAACATCTTCTTCCAGTATTACAGTCTGCTTATTTTTGTGGTATGCGCCGTGACAATGGTAGTGGTTAGTTATCTTACCGACGCACCGTCCTACGAAAAAATCAATGGTCTGACCTATGGAACCATCACGGCCGAGGACAGGGAGAAATCGCGAGCAAGCTGGTCATCCATAGAAGTGATCCTCTCAGTTCTTCTCATGGTGATTATTGTGGCAATTTATCTATATTTCACAGGTTGAGAGGAAAAAATGGTTTATACAATCGGCTTTGATTATGGAACTAATTCTGTAAGGTGCGTTATAGTTGACGCTGCTAACGGCAATGAGTTAGGTACAGCGGTGTATGAATATGAAACCGGCCAGGCCGGTATTATCTTAGACCCATCGGACCATAATCTGGCAAGGCAAAAACCGGCCGATTATTTGAAAGGTTGAGAAGATGTATGGATTCACATTATTGGCTGAGGCTGTGCCGTGGAATACCCTGGATACTGTAATTCTGGGAGCGTTTTTCCTATGCCTGGTCGGTATTATTGTGTGGGTATTGACAAAAAAAGAGGAAACATCACAGGATTATTTCCTGGCAGGAAAGAACGCAGGATGGGTTTCAATCGGCTCGTCTATTTTTGCCTCAAACATTGGTTCTGAGCACTTGGTTGGTCTGGCCGGTGCCGGCTTTATCAGCGGTATGGCGATGGCGCACTGGGAAATACATGCATGGCTGATTCTTGTGCTCGGATGGGTGTTCGTGCCGTTCTATGACAGAATCAAAATATTTACAATGCCCGAATATCTCGAGCGTCGTTTTTCAGCTGGTTCAAGATCGATTCTTTCTATCATATCGCTGGTAAGCTATATTCTGACAAAAGTCGCTGTAACGGTTTATTCGGGTGGCGTTGTCTTTAGTACCGTTTTCGGAATCGACAAGATACCGGATAATATTCCTCTGATTGGCGGAATGGATTTGTTCTGGGTAGCGGCTATAGGTTTGGTGGCAATAACCGGTCTTTACACAATTCTTGGCGGAATGAGGGCTGTTATGTACACTTCAGTTCTTCAGACACCTGTACTGCTCATCGGTTCCGTAGTTATTCTTGTGCTCGGCCTGATCGCTGCAGGCGGCTGGGGCGAAGTGCAAAGAACTGTCGGTGATAATATACATCTGATACGTTCAAATGCCGACCCGGAATTTCCGTGGCTGGGTGTGCTGTTCGGTTCTGCCATAATCGGTTTCTGGTACTGGTGTACCGACCAGTATATCGTTCAGAGGGTTCTTTCGGGCAGGAGCCAGAAAGAAGCAAGAAGAGGAACTATCTTCGCCGGTTACTTGAAACTGATGCCGGTTTTCATATTCATGATTCCGGGAATGATTGCCTTTACCCTCTACCAGAAAGGCTTACTCACCTTGCCGCTTAATACCCAGGGTACCGGCCCTGATGCTGACAAAGCATTTTCATCACTTGTAGCACAGTTTCTTCCAATAGGCCTTAAGGGCGTAGTAGTGTGCGGTTTGCTTGCAGCATTGATGAGCTCTCTTGCATCGCTGTTCAATTCATCGGCGGCTTTGTTTGTCGGTGACTTCTATAAAAAGATGAAACCAAACGCCAGTGAAAAACATTACGTAACAATCGGACGTATAGCTACGGGAGCAGTTGTTGTTCTCGGTGTAGTCTGGATTCCCGTAATGAAAGGAATGGGCAATGTTCTCTACCGATACCTACAGGCTGTGCAGGGCTTGCTTGCACCGGCCATTGCCGCTGCCTTTATTATGGGCGTATTCTGGAAACGTGCAAACCGGTTAGGCAACCTCTGTGGTATGAGTGTCGGTTTCGTTCTGGGTATGTTCCGTCTGCTGCTTGATGTGATTATCGGAGGCCCGATTGCCAAGGCCCAAAGTCTGGCAGAACCTGAAAAACTTGCTCGCATCGCAGAAATAAAAGAACAGTTCGGATTCCTTTACACACTTGAAACCATTAATTGGTTGTATATTTGCGAACTTCTATTCCTGATAAGCATAGCGACAACGGTAATTGTCAGTCTTTTGACGAAGGCGCCGCCGGAAGAGAAATTGAGATATACGTACGGTGCTGCAACTCTTGAGGAAAAGGCTGAGACCAAAGCGAGCTGGAATGTATGGGATATAGTACATACCGTGATAATCGGCGGTATAGTTGTTGCCTTTTATATTTATTTCTGGTAATGGAGATTTTGTAAAATAGGTCAGTGTTTACGGTTTTCTATTAAGAGAGGTGTGTTGTTATGGCATATGCGATTGGATTGGATTACGGCACAAATTCTGTAAGAACAGTACTTGTTGATGTAACAAATGGCCAAGAGGTAGCTACCATTGTGCACGAATATGAAACCGGCCAGGCTGGTATTATCTTAGACCCGACAGACCATAATCTTGCAAGGCAGAACCCTGCCGATTACCTCAAAGGTATCGAAGTAACCATCGCTGGTGCGGTTGCTCAGGCACGCAAAGCTGAACCTAAATTTGATCCGAAAGACATCGTTGGAATCGGCGTTGACACGACCGGTTCAACGCCGCTGCCTGTTAATAAGGATGGTGTTCCTCTGGCATTAACCAAAGAATTCAAAGACAATCCCAACGCCCATGCCTGGCTGTGGAAAGACCATACCGGCCACGCCGAAGCCGCCGAGATAACGGAGCTTGCTAAGAAAGAGCAGCCTAAGTACCTGACCAAATGCGGCGGAACATATTCTTCCGAGAGGTTCTTTAGTAAAATTCTCTATTGTCTGCGGGTGGATCCAGCAGTTTTTGATGCGGCCTACACCTGGGTCGAGCATGCTGACTGGCTGCCTGCTGTGCTGACTGGAACAGATGCGCCGGATAGGCTTATGAGATGCCGTTGTGCCGCCGGTCATAAGGCCATGTTCAATAAAGATTGGGGCGGTTACCCGGATGCTCAGTTCTTAGCTAAGCTCGACCCGAAACTTGCAAAGCTCCGTGAAACGCTCAGCAACGAGACCTTCGCGGTTGATAAACCCGCTGGAAAGCTCACTAAAGATTGGGCAGACAAACTTGGTCTTACCGCAGGCATACCGGTAGCAATGGGTGCATTTGACGCCCACCTGGGTGCCGTTGGCGCTGGAATCAAAGAAGGAGTGCTTGTCAAAATCATCGGCAC
>CAYSPM010000002.1:20856-39819 GCA_964432925.1 uncultured Pirellulales bacterium | reverse complement strand
ATAGCTGGAGCCGTAACCGCTGGTAAGGCCGCAGGTGGGCACGACAGCTATGCCGGTGCGCAAGCAGCGATGTGCGGCGTAAAGGACAAGACGTTTAAGCCCATTGCGAAAAATGTTGAGATTTACAAACAGATATACAAGCTCTACAAACAGCTCCATGATAGTTTTGGTATCAAGGACCATACAGAGAATCTTTACAACGTGATGAAAGACCTCTTGGAAACTAAAGAAAAGGCGAATGCGTAACGATGTATGAGCAACTAAAAGAGCGGGTATGCAGAGCCAATCTTGAGCTGGTCGGGCACAAACTAGTCATCTTTACCTGGGGCAATGTTAGTGGAATCGACCGTCAGGCTAAGGTTGTGGCCATCAAGCCCAGCGGCGTGGATTATAATGAGCTAACGGCGGATAAGATTGTTATACTGGGTCTCGAAGGCAATATCATTGACGGTGACTTCAGACCATCCTCCGATACACCCACGCATTTGGAATTGTATCGCAGCTTTACTGAAATTGGAGCCATCTGTCATACACATTCACAATATGCAGCGATGTGGGCTCAGGCCGAACGTGAAATCCCCTGTTTCGGAACCACACACGCTGATTACTTCTATGGCCCGATACCTGTTACCGAGGTAATGACTAAAGACGAAATACAAAATAATTATGAACTAAACACCGGCAAGGTTATTGCACGAAGATTTAAGGGGATCGACCCGTTGCAGATGCCTGCTGTTCTTGTAGCGAATCATGGATCATTTACCTGGGGAAAAGACTCCACCCAAGCCGTAAGCAGCGCCATTGTGTTAGAGCAGGTTGCGAAAATGGCATACGGAACGGTGCGACTCAATCCTCAACAAAACGCCATTTCTCAGAGTCTCCTGGATAAACATTATTTGAGAAAACATGGTAAGAACGCCTATTATGGCCAGACGTAGAGGAGAAATAAAATGTCAAAAGTATCATTTGGAGTAATTGTAGGTAATCGTGGATTCTTCCCGGATGCGCTCGCAAAGGAGGGTCGTAAGAACATTCTCGATGTATTGAAAAAGGCCGGCTATAACACAATTGCTCTACCTACGAGCGAAACAAAGCACGGGACTGTCGAGACATTTGAAGAGGCGAAAAAGTGCGCAGCCTTGTTTGCCTCGAAAGCAGACAAAATTGATGGCATTATAGTAACCCTTCCCAATTTTGGGGACGAAAGAGGCGCAACCGAAGCAATCAAGCGCAGTGGTCTGGATGTCCCGATTCTCATCCATGCGGAGAAAGATGAGCCAAGTAAAATGGCGATGGGCCAACGCAGAGACTCATTCTGTGGCAAAATCAGCTTATGCAACAACCTCCGGCAGGCAGGAATTCCCTTCACGCTAACGAAGTTGCATACGCTCGGAGTCAAATCTGCAGAATTCGTGAAAGAGCTGGACCAGTTTGCGGCTGTTTGCAGGGTCGTAAAAGGGCTCAACAATGTTCGTTTCGGAGCTATAGGCTCCCGGCCTGCTGCCTTTAACACCGTGCGCTATAGTGAGAAGATACTTGAATTCTCGGGTATTGCCATCGAGCCAATTGATTTATATGAGATATTGAGCAAAGTTGAGCAGCTCCCGGATAATCATCGAGGTGTAAAAAATAAGCTGAATTCCATCAAGGGATATACTACCACGAAGGCAATTCCTTCGGACAGCCTTTTGAAGATGGCTAAGTTCGGCTATGTTATCGACCAATGGATCAAGGCAAACGAGTTATTGGGTACGGCAATCCAGTGCTGGACGGCTTTGGAAGAATTTTTCGGCATCGTCCCTTGTACATTGATGAGCATGATGAGCGAATCGCTCTTGCCCAGCGCCTGCGAAGTAGATGTTACAGGTCTTTTGAGTATGTATATCCTTCAGTTAGCCAGCGGCACTCCAAGCGCAATTTTGGACTGGAATAACAATTTTGCGGACGACCCGGACAAGTGCGTACTGTTTCACTGTAGTAACCTGCCCAAGTCCTTCTTCAAAACCAACAGGATGGACTTCCAGGAAATCATCGCTGGCTCTGTAGGCAAGGACAACACATACGGCACAATAGTCGGGCGCATTAAGGCGAGTCCAGCCACATTTTGCAGAACGACCACCGACGATGTGGATGGCGTATTGAGTGCCTATGTGGGCCAAGGCAATTTTACAAATGACAAGCTCGAGACATTTGGTGGCTATGGCGTAATGAAAATCGACAATCTGCAGGCACTGATGAGCTATATCTGCAATATGGGTTTCGAACACCATGTAGCAGTCAACATGTCTGAGAAGGCAGATGCTATCGCAGAGGCGCTTGGCAATTACATTGGCTGGGATGTCTATAGGCACGTGTAGGCCCTGCATGAAAGCGCTAAAGCAGCCAAACGCTCAGTAGAGTGAGAGCTTGTGGGTAAGGTTTGCTCCCCACTAATGCCAATCTCGAAGCGTCAACTCTATCGTTATTCATATTGATAGATGGGGGGAAACTATGCCTTATCGGCTAATAGATTGGCCATTTGTATTGAAAATACTGTCGATTTTAAAGAACAACTCGA
This sequence comes from uncultured Pirellulales bacterium, assembly GCA_964432925.1. GTDB lineage: Bacteria > Planctomycetota > Phycisphaerae > Sedimentisphaerales > Anaerobacaceae > CAYNTC01. Next base: position 37,262 of record CAYSPM010000002.1, on the reverse strand, counting down.
TTGAAAACTTACCAGTCTAAATATTGGTAAAGAAACTTCTTACAGGCCTGTCAGTATAGAAAAATTTAAACGTTTTCAAAAAGCGAGGACTTTTGCGTAAGATATTTACCAACAATATGTTATGATAAAGTAAAGGCGTTTAATTTAACTTAGATTTATAAAGGAGTCAGGGGCTGAATGAGAAAGATCATCTCTACTTTTATTCTTGTAGTGCTGTGTGTTAATTTGCCTACTATTGTATGGGCGGACTTAAATGTGACTTTTAACATCAATACAGCCGAAGCAAGAGCACCAATAAGCCCTTATATCTATGGTTCTAATTTCACACTCGGCGAAGATGAGAATCTGGCAGCAAGACGGATCGGTGGCAATCGCCTTACGGGATATAACTGGGAAAACAATTATTCAAACGCCGGCGCAGACTGGTACCATCATAGTGATCAATATCTTGTCCGGGATTTGCCGACGCACCTAAAAGAAATTCCAGGGATTGTTCTAACCGACTTTCACGATTCTTGTATACAGGCGGGTATGTATTCTCTTGTCACACTCCAGATGGCGGGGTGTGTCTCGGCTGACAAGAATGGTGCTGTAACAGAGCAGCAGACGGCACCTTCTTATCGATGGAAAGAAGTTGTATATGCCAAGCCGGGGCCATTTTGTGATCCTTGTAGTGGTCCTGATTTGACCGATGATTACGTATATATGGATGAGTGCGTTAATTTTCTCGTGGAAAGATATGGCGACGCCTCTACACCAACGGGTATTAAAGGCTACTCACTTGACAATGAGCCTGCCCTGTGGAGCCACACACATCCAAGAATCCACCCGGCTCAGCCTACTTGCCGGGAAATCATTGATAGATCTGTTGCTTTAGCCTCAGCGATAAAAGACGTTGACCCCTGTGCCGAGATTTTTGGCCCGGTGCTTTATGGTTTCAGTGCCTTTGAGAATTTTCAAAGCGCACCCGATTGGAGCAGTGTTAGAAACGGATACGAATGGTTTCTTGATTACTATCTTGACCAAATGAGCCAGGCCTCAGAGAGACAGCGAAGGAGACTGCTTGATGTTCTTGACCTGCACTGGTATCCCGAGGCAAAAGGCGGTGGCAACAGGATAACTGATTCACTCTCCTCTTACTCCAGAGCAAATGCGGAAGCACGTATGCAGGCACCAAGAACGTTATGGGATCCGGATTATATTGAAGATAGTTGGATAGGACAATGGCGCCAGAGTTACTTACCTATTTTGCCGAAAATATTGGATTCCATCGATAGTTATTATTCCGGAACCAAGCTTGCCATTACCGAATTTAATTACGGCGCGCCCGAGCATTTCTCCGGCGGAATTGCAATGGCAGATGTGCTTGGCATCTTCATCAAATATGGCCTTTACATGTCCAACTATTGGGGCGATGACGGCGATTATGTTAGCGCTGCTTATAAAATATACAGAGACTATGACGGCAACAATTCTACTTTTGGTGATACAAAGGTCGAAGCAGTAATGAGCGATAAACAGAATAGCTCTATTTACGCTTCGGTATCCAGGATTAATGATTCAAAATTGCATCTTATAGTAATAAACAAGAATTTTGATTATTCAATCAATGCAATATTCAACATAAACAGCCGGACGAACTATATATCTGCCAGAGTTTGGGCCTTTGATAGCAGCAGCTCTGACATATCGGAAATTTCACCTGTCGAGCAAATCACCAACAATTCATTCTCATATACGATTTGTCCTCTTACAGTATGTCATATAGTTCTTGATGCAGAGATAGCACCGCCAGCTCAGGCAACCAATCCTAATCCGGCAGATACGGCAGTAGATGTTAGTAGAGCTGCTAACTTGAGCTGGATAGCAGGAACCTACGCCGCATCGCATGATGTTTACTTTGGAAGTGATTTCAATTCTGTACACGAGGCCAATACCTCTTCAAGCGAATACAGAGGCAGCCAAGCCGATGCAACCTTCCGACCGGGAATAATGGCCAAGCTTAAAACTTATTATTGGCGGATTGATGAAAAGAATAGTCATGGCACTACGAAAGGCCCGGTGTGGAGTTTCACGACCTCGGATGAGGATTCGCCGATCACATTTGATAACGCAAGCTCTTATTCCAGCGGAGCCGCCGGTACAACAATTAGCTGGTCACACACTATCGGTTGTGGCAGGAACAGACTTCTTGTAGTTGGTCTTGCTGCTGAGAGCCCAGGCACGAGCAACTTGGAAATAAGCAGTATAAAATATAATGGCGTTAATATGAATCACATCGCGGACTCTAACTCGATCGTGGGTGGCCTCTCTTCGCAGAAAACTGAGTTATATTACATGCTGGAAAACGACCTGCCTGTCTCTGGTACTTATACTGTTGATGTCGCTTATTCTGGAGATGTTGATAGTAGAAATGCCGGTGCAATTTCGCTTTTTAATGTAGCTCAGCAACCAGCAGAGGCGGTTGTTATCAAATCCGAGCGGTGTTCACAGACAATTTCTACTGACATAACTACAGTCACTGATGGAGCATGGATACTCGACGTCGTGGGTTCCTGTACTGATGGTTCGTTCTGTACTACCGCCGAGGGCATGGAAACCCGCTGGTCCGCCTTGGCTGACGGAGACGATTCTTCGGCAGCCGGCAGCACCAAAATTGTCGCTTTAGCAGGATTGACCACCATGAGCTGGCAGCATTCCGAAGCCGGTCAACTTGTCCACTCTCTGGCAGCTTTTACGCCGACGCAGTGTCCGATAGGTGACATCAGCGGCGATTGCATAGTCAATTGGGAAGACCTGGCTGCCCTTTGTGAGCAGTGGTTACAGCCGGATGGAACGGCTGACTTGGATGGTGTAAATGGGGTAAATATGCTTGATTTTTCCCTGTTAGCTGAGGGCTGGTTTAACTAACCGCCTTAAAGCATGTCCACAGGCACAAGTTGTAGTTGGTTATCTCATCAACGGCGTTCTTATTTACGTACAGCGGTTGGAGCGTTTAAAATCATTTGCAAATCTTTCATACCAATTTATAATATCTTCCCCTACAAAACTATTTATGATACAGATAGACAATAAAAGGAACCTTGGGAGAATGTCCTGATGCAGCCAACTACAGAACTACAGATCGACTTGTTTGCTGATGAATTGCCTTCTGTTGACGAGATTATGAGACTTTCTAATTTCGTCCATTCCAGCGAAGCCGACCAGTTGAAATTTGCCGAACAGTTGGAAGAAAACATGGCGAGAACCTCGCCTAAAGCCAAGCTTGCCCTGGGGATCGGCCTTTCTATTCTGGCGAGATTCGAGCAAGCTGTAGAGCAACTTCAAAAGGCTGAAGACTGCAAGGAGAAATTATTGTACCTTGCCATTGCACTTCGGAGAATGGGCAAGTTCGATGAAGCAGTAGAAAATCTCCAGAAAAGTCTTGACTATGGTGCTGACCCATTAGCCGTGACTTTGGAAAAGTCCGCTACTTATCGTCGCGCCTCGAACTTTGAAGCCGCAACCGAGGAACTGAAAAGCTGTGCAAACTTCGAAAAGGTCAGTGCCGAGTATCATTATCAGCTGGCTCGTCTTCAGGAGGCTCAAGGTTTATATAAAGGTGCTATAGACAACTATAAGGTAGCTTTGGAGTTGTCGCCGACCCATCAGAGATATCTTTTCCACCTTGCTTATCGTTGTGATCTGTCCGGCGATGAGCAAGCAGCTATCGACTACTATAAGCAAATTGCCTCGACTTCTCCCGTTTATGTAAGCGCTCTACTTAATTTGGCAGTGCTTTATGAAGATGAGGGCGATTTTGAAAAAGCATCTCGGTGCGTTGATACTGTTCTGGAATCACATCCTAATCATCAAAGAGCGATCCTGTTCAAAAAAGATATCGATAGCTCAAAAAATATGTTTTACGACGAGGAGAAAGAAAAGAAGCGGAGCCGTAAAAACCAGATTCTTGAAACCCCTATCTCTGATTTTGAGTTATCGGTGCGCAGCAGAAACTGTCTGCGGAAAATGAATCTCAAAACACTCGGTGATCTTCTGAAAATCACCGAGATCGAACTTCTGTCCTATAAAAACTTCGGAGAGACTTCTCTGACTGAAATAAAGGGCGTCCTTGAACCGAAAGGATTACGCCTTGGGATGGCCCTGGAGGAAAAGCAGTTCCAATCGACAGAAATATCTGACCAAGGTGCCACGCAAGACCAGGGGCTGTTGAACAAACTAGTAGATGACCTTCAGTTGTCGATACGTTCTCGCAAATGTTTACAGAAGCTTAGTATTCGTACAATTGGCGAGTTGACTCGTACGACAGATGCTGAGCTTCTCGGCTGCAAGAACTTCGGCGTAACGAGTTTGAATGAAATTAAAAAAGCTCTCGCTAATCTCGGACTGTCCCTGCGAACCTTGGATTGATAAGCCGATTACTCTTAATGGTTTTTTTAGATATCATTAGTCAGCTATCCATCGCTGGTCCCAACGAAGATTTTCTGCGAACCAGAAACAGACTTCGGATTTCGATTAGCCAATTCCATTTCTCTGAAATTGCACCTGCTTTACTTTTGCTCTTATTAGTGGCATTTTACGCTGGCTGTAAACCCAGACAACTTGTCAGACCCACGCCGCAAATGGATATCGAGTCACAGTTTTGGGTAAGGGTCTTATTACTTGACAAAGCCACTGATTGCACGATTCATATTAGCAGTCCTTTCAGTGTAAGTACGTTGGGCTCTGACCTTCAGATGGAGACGTTGGTGGCTCGTTTTGATAAACTTGACGGGCCTTCAAAAGTGCAGGTTTCTGCCGGCAAGATTACTTTAGCTGGTCGCGTTTTTGCGGGTAGCGAGGCAATTATTTGTCCCGATAACCCCCACATTTTCAGCCTTAATGGTAACGAATACCGAGGCAAGTTAAAACTGATTCTCACTTCCGACGGCAATTCTGTTGATGCTATTAACATCGTTCCTCTTGAGCCATACCTTGCCGGCGTGGTCGGCGCTGAAATGCCCGATTACTGGGAGCCTGAAGCTCTCAAAGCCCAGGCAATCGTTGCCAGAACATACTGTTTGTACAACAAACAGCGGTTAGGCAGCAGGCGCAGATGGGATGTTAAGAAGACGCAGGCCAATCAGGTCTATCGAGGCGTTAGTGCGGAGTCGGCACAGGTCTGGGACGCCGTCAACAGAACCTCCGGCCAAGTCCTGACCTGCAGGCATCCTAACGGCACGGAGGATATTTTCCCGGCTTACTACAGCTCAGTATGTGGCGGCCACACAGAAAACAGCCAGAATGTGTTTGGGGATTCTTATGGCCCACTTGCAGGTGTCACCTGCCCTTATTGCAAAGATGTAGCAAAGCTCAGCCTTTTTTTCTGGCCTATGGCACAGTTCGATAAAACCACTGTTACTACCAGGCTGCACCAGAGGTACCCGAAGCTAAAGGAGCTTGGCGAAATCACGAAGATCATCCCAGTTGAAAGAAGTGACTATGGCAGCATTTCCCGAGTGACGAGAGTCAGACTTGTTGGCTCTACCGGTAAAAGTGATTTTTTGCGAGGTGAGGACTTACGTCTTACAATCGATCCTACCGGGCGTGAAATAAAGAGCACTATCTGTCAAATCATAAAATGGGGTCAGAATTGGGCATTTGTCGCGGGCAGAGGATGGGGCCATGGGGTGGGAATGTGCCAGTGCGGAGCGGAAGGTATGGCAAGGCAAGGCAAAACCGCAACCAGAATTCTCTATTATTACTACCCAGGCGCTAAAATTGTAAATATCTACTGAAACCAAAAACGCCTCGTAAACATAACACAAATATGAGCGATTTCGAGATTCTCAGCACAGACCTAAAATCATCCGCAAGACGAGGTGTCCTGACGACGCCCCACGGAAAGGTTGAGACTCCTGTTTTTATGCCTGTTGGCACAGCCGGCGCGGTAAAGGGAATCAGTCCTCAACAGCTCAAAGAAACCGGCACTGACATCCTGTTAGCTAACACCTATCATCTAATGCTCAGGCCAGGGGTAGACGTAGTTGAAAAACTCGGTGGACTTCATAAATTTATGGCCTGGGATGGTCCGCTTCTTACCGACAGCGGTGGATATCAAGTCTTTTCACTCAGCACGTTGGTAAAAGTAGATGATAAAGGCGTCGAGTTTGCAAGCCACGTCAATGGCACAAAGATATATTTGGATGCAAAGCTTGCTACAGAGATTCAGAACCGCCTTGGTGCCGACATAATAATGTGCTTCGATCAGTGTGCGCCCGCTTCTGCAAGCGTCACTGAGTTAAAGACGGCAGTCGAAAGAACCATCCGTTGGGCCAGAATTTGCAAAGATACACACAATAATCCGAACCAGTTGCTCTTTGGAATTGTTCAGGGGGGGACAGACCATCAGCTTCGCGCTTACTGCACCGAAAAACTCATCAAGTTGGGCTTTGACGGTTATGCCATAGGTGGATTAAGCGTTGGTGAAGAACATGACGATATGATAAAGACGGTTAACCAGACAGCACAGTTTTTACCGCCGCAGTTGCCTCGCTATCTTATGGGTGTTGGTACCCCAGCCGATATTATTGCCGCCGTCAAAGCTGGCGTGGATATGTTCGATTGTGTCCTTCCGACGCGGAATGGCCGAAACGCTTTCGCCTTCACCGAGAACGGCCCTTTGCGATTAAGAAATAATGCTCATATAAGTGCAGCCGAGCCGGTCGAGGCCGGTTGTGATTGTTACTGTTGTACGAATTTCAGCCGGGCTGCCTTGAGACACTTCTTTAATTGCGGGGAAATGCTTGGACCGATCCTGCTATCGCTACACAATATCCGGTTTTATCAGCGACTCATGGCAAAGATAAGACAAAGCCTGAAAGATAGCGAATTCTCCTCTTGGGCGGCTGAACAATTAAGAAAGTACTGTTCATGTTAGCGCATGGACTCCGCAAACCCTGTTTTTCAGCCGATTATTGCCAATTGGAATTTGACAATTCCTCTATCCCATTATACCTTATCCCGAATAAACTAAGAATGGTGAAAGGAAAATAGATATGGATTACGTTTGGATATTAGCTCAAACGGACGCCAATCAGGCGCCCTCGCGCATTGCTCCAAAGCACTTGGACTCTGAAGGCGAGGCGATGACGACGGTACCATCTGATGCCAATGCACCTGCACAGCGCACTGCCACATCGAGGTCACCCTGGCTGCAAATGCTACCATTCGTTTTAATTTTCGTAGTTATGTACCTATTGCTCTTCAGAGGACCTCGTAAAAAACAGCAAGAGCACAAACAGATGGTTCAGTCGCTCGAAAAGAATGACCGTGTCCGAACAATCGGCGGGATAATAGGAACTGTCGTTGACTTCAGGGATGACGAGGTCACCTTGAAGATTGATGAGTCAAACAACACAAAGATTAAGATTATCACCTCAGCGATAGGAAAGAATCTATCTAAGGAAAAGAAGTAACGGCTGATCAGGGCATGATAACCGGCAACTTCACCGAAACCGAAGTTACCTAAATAGTCAATAGGCTTAATGCTGGCTGTTTGCCTGCCCGTATTATAGAAGAGCCCGTTTCTGTGCGTATAATAGGTGAACCTCCCAGCCAGAGAAATGTGACAAAAATCGATGTGTCCAAATGAGCTTATTGAAAGATCGACTGTCAGTAGCAGTAGCACAGCCAAGCCTTGGCCACTATGTTGCACGTTACAGATAACAGATAAGGAGAACTATGGATAAGAATCTGTTGCCTAAGAGCATATTGATCGTTGTTCTGGTGGCCGTGGCGGCCTTGACCCTGTATCCGCCAGGTAAGACGCTAAAGCCCGGCATCGACCTGGCAGGTGGTACGAGTCTTGTATATGAGATTGACACTCAAGGCCTGAGTGAGGAACAGCAAAGAGATTTGGCGCAGAAAATGATTACCGTTCTGCGAAGGCGAATCGACCCGGCCAACATACAAAATCTCATCTGGCGACCTCAGGGTAACACCCGATTCGAAATACAAATGCCCTTGACAAGTGCCGAAAGTCGCCAACAACGCGAAAAGTTTGAAGCAGCATTTAGCGATTTTTTGGCCAAGAATGTAAACCGCGCTACTATTATGCGCTCGCTTCAGAAGCCGCTGGAGGAGCGAACCAAGGAATTCAACCGATTTGCACAGGGCGATCCCAATAGGCTGGCAATTCTTGAGGAGCTTGCACGAGCCTACGACGAGCGTGAACAATTGCAGAATAGGCGAGATGAACTATGGGATCAGCTCAAGAGCGTAGAGAGTAAACTGTCTTTGGCAGGCCTTGACCTCGAACTAATAGAACGCAACAGGACCGAATGGTCAAAACTAAATGACGAGCAACTTCAAGATTCGCTTAAAGCTTTTCTTGGCTCTGAGGATAATCTCGGCCTCTTGACCGACTATGTCAAAACATACGCCGAGTGGTCTGACATTGTTGGCCAGTTGACTAAGGAAGATTCTGGGAAGAACGTCCAGTACGAGCAGGCCAGAAGGAAGCTTGACAGTTTGAACCTGACTGAGGACCAGATCAACTTCGTGTTGGAGATGTCCCCAAAGTCTGCCGAAAGAGCACTGCGAATTCAAGAGTTAAAAGCCAAGTTTCCAGATCGTGCAAAAGAGATCGACAATGTAGTTGCTGCTTTTGATGAGTATCGTCCTTATAGAGGTCGCCTCGACGACCCCAGCGACCTGCAAAGAATGCTCAAAGGCGCCGGTATACTTGAGTTTAGAATACTGCCGACACGAGACCGAGCCGAATTGACCCCGGATGAAATAAATATATATGTTCAATCCCTCGCAGAAAAAGGACCCAAATACGCATCAGACAACAAGTATGTCTGGTGCGAAATAGAGAATATTCAGGACTGGAGAGCCCCTGATTCAATAGTCGCTCCATTCGGTGATAAATACTATGTTCTGGCCAGTAACAGACCCAACGAGGCAATACTACAGGGGCCGACAAAAAGAGAGTGGAAGCTGGAAAAGGCTGAGCCGACAACCGACCGTATGGGCCGTAGAGCGATTGCCTTCTTGCTCGACGAGAGAGGCGGAAAGCTATTCTTCAACGTCACTAAAAGAAATCCTAACAGACCCCTTTGTATTTTGCTCGATGGCATAGCGATATCGGCTCCTAATATTGAGGCAAGAGGTGGCATAGGAAAAAGCGGTGTAATAACCGGCAGCTTCACTCAGACTATGGTTACCGATATGGTCAACAAGCTAAACGCTGGCTCTCTGCCCGCCAGGCTGATTGAACAGCCCATCTCCATCAAAACGATAGGCCCATCCATCGGCGCCGACAACCGCGACCAGGGCATAAAGGCCGGTGTCATTGGCCTTGTTGTCGTGATACTTTGCATGCTCATCTACTATATGGTCGCAGGTACAATCGCCGATGTGGCCTTAATTCTGAATATCTTGTTTGTCCTGGCAGTAATGGCAGGGGTCAGAGCAACGTTCACGTTGCCCGGAATTGCCGGCATAATACTTACAATCGGCATGAGTGTTGATGCCAACGTCCTGATATTCGAGAGGATTCGTGAGGAACAGCAGAAAGGCTCAGGCCTGACAATCGCCATCAAGAATGGCTACCAAAGGGCTTTCAGAGCTATTTTTGACGCCAATCTCACCACGTTCATCACCGCAGCGATTTTATACTGGGTCGCTTCGGAAGAAATTAAAGGATTTGCTATAGTTCTTATGCTCGGTATTGTATCGAGTATGTTCACCGCCCTTTTCGTGACACGAGTCATTTTAGACTTCCTTGTGTCCAGGAGAATTATCAAAGATCACCTACTTATGCTTCGTCTGATACATGAGCCAAAAGTAAACTGGATGGGTTATAGACCCATCTTTTTTTCCATATCGGTTCTGTTAATTATAGCCGGATTGTTTGTGTTCTTTACGCGAGATGATACTAAAAACAATAAATATGACATCGAGTTCACAGGTGGGACGTCCGTTCAGATAAATTTCAAAGACACTGTATCTCTTTCCAGGCAGGATGTAGAAGACAGGATTCGCAAAGTCGCTACTGAGCTTGCTAATCCAGCCCTTGCGGCAGCCAATATTTACAGCATAGGTGAATCCGGCAGGCAATATGAAATAACTACAACAGCAACAAACAAGACCACCGCCAAGGTTACTTTCTCTGCATCTGGGCAGGCTGCGCAGCATACTATTGAAACTGTAACGTCAGCGATCGAGCAGACCCAATCGAAGTTGCGCGATAAGCTTAGTGACTTACGCGTAACCAGGCAGAGCCAAGGCAGCAATACCTTCGTCATAGAGACCAGCCGAATGAATCCTACGCTTATTGAGAATATTCTGAGTATGGCTTTTCCGCAGGCCGAGATATCGGAACCTCATATTGACGAAGTTGTGAATAGTGCCATAAAAAAGGCCTTTACAGACGAGCTGGAGATCCAGCAAAATCTCGGTCCTCAAGTCGTCTCCAAAGGGGAAATAACGGAAGAGCTTGTTGATTCGCATCCGGAGCTCGCTGACTTTATAGGAGGCGTCAAGATCGAGTGCACAATCGAAAAGGCTGCCACGCTAAACGAGCTCAACCGCAGAATGAAGGACCTGCGGTTCAAACCTGATATGCGAGAGCTGAATTGGTATGCTTACAGAATATATAGTTCCAACCCGGCAATAACCGAACCCAACCAGCCTGTTAAATCTTTTACTTATGTAAGCGTAGCACCAGAAGCAGGATTGCGTGAACTGCCCGAGGACGAGTGGACAAGCTTTGTTGAAAACGAGACTGCAAGAGTCATCACTGCGGCCGAACTCGAAACATCGCTGCCGCGGGTGACGCAGATAGACCCCTCAGTTGGATCAGAACAGAAGACGCGAGCTTTGATCGCCATCATTCTGTCGCTGTCCGCCATTGTCGGCTATGTCTGGATAAGATTCGGCAATGTTCGCTACGGCTTTGCTGCAATCATAGCCCTGGTACACGACGTATGCATCACTGTTGGCGCTGTTACAGCTTGTACGTATATCGCAGCAACACCGATAGGCCAAAAACTTTTAATCGGAGATTTCAAAATAAACCTTGCTATGATAGCTGCATTCCTGACGCTTATCGGCTACTCCTTGAACGACACCATCGTCGTCTTTGACCGTATCCGAGAGAATCGCCGAAAAGCCCAGCTAATCCCAAAGACAATTACCGACAGTATTAACCAAACTATCTCCAGGACTATTCTAACGTCATTCACAACATTTATAGTTGTGCTGGTAATGTACATCTTTGGTGGCCCGGGTCTAAGGGGCCTTACCTTCGCGATTGGTCTTGGTGTCATAATAGGTACTTACTCTTCAATTGCCATAGCCGCACCTGTATTGCTGCTTGGCACGAAAGCTAAAAAGGGAAAGAGCAAGTAGATAACGGCGAACACACAGCGCATAGCATCCGATAAGGCCGTTCGATTCCATGTAGGGATGCATGATTCATATTAAATTTAGATGCAAAAAGACTTCAAAATAGGATTGCTTGTGGGCCTGATACTCGTGATAATGGCTACACTATGGCTGGCTACCCGTCCGAGCCTGACACCACAGGCAAGATTGTTACGGTCGCAGCTTGGTTCCAGTCCTTTGCCCGCAAGGTACCCACCCAAGTCTCTGAATAATCTATCGGGCAATGCGGTGGCATCACAATCCGGCTACTCGGTGCACTTGCCGAACACAGAGTCCGGCAAAGATGGCCAGTTGCCGAAAATCGAAACTCAACCAACGGTACAGGATATGACAATATACGAACAAACTGAGAAAATAAAAACTCAACGATTTCACATTGTGCGTCAGGGCGACACACTCTCGGCTATTTCGCAGAAGTACTACGGCTCTGCAAACAAATGGCGAAAGATTCTTCATGCCAACCGCTCTCAAATAAGTGATGCGAATAAACTCAAGCCGGGAACAAAACTTATCATCCCCGACTGAAGTACCCGGGTTGCATAAAGCAACACGTCAATCAAGTCTTGGTCAAGCTACTGATCCAGCAAAGTATAAAGGTGAAGTGCAACTAACATATATGGCTATCGGCTGACAAAAGGATTGCCTGAACGGGCATATCAAGTGTATCCTATCTCCGAATGGACTGAACTAGTACTTGGCGGATTGTGCTTCAACGTCATACTGAAAACGTAAGAGCAATTATAGGTGTGGTAGTATGATCGACGAACAGGACGAAAAAAGAGAGCTATTCCAGCAAATCGAGTCTGCACTTGAGCTTAATGACATGTCTGCTTTGGGTCAACTGCTCGCTCAGCAGAGAAGCAGCGATATTGCTGAGGTTGTCGAGCTGGTAGATAACGAGCAGAGACGTCTTATGTTTGACGCCTTAGATAGACCCATGGCGGCAGAAGTCCTGGAGAAGGTCAACGAAGCTACCCGCGCTGAGCTTTTCGATCTGCTCGCGGAAGAAGAAATAAACAGCATTATCTCCGAGCTTGGTCACGATGATGTAGCCGACCTTCTTTCAGAACTTCCTGATGAAATAAGAGAAAAGGCGCTCGCCAGTCTTAGCCGGGTCGATTCGCTCGAGATTAGAAAACTGATGAGCTACTCGAAGGACTCGGCTGGCGGCATAATGGACCCGCTTGTAATCAGTGTGCCGGCCAATGCCACCATTGCTCAGGCCGTCAATAAAATCCGTGCTGCTGAGATTGATGAAGATTTCTATTCTGTTTACGTCGTCGATGCGGACGGGCGATTTCTGGGGGACGTTCGAATACGATTCTTACTAACCCGCCCGGAAGACGAAAAGATAGGAGAATTGGTAGATCCCGATACGATTTACATAAAGACTGATACCGACCAGGAAGAAGTTCGAAACATATTCAGCAAAAATGATCTGATTGTTGTACCGGTCTTGGACAAAGACAAAAAGCTCGTGGGACGAATCACTGCAGACCGTGTTATTGAGGTCGCGGTGGAGGAAGCGGCAGAGGATCTGTACGTTATGGCCGGTACTGACCCTGACGAACTTGACAAATTTTCTGCTTTCCACGCAGCGAGGATCCGAATGACCTGGCTGTTGCCATGCTTGATCGGCACAGCGGTCACCGCTTTGGTGATGACGTTTTTCCGAGGTAAGAATCAGATGGTCTTCGTGGCAGCGGCGGCCTTTGTGCCTATGATTGCTGCCATCAGCGGTAATGCGGGGCTTCAGACATCCGCAATAGTGGTCTCTGGATTGGCAACTGGTCACCTCGTGGCACTGCGATTTGGCCAAGTTTTCACTCGTGAGGTCAGGATTGCCCTTTTAGTGGCCCTGAGCTGCGGCGTGTTGGGCGGGATAGCTTGCGCCGTTCTGATTCATGCCAGGATACCTGAAAACGCAATAGAACCTGTCCGCCTGGTCTTTGCATTTGGAACCGCTATGTTCTCAGCGATAATGGTTGCGACTACGCTTGGGTTGTTGCTGCCTTTTCTGTTTCGCAGAATTGGTATCGACCCTGCCATAAGCTCAGGCCCACTGGTTACGACTGCGAACGATTCCATAAGCGTGGCGATATATATGACTTTGGCGCTTCTATTGGCGGCGTGAAGGCTGGGGCTAAGAATGTTCGACAAATTTATAAGCCTAAGGCTTATATGTATACAGCCAAACCAAACATCTCAGTTTTCCGTTTTATAAGCCTTAGGCTTAGTGAAATAACTCTGTATTAAGGTTTGGATATGTCAAATCCTGCCAACGTGAGAGATTCCATAGAAATTGTCCTGCATGTGCAAGAATTAGCCTGCGCATCAGACTTGACTATCTTCAGTAAAGCCCTATAATATATAAAGGTAGGGGTTCGTCTCTACAAATCTCGGGTAAAGAAGCTCAGCGGAAAGCGGAGCGATAAAGACAAAACCAGTCGCCGTGATGCGGTTGGTTTATAAGCTTTGGAGACATCAGCGATTATGACTCCAGAACAACCTGTTGACACGTATACTAACCTTGACCATGAACCGCAGTTACACAAGTATTTCAGGGCTGCGATCAAGACCCATGCAAACGACCTCCATCTGAAGGTAGGCCAGCCGCCGAAATTGCGGCAATACGGGAAGCTAAAGAACACTACCGGTGAGGTGATGACACAAGAAAAGATGGAGCAGATGGTTTTCGAGATACTAAATCCAGCTCAAAAACAGTTCTTTATCGAAAACGGCACTTTAGACTTCGCCCACGAAATTGGCACCGACCATCGTTTCAGAATAAATATATTTCGCCAGCGGGGCCTGATAAGCCTCGCAGCAAGAAGAGTCAGCGCCCAAGTGCCTTCGTTTGAGAGTCTGCACCTGCCATCGATTCTTGCAGAGATATCTGGGACTAATCAAGGTCTTGTTCTTGTGGTAGGTCCTACCGGTTGCGGTAAGACAACGACAGTCGCCTCAATGGTTGACTATATAAACCACACACGCTCCTGTCATATAATCACAATAGAGGATCCCATCGAGTATTTATTCAAAGATGATAAAGCAATAGTGTCACAAAGGGAAATAGGCCTGGATGTAGCGGACTACAATGAAGCGCTAAGATATCTTATGCGACAAGACCCCGATATTGTGTTTATTGGCGAGATGCGCGATGCCGGAACGGTCGCAGCCGGCATGAGAGCTGCCGAGACAGGACACCTTGTTTTTGGAACGATGCACTCTGCAAATGCGTCCCAGGCTGTTCACCGGCTCTTGGACCTATTCCCACAAACTGAGCGAGACCTGACCAGACAAACCCTGAGCATAGCGGTCAGGGCAATCATAAGTCAGGTATTGCTACCCTGCATCGAAGAGGATATAGACAGGATACCTGCTGTAGAGATTCTTCTTGCAAATCCAGCCGTTCGCAAATTGATATCAGACGGGCGCGAAGGCGATCTGCCGAGCGTCATACGAAGTTCTCAGCAGGAAGGTATGCAGGATCTCACGAATAACCTTTGTAAGCTTGTCAAAGATGGTTCTGTGGACCCCAAGGACGCATATAAATATGCTCCAAACAAAGAAGAGCTGAAAATGGCGCTCAAGGGCATTAGGACCACCGCCGAAGGTATTTTATGAGAGTCGTCTGAGCTTGGACGTGTATTTCTGGAATTAAAGGACACCGGCTCAAATTTCGCTGCTGGGCGATGGTTTTTATATAGAACGCGTTCCTTATGGAGCAATTTATGCCAAATCCAGTACTGATGGCTATCGAGTATGGTGGTTACATATCTATAGTAAAGCTGCTTATTTTCCTGGCGTTGTTTTTCGGATGGTTAGCGCTGGTTGGCTGGGTAAATCGGGACGCCAAGGCAGTTGAGACACAAGATACTTTCTGGGTAGGACTCATTCTCGGTACAGGAGCTGCTGCTGCGATCGTATGGATGGTTGTGCCCATTTTCATTATCGGGCTGTTGCTGTACACGATAGCTGTAGGAGCGACTTCTTTGGCGTATGTAAAGCACCGCAACACCAGAGTATTGGATTTTGACCGGGTCCTGACAGTCGGGCACATCAAAGGATTGGTTGCCAACAAGGAAAAAAAGATCGAGGCCCTGAAGAGTTTCATTTTTATAACAACTAACGGCAATGAAGTCCCCGTGCCTGAACCGCGGACGCCGGATTTCTTCGGCTATAAGACTGCCTATGAGATTCTTAATGATGCAATGTGGCGACGAGCAAGCAGTATTGTTTTCGTCCCGACGCCGCAAGATTATAACGTGACTTATCATATCGATGGCGCAGCAATTAAAAGGCCGAATCTGCCGAAAGACCAGATGGAGTATTTGGTTCGTTTCCTCAAGCAACTGGCTGACTTGGACATCAACGAAAAACGCAAACCGCAAAAAGGAAGATTCAGAACTTATAAGGTGAAGGAAGGTACAGATTGGGAAGTAACTACTGCCGGCTCAACAGCAGGTGAACAACTCAAGCTCAAGCAGACAACACAACGGGATACTATAAGGCTAAGTGATATCGGCTTAATGTCCGACCAATATGAGCAGATAAACGGTCTCTCCCAGCTTAAGCAAGGGTTATTTATTGTAAGTGGCCCAAGAAATAGCGGCGTGACAACTACATTATATGCGCTCTTGCGGAATCATGATGCTTTTATTAACAACATAAACACCCTCGAGAAACAGCCATCTGCTCAACTGCCTAATATTACGCAAAACGTCTTCACTCTTAGTGATACCGGCACAACTACCTACGCCAAGAAACTACAGGTGGTAGTAAGAATGGGACCTGACATCGTTGGGATCGCCGATTGTGAGGACAGCGAAGTGGCTCAGATTGCGTGTGCAGCAGCGCAAGACGGCAAAACAGTATACGTCACACTCAAAGCGGACAGCGTGGTACAAGCGCTCGGTAAGTGGATTAAGATGGTCGACGACAGGAAGCTTGCGGCCAAGGTACTTCTTGGT
>CAYSPM010000002.1:0-20756 GCA_964432925.1 uncultured Pirellulales bacterium | reverse complement strand
ATGAGCTAAGAAAAGCTGTAGTGAACTCAAAGGCACTATCGGAAATCGGCACACAATTTAGACGTGCCAAAATGCTTTATCTGCAGGAACAGGCGCTGCGAAAAGTCATTAGCGGAACAACAGCTATTAACGAGATGGTTAGAGTGCTGTCAACGTCCTCTAAGCGTAGAGCGAAAAAGTCAGAAGGAGCGTAGATTTCCCGATAGCCCAGATTCGAAGAATTGGAGGCATTTTAATGGTTGGCGTGGTTGCGTTACTAATCATTGCAGGCTGTGCTGTTTATCAGTACTTCAAGGGTACGGCTGTCAAGGCGTTCGCAACGATCATAATTGCCGTCTGTGCAAGCGTGGTCAGTTTTGGGTATTTTGAGTTTCTGGCGAACATGCTTACGAAGTATTCTGCCTCCCTTGCTAATTGGGCTCAGCCACTCTGTTATGTGTTACTTTTTGTCTTAGCCTTTGCTATTCTTCAGACGATCGTCACTCAACTAACTCGCCATCCGGTTGACTTGGGATTGCTGCCTGAGCGTATCGGCCGGGTAGTCTGTGGGATTTTCTTGGGCGTTATATTGTCCGGCGTGTTGCTGACAGCATTTGCAATGGCACCGTTACCGAACAAGTATCCCTACCAGCGTTTCGACCAAAGAAAGCCGGACCCTCAGAATCCCGATACAGTATTGCTGAACGCCGACGGTTTCGTGACAGGATGGTTCACCTTGATGAGTAATGGCGGTTTCAGCGCGATTAGCAATAGAAGGAGCTTTGCGGCTTTGCATCCGGCGTTCTTGGATCAGATATTCTTGAACCGACACAATGTCAAAGATGGCGTGCCAATCTTAACGAGTTCGCCGGCTATAGAAGTGCCAAAGAAAAATGGTGCATGGTATGCTCCGGATAATATAAAAGATACAGATGGCAGGCCTATATCCGCAAGGACGGGCCACAATCTTGTGATTGTACGCGTTGGAATAAAAAAGGCCGCCCAGAAAGATGCCGGCATATTTACCCTGTCACAAGTGCGGCTAATCTGCAAACCGAGAAGTCATGCCAAAAACCCGCTTGTAGGCAAAGGCAGGAACGTTTATCCGATTGGCTACATGCAGGCTGATGATCAGTTGCAGAGAAAAAATTTGAGTGAAATAGTTAAACTGGAGCGATCTGTTTTTACCGGCAACGTCAAATACATAGACTTCGGTTTTTTCGTGCCGAATAACTTTACACCTGTACTGTTGGAGTTCAAGCTAAACAATACTGCCCTAGTACCGGCGCCTGTCTCAGTGGAGCAAGCGCCAGACGTGATACCCTTCGACGCCAAGCCATCAGAAGACCAAAAGCCTGCTGAAAGACCAGAACAGACTTCGACGGATGTTACGCCTACGCCATCGGAGTCTGAGCCTGAAGGCTCAGAAAGTCTCCCAGAACGACGTGGAGAACTCAGTGATATCAGCAGGAGCATAGTCGGCGACCAACTGGATGAGGAGTGAGTTGCGGCGCCTATATTTTGTCGAATGTCGCCGGACACTTCGGAGGGAAATAATTTCAAATATGTTTTTACCTGTCTTGAAAGGTCATGGACGGAGGTCAACCTTGTAGTTGGGCAGCGAGAGCTTAGGCTCCAGAGATAAATCTCCGATCGGGAGTTGGAGTTGTAAGTGTGGAGATTCTCTCAGATTTCTTTTTGATACCCTAACTACAAACCACCAACTCTTGCAGGTCCAGTTCCATCAGGTGCTCAAGATATGCGTTCAGCTCCTCCTCAGAGAAATTAGCTAGAAATTCTGGCTTAGCGCCTTTGTTGATTTCACAAATGCACTCTATCAATTCTCTTTTATCCATACTAAGCATCCTCGATCGCTGGCATATTATTGTTAACCTCCCCTATTATCGTTAACTTTCCGAATATCGACAGAGGCAATATTTTCTCTTTAACCGTCTGGGCATCGCGGTATGAAAAGCCCTATAACCGAAACTACTACATACCAGAAGTCTTTTTGCTGGGACCACAACATCTGGTATGAATACGTCTTAGGAGATTATCACCTATACAACTGTCCAATAAAATCCTTTGTTGTATATACTAATCCGCTGAAAAAATTTTTATCAGTTCTTTGGATTTTTCTTATTGTTTTTGTTTTGGGCAGATTGATTTGTGAATCTTTGCTATTCGAAGGGAAGAACTGCATAGCGCTAAAAGCGCGATCTGTAGGAAATTGCATTAACACGCGCTGGAAGATATCTGTCGAACTTGTTGCAATATTAGATAGCTCTTGCCGAGTGCTCTATCATAAACCTGCTGGGAGGAGAAAAATGAGGAGATTAAGAAGGACCCAGCAAAGACAGGCCAGCAGGTAACATACCGGTGAAGAACGCTTGCGGCTGGCAAGGAATTCTAAGATTGGCAAGCCGTCTCCAAAACTTGAGCTTGAGCACCAGTATTTGCGAAATGCTGAAAAATCCCTTGTCCTTCAGACCCCGATTACTATATTATGAATTGTTTTAACTGTGTCGGAGGCAAAAAGAAACTCTGACATAAGATTTTGGAGGTTTGAAGTGACCAATACGAACGACATTCGCAACATCATCCTGGTAGGACATGGCGGAAGCGGCAAAACGTCGCTGGCTGAAGTAATTTTGCACCAAACCGGTGTAACAAACCGACTTGGAACAGTCGATGAGGGCACAACCGTATGTGACTACTATGAGGAAGAAAGGCAGCATCAGCATTCAATACAATCCGCTGTAGTTCATACCGAGTACAAGGGCAAGCTGATTAACATCATAGACGCGCCGGGTTACCCGGACTTCATCGGTCCCGCAATCAAAGCGATACCAGCAGCCGATACTGCGGTCATAGTTATAAGTGCAGCAACTGGCATTGAAACGAACACGCGCAAAATGTTCCAGTTGGCTACGGATGCGAATATGCCGCGTGTTGTCGTAGTAAACAAGATGGATGCTGAAAATGTCGACCTGACTGAACTGATAAAGAACATTCAGGAGACATTCGGCTCGCAGTGTCGCTGTGCCAATTTGCCGGCAGCGGACAAATCATCTGTGATTGACTGTATGGAGAACGAAAGCGGTGATTCACTCGTGACAGATGTTGCCCAGGCTCATACAGATCTGATCGAAAGTGTCATCGAAGCAGATGATGCGCTAATGGAGAGCTACCTCGCTGGAGCAGAGATCTCAGCAGACAAGATTGCCTCTGTCTCCGTTGAAGCTCTCAAGGCTGGAACGCTCATACCTATAGTTTTTACCAATGCCCGCAACGGAGTTGGAGTAGCGGAGTTTCTTGACCTTGTGATTAGATATACGCCGTCACCTGCTCAGACAAGACCCGTAGCGCTCAAAGATAATGACCAGGTGACAGAACTAAAAGTAGACTCGGCTGGTCCTCTGGCAGGATTAGTGTTTCGCATTGGCTTCGACCCACGGTCGAACATGAAGTACTCTACTATTCGCATTTTCAGCGGAACACTAACATCGGACACCAGCTTGTTGCGTAACGATGAGAAGAAAGCGATCAGACCGGGCCACGTCTTGAAATCACAAGGCGGAGAAACCGAAGAAATCGACGCGGGCATCGCAGGTGACATTGTAACTCTCGCTAAGGTAGAAGAGCTAAAAACCGGAGATATTGTCCACGATGGTAGAGTTACCGGTCGGTTGAAGCAGCCGCCTGTTCCGGAGCCCATGTTCTCGTTAGCGATTGAACCGGCTACAAGAGGTGACGAGCAGAAAATAAGTGGTGCACTCGAAAAATTGTGTGAGGAGGACCCATGCTTTACGGTCAGCAGAGACACGCAGACGAAGGAATTGGTCGCCAATGGATTGGGCGAGTTGCATCTGCGGGTTATGATCGAGAAGATGGAGAAGCGCTTCAAACTTTCGGTCACAACGAAAGAGCCGAAGATTCCTTATCGGGAGACAATCACTGCAAAGGCCGAAGGCCAATACCGCCATAAGAAACAAACAGGCGGAGCCGGCCAGTTTGGCGAAGTCTATCTGCGCGTGGAACCTGCCGAGCGCAATTCCGACCCATCCTTACAGTTTAGCTGGGACATCTTCGGTGGTTCGATACCAGGTCAATACGAGCCCGCCGTTGCCAAGGGCATTAACGACGTAATGCAAAGCGGTATCGTAGCCGGATTTCCGCTGCAGGATATTAAAGTGTCAGTATATGATGGCAAGCACCATCCTGTTGACTCAAAAGAAGTGGCATTTCGCGCAGCCGGCAAGGGTGCCTTTATTGATGCGATGCAGAAAGCAAAGCCTGTATTGCTTGAGCCGATAGTGGATATGGAAGTCACAATACCTGCCGAAAACGTAGGCGATATAACGGGTGATTTATCCTCCAAACGTGGCCGGGTCATCGGCCAGGAAATGCTTCCGGGCAACTTTATTGTGATAAAAGCACAGGTACCTTTAGCAGAAGTGTCACAATACACCGGCCAGCTAAAAAGCGTCACTGGCGGCCGTGGCAGCTACTCAATGTCGCTTAGCCACTATGAAGTAGTTCCACCCAACGTCCAGCAGCAGATAGTGGCACAGTACGCAAAAAAGAAAGAATCCGAATAGTTATTAACCTGATGAACATTTATTTATGGGCATCTTCTTTAAAATTACTAATAGCCAACACAATCACAACGAGATTTGTCTGATAGGAGCTTGACGAACTATCGCTCAGTGACTATGCTCCCACATGCGGCGTTCGTAAAAAAGCTAAAACAGTGGAGAGCAATCCCGTAGCCACGCGACAGCTTGGCTCTTGCATGTACCTCGTGGGAATTGCTCAGACATGGTAGGAGAAACTAGCATGGTTAATCCAAAGGCTTCATATCCTAAAGGAACCACTTTCGAAACGCGGATTCACCAAAATGAACACGCTAAGGAAACCGTAGGTGAATATGTTGTAGGTCGGTTCCTCGGCCCAGGGCAGAGTGCTTTTATTTCGGATGGAAGTAGCACCTTTTTTGTTGGGCTTTTGTTATTTGCAGAGAAGATAGTTGGCTTTAGGCTGTACACGAACAGTCTACCAATAGCACATGAATACCCACTATGGGAGACAAAGGATTGGCCCAAAGACTTCACTCTGGATGTTGCCGGTGGGATAGTTAATCCTACGTTAATGATGACCGGGCACAGAGCTTGCGAAGAGGTTGAGAAACGAATGGCAAACAGAGCACAATGGACAATTTTGTCTATACGCTTCATATTTGGGGATAGAGGCCCAGCCGGATGGGAGCCTGATTCTCTCGAGATAAAACAGGCTGCTCTCAGGGCTCCCCAAAGAGTTATATTGATTGCCGACCATAGTAAGCTCAGTCAAGAATGGGCTGACAACATTCCACTCGTATACGCTGAACCAAGCGAATGGCAAGCGCTTATGAAGTGCCCAACAACCTACGTCGTGACCACTTTGCCGCTCGGCAAAACGGTTGATGAGATGCGCGAGTTAGGTCGAACACTCCAAACCTCCAAACGTAAGCCTACAAAGCCGATGGAACGATATGCCCAAAACACGTGGCCCTTGCGTTTCGAGCTTGGGAATAAGTTCATTGAACTTGAGTGCTCGTGAACCATTTTCTGAGCAGAATTCCTGAATCATATTCAGCCGTTATGAGATAGTGCCACCCAACATTCAGCAGCAAGTCGTCGCCGCCTACGCCAAACAAAAGCATGAATCGTGACCCGGGGCCAGTGACCCGAACGAGCCACGAGCGACGAATCACAAACTAATTGTTTTCGTTAGTTTTGTGCAGTGCCTGCTCGGCCCGTTTGCTTTGTGCGAAATCATCTCGAGGAAATCCAGGCCGCTCAGAGGATATGAAAATTTGGACGCTGCTATAAATGGCAGGTTCAGCTCGACGACTAATCTGGCTAACTTAGCAATATGACGAGTAATATCAGGATGGATATGCCCGCAACTGTTCCTAAAATCAATATCGCCATTCGGTAGCGAGCAAGAATCTCCTCGGCGCCGGATCCTTGCTCGGCCTCAACGGCATCTCCACTTTCCAATTGCTCAAGCATTGAGACATCGAATCTTCTGTGTGCTTGAAGCGGCGGGCGGCCATCCCGAAGGCCCTGCAAATCTGTAAGCAGCTCTTGAACATTTTTGTAACGATCCTCGCGGCGTTTCGCCATCATAACTTCGATAGCTTCGGAAGTGCCTGCTGTCAGTGATGTGTTGATGTGATCGGGTGGAATAAGTCTTTCTCGCAGATGCTTTCTCATGATCTCTGCAGAATCATCCGCCATGAACGGCACTCGGCCGGTCACCATGTGGTAAAAGGTTGCACCGAGACCATAGATGTCTGCCCGGCCGTCGATATCTATTTTGCCTCGGATCTGTTCCGGTGCAATGTAGTAAGGCGTGCCGTAAGCTTTACCCGCCTCACTCTGTGCTGCTTCGATATCTGTAGTCTCACGTGCCAGACCCATGTCGGCAAGTTTGACGATGCTCTGGGTGTTTATCATTATATTCTTAGGCTTGACATCGCGGTGAACAAGGCCGTGAGCATGGGCGTGTTCGAGCGCGTGCGCGACCTGGATGATTATCTCGATGGCCTCTTGTTCATCGAAAACATTGCCCGAAGATAAATCATCAGCAATGGTTCTGCCTTCCACATACTCCATCACGAAGTAGTGGTATCCGCCTGCCTCGCCAACGTCGATGGCCTGGACGATATTGGGGTGGTTGAGTTTGCCGGCAGCTTGGCCTTCCTTGTAAAACCGCTCCACATATTCCGGATTTTCACTGAACCGTTTTGGCAGAACCTTTATTGCGACTGTGCGATTCAGGCTCAACTGCTTTGCCTTGTAAACGACCGCCATTGCACCGGCGCCGACTTTGCCAAGTATCTTGTAGCCTGGAATCTGGTGGGCGGCAGCTTTGCTGTCCTTTAGAGTGTTCTTCAACCTTTCGGCCTGAGTTTTTGTGATATAACCCAGTTCGATCATAAGGTCTTTGAGCATTATGGGATTGACCTTACGGCGGGATTCAAGCTTTTCGATGGAGCGACGCAGTTCTTCATCTGTGCACAGACCCTGGTCCACAGCTATCCTGCCGAAAACCGTGTCGTAACTTGTCTCGTTACTCATTTGTATCCCGTGAAACGGGAGTTGCCTCCTTACGCTGAAAGGTTGATTTGTAGCTTATGATTATTACATCCGATAACAAACTCATGGGTGCCCATTATCGATATAGAAAAATCTTTGTCAAAAGAATTTGCTTTTTTGTCTGCAAAGATATCGCCCGTTCAAAAAGGAAATCGGCTTTTTAGGGTTTCCAGTTTAACGGTTTTTACTGGAGTTTATCGGGTCTGTATTAAGCGACTGCTGGTTTTTTAGTGTTGACCTCACGTTGAAAGTCGCTAAACTGACGGTTTCTCGAAAATTTGTATGATTTGGTTGATGACCGATTAGGAGTTCGTAGGTGAGCTATAACTGTGTGGTTTTAGCTAAGCAAGTTCCTGATACTAAACGAATTACGGGCCGGGTGATGAATGATGACGGTACTGTGAATCGTTCTGCGCTGCCAGCTATTTTTAATCCCGAGGACCTCAACGCCCTGGAGCTGGCGCTTCAGATTAAGGACAAGTTTGGCGGCCATGTGACGGTTATCACAATGGGGCTACCGGCGGCAAGCAGGATCCTGCGAGAATCTCTTTTCCGTGGCGCTGATGATGCTATTCTAATAACCGATCAACGATGCGCCGCCAGTGATACCTTAGCGACCAGTTACATCCTGAGTTGTGCTGTTAAAAAAATCGACTATGATATAGTCCTGTGCGGCCGGCAGGCCATCGATGGCGATACTGCACAGGTCGGACCTCAATTGGCAGAGAAACTCGGTATCACACAGATAACTTATGTGGAAGCGCTCACAGAGCTTTTGGATAAGACCATAACAGTACGCCGGAACATTGGAAATGGCTGGCAACTTGTAAGGGCGAAACTGCCGGTTTTGCTAACGGTTACAAGCGATGCAAATGAGCCGAGGGTTGCTGCTGCTAAGAAGATGATGAAATACAAGAACGCACGCACGCCGATCGAGGTGGAAAGAGAAGTCAGAAGCCAAAGCACAGAAGACAGAAGGCAGAAGGCGCAGTGTTTAGCTCCCACCCCTGTGGTGGGGGGTAGAAGTCAAAAGCCTGCTCTGAGCGCAGTCGAAGAGACGGAAGGCAGCGAAGAAGAAATTAAAAAGATAGTCGAGAAGACATGCAGCGAGTTAGGCGAAAAGGGATTATTAATTAAACAATGGGACTTGAATTCTGTTGGTGCGGATTTGAGCTGGTGTGGCCAGAGCGGCTCACCTACCAAGGTCCATCGCATTCAAAGCGTTGTCCTTGCCGCGAAGCAGAGCAAGGACATTGAGCCAACTGCCCAAGGCATCTCAGATATGATACACGAACTGATTGAAGATAAGATTATCGCGTGAATTGTGAACTCAGAGTTTATAATTTATGAACAGCGAGTAAGATTTAATGAGGCTATTGGGGAGACGATTTATGCCAAGCGGCTATGGAAGCCATGCTGATTACATGAGTTGGGTTGATGAAGATGCCGAAGACCGGTAGTCTTGGCAGGATTTTCAGAAAAGTTGCCAGTGTTCAAAGGCTTGACGCGTGTCCAGCCGTGACGAAGGCAGATTTTATTAGGGGTCGATTTCTGCGACCAGAAAGGAAAGTTCGATGAATATTTATGTGGGTAATTTGTCACGCGATGTTACAGAGGATGATTTGCGTCAGGCTTTTGAGTCTTTCGGCGAGGTCAACTCCATCAACATCATAAAAGACAAGTTTACTGGTGAATCCAGAGGATTCGGGTTTGTAGAAATGCCCACCAAGACCGAGGCTGAGGCTGCGATTACCGGCATGAACGGTCAGGATCTGAAAGGCCGAGCCTTAAATGTGAACGAGGCTCGCCCCAGAGCACAGGGCCGCAGGCCCGGTGGCGGCGGTGGCGGTGGTGGCGGACGCGGTGGTTTTGGACGTGGCCGGGGCGGCGGCGGTGGCGGTGGACGCCGATACTGAAGATCGTAACCGACGCCAAAGCTTAGAGGCTCGAATTCGTATGATTGACGTGAACAGACGAGGTGAGGTATGGGTCTTTGCTGAGCAGCGCAACGGACGCTTAGAAGATACACCGATCGAGTTGATGAGCAAGGCACACCATTTGGCTGATGCACTTGGTGTGAAACTGGTCGCCGTCATCTTAGGTGGTGGTGTTAGAGACCTTGCAGCGAAGTTAATACAACATGGGGCTGACAAGGTTTATGTGGTTGAACATCCACTGCTTCGCGTATATCAGACGAACAGCTACGCAAAGGTGATGTGCGACCTTATCCTTAAGTACAAGCCGCAGATTGTGCTATATGGTGCAACCGTAATTGGCAGGGATTTGGCCCCTCGGATCGCAAGCGCTATAAAAGCAGGCCTTACTGCCGACTGCACAGACCTTCAGATTGGTGACCATAAAACCGCGAAAGACGGCAAGCTGCACAGAAATTTGCTGTTTCAGATACGACCTGCGTTCGGCGGCAACATAATAGCCACGATTATAAATCTTGACCGTTGGCCGCAGATGGCAACTGTGCGCGAAGGTGTGATGCCGATACCGCAGGCCGATGCCAAGCGCAAAGGCGAAATCGTCATAGAAAATCTCGAAGTGTCTCAAGAGGATATCTCTCTTGAAATTCTTGATGAGCATCAGCGGCCCAAAAAAGTGGACCTTAAGGCAGCAAGAGTAATTGTAGCTGGCGGAGCCGGCGTGGGCAGCAGAGAGAACTTTAAGCTCATCTGGGACCTAGCAAATTGCCTCGGCGCTGCGCCGGCAGCTACCAGGGCCGCTGTGGACCTGGGCTTTATCGATAAGGACCATCAGGTTGGTCAGACAGGTACAACCGTCAGGCCCAGCCTTTATGTTGCCGTCGGAATTAGCGGTGCTATCCAGCACCAGGCAGGAATGTCACAGAGCCAGAAGATAGTTGCGGTCAACACCGATCCGGATGCTCCTATCTTTCAGATAGCACATTATAAAATAGTTGGTGACATGAACGAAGTGGTGCCGAAAATGATAAAGGCGATCAGAGAAAAGGGCATTAAAGAACCAAAGGAAGAACTGATAGTACGATAGATTATGGCGAATTTCTATCGAAATAATAAAGATATCCAATTTTTATTCAGGCATATAGACCTGGGTAAACTGGCTGAGATTAGCGAACAGGATTTTAAGTTCTCGGCTGAATTTGATTACGCGCCGACAAATGCTAACGAGGCGATATTGAACTACGATATGGTGCTGGATTCGCTCGGCCAGCTCAGCGGAGAATTTATTGCCCCACGAGCTGAGGATGTTGACCGCCAAGGTAATATTCTCAACGAAGACGGCTCTGTGACTCGGCCGAAGGAGATAGAAGAGTCTCTCGAAAAACTCGCTCAGGCTGAGGTGATGGGTTTTACGCTGCCGTATCAATTTGGCGGGCTGAACTTTCCCAATCTTGTTTACTCCATGGCTATCGAGATAGTCTCTCGTGCTGATGCAGCACTTATGAATATATTCGGCCTGCAGGGCATCGCAGAGACAATCAATGCTTTCGCCTCCGACGAAATCAAACGAAAGTATCTTCCTGCCTTCGCGGCTGGTAAGGTTACCGGCGCAATGGTGCTGACGGAGCCTGATGCCGGTTCTGATTTGCAGTCGGTGAAAACGTCAGGGCACAAGGTTAATGAAGAACAACCTGCCAGAGTGTACCAGGATGCGGAAGGCAATTGGTTCATTCGCGGTGTTAAGCGATTCATAACCAACGGTTGTGGCGAGATATTGCTCGTTTTGGCTCGAAGCGAACATGATATTTCAGACGGTCGTGGATTAAGCCTGTACTTGGTTGAGCGGGGTCCCTGGGTCAAGGTCCGTCGCCTGGAGGACAAGCTAGGTATCCATGGCAGCCCGACATGTGAGTTGTTTTTTGACGATGCACCTGCGAAACTCATAGGTGAGCGACAGCGTGGCTTGATTACTTATGTTATGAGCCTGATGAACGGCGCCCGTATCGGAATCGCAGCTCAGTCCGTCGGTATTGCCGAGGCTGCGTATAGAGTAGCGCGTGATTACGCTGCCAGCAGAAAGCAATTCGGCGTTGCTATCGAGAAGTTGTCGGCTGTTCGAGACATGCTTATCGATATGAAACTTGCCATCGAAACAGGTCGCGCACTTTTATATGAAACATCGCGCATCGTCGATTTGCACGTTGGATACCTCAGGCAACTTGAGAACCATCCCCCCCAAGATAAAGACCGGATAAAACAGCTCAAGAGCGATTCCCGCAAGTACAAGCGCTATGCCTCAATGTTAACCCCGATGAGCAAATATTACTGCTCCGAAATGTGCAACCGTGTTGCTTACGATTCGATCCAGGTCCTGGGTGGCAGCGGCTATATGCGAGATTATGCCTGCGAACGCCATGCACGCGATGCCAGAATTACCACCATTTATGAAGGAACAAGCCAGTTGCAGATTGTAGCTGCCGTTCGTGGCGTTTGTAGCGGCACAGCGGAGAGACTCCTGGCCGAGTATGCAGAACAAAAATATGACGCCGGTGTGAGAGATCTGCTTGATGTGCTTGCTGAAGGTACAGAACATCTTAAACGGTCTGTCGCCTTTGTAAAAGAGCAGGGCAACGAGTACATGGACCTTTACGGCAGGGCTTTGGTTGACATCGCAATTGATCTGATCAACGGCTATTTGCTCTGTGACCAAGCCAGCTCAAAAGTGGATATGGATATTGCTGTTGCCAGTAAAAGCTCCAATGGCGACGAAATTACTATTCCTGTGAGAGAACGTAAGCAGATGCTCGCACGAAGATATATCACCAGAAATGCTCCCAAGATTTCAGCCCTTTCCTGTCTGATTTGCGCCGGCGACAGATCAACCTTTACAGATTACGAAAGTTTCATTGGACCTGTCTATCGTGAATGACGGATACTTCGGCTTACTCCTCAGCATGACATTGGTGATTGTCATCCTGAGCCGAAGGTGAAGGATCTGGCTAAAGAATATAAGGTTACTATCACTGCAGGATTGCACCCAAAGCTTTTTACAAAGCACAAGACACGAGATACTGAACTATGCTTGGAGCAGTCATCTTTGATTTCGATGGCGTAATAACCGATTCCGAGATTTTGCACCTTCGTGCTTTTAATAAGGTGTTAGCCCAGTACGACATCGAGATATCCACCAAGGACTATTACACGACTTATCTAGGCCTGACCGATGTGGATTGCTTCAACTTACTTATCCAGCAGGGTAGGCTTAACTCAAACAATGTTCAGATCGCAGACCTTGTCCGGCAAAAGAACCACGTGTTTCAGGAGTTGGCAAAAAGCGAGGGAAAAATCATCGATGGTGTTCGCGATTTCCTCGAGATGCTTGCGCAGAATGAGGTACCAATGGCAATATGTTCGGGGGCCTTATTGGCGGAAATCGAACTCATACTTGAGGAGGCTAAGCTGCGAATTTTTTTTGAGGTGATTGTTTCTGCTGAATTCGTCAAGAAAGGAAAGCCTCATCCGGAAGGATTCTTGTTAACCTTGCAAAAA
The DNA here is from genome assembly GCA_964432925.1 of uncultured Pirellulales bacterium. Lineage (GTDB taxonomy): Bacteria > Planctomycetota > Phycisphaerae > Sedimentisphaerales > Anaerobacaceae > CAYNTC01. The sequence continues at coordinate 8,152 of CAYSPM010000002.1, read as the reverse complement.
CTAAATCAAGAACGCCAAACCCCCATTCTCGCAGGACAGTGCATCGTGATAGAAGACTCACATTGGGGTCTTGAAGCGGCCAAGGCCGCAGGCATGCACACCGTTGCTGTCACGAATACCTATGACGCCGACCAGTTAGAAGCTGCTGAAATGGTAGTAAACCACCTTAATGAAATAAAGATGGATGACCTGAAGCGGCTTTGTGCTTGATATATTCATTGCGTCGTCTGCAGTCAATCCGGTTGAAGCGTACCGGTAGAAGAGATTTCAGCTTTGATTGTGCCGGTTGCCGTGTCGATCTCTATCATATCCACAGGGGCGCCATTGAAATAGCATGGACGAGATTGACTGCCTTGGATATTCACCGTAGAGCTGTTGCGCGAGTAAATCAATTTGCTGCCATCGAATATGTTTTCGTCATCCTCATAGAAGATGCCATCTGTGGCTATTAGAGAGGAAAGTTCAATTTGTCCGTCATTAGCTTGTGTTAGGTTTATTTCGACGTGACCGGCTGTGGCTGTGATATGCTTGTCATACCGGCCGTTGATGATTGGGAAATAATCCAAAACAACTTGTTGCGACTCAGCATCAGCGATAATTATTTGCGTTTTCATATCATATTCTAAAACATCGAAATCACGCACGAACGCGTAGCACGGCTGGTGTAAGCTGAACCTTTGTGATTCCGCAGTATATGAACCTCTCGCATTATTCAGTCTTATCTGGCCAGGACCCCTGGCTACAAATAACTCATCGTCGGGTTCATAATCGAGCCTGTGACAATTTAGCTCAACGCCACTTAGCAATTCCCCATTTGTCCTTTTGATAGCTGATAATCTGACTGAGCCACCCTCAGCAGTTAGATGCTCGAAGTCGCCAACCTTTACCGGGCCCTGATCATCATTTTTAACAAGATCAATTGCAAGCTTTGGGGCAGACATAGCATATTTCGCCTCAGTATTCGTATCTCCTGAAAATAATTCAGCCAAACAATCGCCCTGCAAGATGAGCTGTTTTGAATTAGGCAAAAATATCGCCTCTTTTTGGGCTGTGAGTTTTGCTGGTAAAAGGTTTCCACCACCTTTGTCTTCCATCCCGGTAACACTATTTGCATCCACTTGGAACGTAAGTTCTAATGGGCCGGTGACAGTTGTTTGTCCAAGAGAAAGATTATGGTCGATTCGCTGGGCAACCAGCACGGATTGTTTTAAGCTGTCTCCTGAATCTACTAAACCTTCCTCGTCAGCCGTGTCGATTTGGACGTTAGGTTCGTCAGAGGAGTCACTAAGAACTCGTGAGGAGTCCATTGGCGCAACTATGACCCCGCCATCACAGGTAACCATAACGTCAAAAGACGATTCGCTTGATGGCTTAACTGCTGGGAGTGAGGTTGAAGCGATCACATTGCTCAGCTCTACGGATTCGGTATCGGAATTAACAGCTTTCAACAGTTTCCCACTTATTTTCCCTTGCCAGAATATATTATTCAGGAACAATCCTTTTGAAGCGTAAATCTGTTGCTCAGGAGTCCGAATCACTACGTTTTCAGCAAAAACGCATTTATAATATTGTCTTGTATCCTGCTCAGATTCAAACGTCGTTTGTGTTGGTTGTATCGCGCCTTCAGTATCGATAGATTTGGCGACTCTCTGTACATTAACAGAGGTGGAAGTACTGACTTCGCGGTTAGGTTCTGTTGTAGTAGTCGAGAGAAAAGGTGCATGTGAACTTTTAAGACGCAGGCTATCAAGTTGTACTATCCTGAAAAATTCAAGACGACCCAGTTCATCATTATATACGAGTTCAAGACCGGTGCCGCGCATTTCAGCGTCCTCGGATATGAAACTGACTGGTCCCGAAGTATAAAACAAAGCTTTTTCGCTGGCAAAGGCAACATCGTCAAGATGAACGAAGCTTTCCTTTATGTCACTATCAGCCGTGGGTACAACGCGGATAACTACATTTCCCGTAAATGTCGCATCCTTTGGACTTGGCCTGCCCGCGGCGGTCTCGACCTGAACCTGGCCCTTATTAGCGGTGATATAACATTTAAGCATCGGTAGAAAGATATTCAAATAGGGCCTTTCAATTTCCCATTGGTTTTCATCCTCGCGCAAAAGCTCTTCAAACCCGAATTCACGATCCACTTCATTGAATTTATTTCGATGCAAAAAGCGAGGCTTCTTAATCGCAACAACTCCGACGTCGCCGATCTTGCCGGTTTCACTATCATAATTGTCAACATCACTGTAAGAAAGTGTATCAACAAATCCTTCGTCAGCACCGATCGTAATTCGAGGGGTCTGGCTTATTCGGACATATAACACATAGATTGCTAGTAAGGCTGCCAGTGAAACAAGGCCAATAAGATATTTTCTAAGGTTAAAGTTCATGACAAATTCTTTTTGTCGTTATGGTAAGTATCTCTTCATCAAGTCGTCCCATCTGCCACTGTGTTTGAGAATGTATTCAATGACCTCCCTAACAGCACCTTTGCCGCCGGCGCATGTAGTTACGTAGTCGGCGTGTTGTTTTACCTGAGCAACCGCATTGGCGACAGCTACTCCGAAGCCGGCATATCGAATAACTGGCAAGTCAGGCAAATCATCGCCGATGTAAGCTGTTTTGTCGGCTGTCAGGCCAAGCTGCTGCACGAGTTTCTCAAATACAGGCAGCTTGTAGTGGCAATCCTCATATACGTATTGTATTTGCAGTTGTTCGGCTCGATGCCTTGTAGGGGGCGATGCCCTTCCGCTAAGTAGCGCGACCTTCAAGCCTGCCCTTTGCCAAAGTCGAAGTCCATGGCCGTCCAGAGTATTGAAAGATTTGCTTTCGCTGCCATCACCATTAATTATCAGTGTTCCGTCTGTGAGAACACCATCAACATCCATCGCCAGCAATTCTATCTCCAGCAGCTTTGCTTTCTGTGGCTTTGTCATAATCTTCCTAAGGAATCTTACTGCCCGCTTTTTCACCCGGCAGATACCAAAAACATGGGGCAAAATGCAGGCGTTTACAGATGCTGTGACATGTTAACCAACAACTTTTATTGTTACGACATCCTGTACATCGATCAAGCCAACAGGCTTGTCATCTGCATCAACCACAGGTAGGTCGTCAATTCTATATTTATGGAAGATAGCCGTCGCTTCTGAAGCGAGAGCGTCAGCTCTTATTCTCTTACAATCAACCGTCATAACATCACCGGCTTTGAACTTAAAAGCTCTCTGGCCGTGTTTTGCCACCAGACGCCGAAGATCAGCGTCGGTGATTACCCCTGCCAATCTACCCCCTTCGTCAACAACCATCACAGCTCCGTGCCGTTTCACTTTCATGTCGCTTGTTTTGTCAAGCATTGTCTTTATAGTGTCGTTAACCTGCGCGATCGGCAAATTTTCACCCCGCTTGAACATCATCGATTGCTCAACCGTCATCAACTTCGCACCGAGAGAACCGCCGGGGTGGAACCTTACGTAATCTTCAACACTGAAATTGCGTGCCTTCATAACCGTGAAAGCAAGCGCATCACCGATCGCCAGCATACAAGCAGTAGAAACGCTCGGAGCAATCCCGAGTGGGCAGGCCTCATTCAATTTTCCCATACAGAGCACAACGTCGCTGTGTTTGCTTAAAGTAGATTCTGTCTCACCGGTGATCGCTATGAGTTTTATTTGCAGTTGCTTGACCAAATTTATAAGTCGAAGCACTTCATCCGTCTCACCCCCATAGCTTAGCACTATCGCTATATCGTTTTTTCGCAGTCTGCCCAGGTCGCCGTGAACAGCCTCCGCAGGATGAAGAAAGTGGCTCGGTGTTCCGGTCGATGCGAGTGTTGCGCTTATCTTCTGTGCGATTATGCCGGCTTTTCCGATTCCACTAACTATGCAGGAGCCGCTGCAGTTATATATCATTTCGCAGGCTTGCGCGAATGAAGCATCGACAATCGGCACCATAGAACTTATCGCGTTGCCTTCAGCTTCGACTACCTTTCGCGCATAATCAAGATCGAATCGCACTTCTTTTGTTAGCTCCTGCCGTCAGGCTATTCAAAAATTGATTTGCTTTTTTCATAACGCAAAAAGCAACAGGTAACTATAACCTTACTTCGCTGCCGCGTTCATTGTAACAGACAAGCTCACGTTGCCCACCGGTGTAGTCCGGTACGGAATGAATGATTATACGCTTGTCACTGAGCTGCTCTATCTGTGAAATTGCCATCCTTTTCTCATTCTGCAGGTAGTCTGCAACTTCCGGCGAGATTGATAAATCAACACGCTTTATTTGTTTTTTCGAGGCTGAGAGATTCAAAAGCCGAATGATCTCGATGGCCAACGATTCATGACTTTTGACGAAACCTGTTCCGGCGCAGTTTGGACACGCCAAATAGGTGCTGGATTGCAGTGAAGGCCGCATCCTTTGACGCGTCATTTCAACGACGCCAAATTGGCTTATTCTCAATATCCTTGAGCGTGCACGGTCAGCCTTAACGGCGTTACGAAAAGCCTTTTCTACGTCTTTGCGGTGTTTTTGATTGCGCATATCAATAAAGTCGCAAATTATCAATCCGCCGAGGTCTCGCAGCCTAAGTTGGCGGGCAATCTCAACTGCGGCTTCCATATTGCTCTCATAAGCGGTTTGCTCAGCGTTTTTTTGTCCACGGTGCCTACCGCTGTTGACATCTATTGAAACCAGCGCCTCGGTTTGCTCAACTACGATTGAACCACCACCTCTAAGTTCGACAGTGCGGGACTGCGCTTTGGTGACCTCATCCTCAATACGATATTTATGGAACAGAGGGACTTTGTCGTCATAATAAGTCACCCTTCGTTTCATACGTGGGTAAGCCTGTGATAGAAAATCTCTGATTTTGCGGACCATACTTTCGGAATCACATACTATATTGGCTATTCGACTATTGAAGACGTCTCTTAGCGTGCGGATGACAAGGTCAGATTCCAGATAGAGCTCCCGCGGTACCTTTTCGGTTTCGATCCTTTTTTCAATGGTTCTCCATAGGCGCTTGAGATATCTTAAATCGCTTTGAATGTCACGTTTTGAGCACGCCTGTCCCGCAGTTCTAATGATAAAGCCATGTCCTCTGGGCGGATTACTCTGCTCAAGAATCTGTCGTAGTCTTCTGCGCTCATCGTCATCCTCAATCTTATGCGAGACACCTTGTCCTCGCATCCATGGCATCATGACTAAATACTTTCCTGGCAGAGAGAGATAAGTGCTGAGCGTTGGGCCTTTGGTTTTTATGCCTTCTTTGGTCACTTGAACAACGGTTTCGCGTCCTTTGCGAAGGCAATTCTGGATTGGTGGCCGCTCTTTCAGCGACTTGCGCCGGCCGATACTCTCAACGGTTTTGCTGCGAGCGCTCGAGAAATACCTCGGGTGCAAATCGCTTATATGGAGGAACCCGTTCTTGTCTATGCCCAGATCGACAAATGCCGCCTGTATACTGGATTCAATATTTACTACCCTACCCTTGTAAATATTGCCAACGTGACTACCTAAGCTTGCCCTTTCAACATAAAGCTCCTCAAGAGAGCCGTCTTCAACCACGGCTACTCTGCATTCCTCCCTTTCAGCCATATTTATTAGCATCTCTCTTGCCATAATCTCATCCCTCATTCCGTTGTTGGTGGTTTGCATTTTTATTAACAACACGAGCTTCCTGCCACCTAATGTTCACACGTCTGATCGGTAGGGCCAGTTTCCCCATGTCCAGTTGCAGCAACATTAAAATCTCATCTATGCGTATCGAACCAGCCGAGCTGATATTGCACCTCATAACTATACCTTGATCGTTAAATTCAATCGACTCCAGGAAAGGCCTGACATCCATTTTTTTTTCTGAGTCATGTGAGCGTCTTGACACCGGTCCTTTCGACCGTGTTATATACAAAGATTCGCTGGACAACAACTGTTGAGCTTTGGCTCTAAAGCTATCGTCAATGTATTCGGGCTTGACCGGCAACACGTATGTAGCTGAAATAGGCTGAAATGAGCTATTTGTATCGGCAAGACTAACAGAAACCACCTCTAAACCCTCGGGCAATTGCTCGGAAAGCCTGGTTTTAATTTCGGATTCGTAATCTCGCGCTTTCGATTCAACCTGTTCGCACGACGAAAAGCCTAATTTGCCTTTTAACCTAACACAAAACAATTCGTCATTGGATTCTATTCCAACGCTTCGTGGTAGCGGCAAGGATAGCCTCGGCCGAGGATTGTAGCCCTGACTGTATACCAGTGGTATGTTGGCCCTAACACAGGCTCGCTGAAAAACCCTGAGCGTTTCAGCATGTGATAGGAACCTCGATAGTCCACAGACCTTGAATCTAACCAGCAATAAAATGGGTTTTGCAGCATCATCGCGCAATGTATGTTCGCCGAAGCTACCTAAGTTTTCGTTCGAATCTTCTATGTGCACATCTCCTTTGATCTCACCCTATATATGTTTTAGCATTATGCCTATATTTGCTCGAAAAACAAACATTTTCCGCCAAATACGCTTGCACTTGCATGCGAAAATCGAGAAAGTTAAAAAATTTTATTCCTTTTGGCATAATGGCTTAACTTAAATAGCCCCGCCGAAAAGCCATTTTTAATATCAAACATGCAGGTTCGTCCAATCACGGAGGGAGATGTTAGTCAGTCTGTGAATTGGCTGATCGGTTAAATGGATAATGGCGGATAAATAAAAAAATTTCAACTGATAAACAGAATCCAAATCTGAATACTAACGTCTAAGCGCTATCAGTTATATATGACTTGCGAGATGCGCTTTACGAAATACGAATTTTACCCTTGTGTTCTTATACACTTTTCTCTTGCTTTACCGACAATCCTGACCGTAATACCGCCGACAAGCGAGTCACATCTTTGGTGAATCTAAATGTTTAGCCGACGCCGGAACGGCGACGGTTACAATTTGTTGCGGAATCAAAACGAGGCTTGTCCTGAGCGAAGTCGAAGGATAAAATATACGAAATACGAACGACGAGCGACGCTTCACGCTTCACGAGATACGAGCGACGCTTCACAAGCGACGAAAATTAAACCAGCTATACTCGGGCGTCATTTTTCGGCGCCGGTGAGCTTTTAATTATGCGTAAACCATATAATCAGTAGTTAGGTGGAACTAACAGACATAGGAGAAAGCTATGAAAAGAGAAGTGGGTCTGTGGATTGACCATAGACAGGCTGTTATAGTGACTGTTGCGGACAAAGGGGAAGAAATAAAACTGGTAAGATCGAATATTGAAAAACAGATACAACGTGCTGCTGGTTCACGTTCGGGTGGTTCATTTGAATCACAGGCAGTTCCATCAAATGGCCGCCAACAGCGAAAGTTTACGGAACATCTCAACACTTACTACAATGAGGTAATTTCGTGTATTCGTGATGCAGAATCTATCCTGATATTCGGTCCTGGTGAGGCAAAGGGCGAGCTAAAAAAACGTCTCGAGAGAGAAAAACTCAGTGGCCGCATTGTAGGTGTTGAAACCGTTGACGAGATGACTGATAGTCAGATCGCAGTGAAAGTCCGACAGTACTTTCTGTCCCCATCGGATTAATATAGAATCACCTAACGATTGCCTCGACCATACGCGTCGAAGCCGCGCCGGTTATGCATCGCGTCAGGATAAATGAAGGATCTCGAATATGAGCAAGAGTGAGAATATCAAACTAAAGGGACGGGAACTGGCCAATCGTTTGACAGGCATTTCAACCCCCATCGGCGGAATCAGTTGGAAGCCGCCAGTTGATGAACGGGACAAGGCGCGGCGACTATTGGTGTATCTTGCAGGTCAGCGGGCTCTCCACTATCCATATAACAAAGAGATCGGCACCTTCGTCGTGCAGTCCGTCCTTGATACACGTGAGCGAATTACCCGCGACATCGAGGCTCTCTCTATGGACTCTCTTCTGAGAGAAAACCTGCGAGCTATGCAGGCTGTCTGTCGCAAGTTTCTGGATGAAAATCAATCCCCAAGCGCAGGTTATGGGTGGCCGTACGAGGCTCAACTCTACTGCACACTGGGTGAGCTGCGAGCCCTATTAGGAATCCACATCGCACGGATTGCCTGCGCTTATGATCTGGAAGTGGATGCGTGTTTGGGAGATATACTACCTCCTGAGCCTGAAC
>CAYSPM010000001.1:70540-76240 GCA_964432925.1 uncultured Pirellulales bacterium | reverse complement strand
TTTTATTTATAGGACCAGCCGATAAACACATAAACTCCAATATAGTAAAAAGTAATAGGTATGATGAGAGTTTCAGGCCCGATAAGCGAAAGTATAGTAAACTACTAGCGAGATAGCGACTACGATATTTTATTGCTGTACTCTCTTCGCTTCTGTAAAATCACGCTATATGCGAATAATATGGCAAAGTATTTTTCTTTTCTCTTTGGCTTCTTCGTGTTGGGGCTTGGTTTCGACAAACGTTCCGCTTGGGCACTTCAGTTATGACGCGATCGAGAAGCTTGTCGGACAAGGTCTTATCGACAGCGCTATGTTAAATACTAGGCCTGTGACTCGTCTTGAAATGGCCAGACTTGTCGCGGAGGCTATCGAGAACTTCGGGCAACACGATAAGCGAAACGAGATAACATTACAGATAATTGAAAGGCTAAAGAACGAATTCAGAAATGAACTAGTAACAATGAGTATGCTGGATGGAAATCTGACTGAAGGTTTTATAAAGCCGGTTGAAGACCCCTACTTAAGATATATTTATGCCGACGAGAAACCAGATCTGGAGAATCAACGAGGAGATGTGTTTGAAAGGAAATCAAATTACAGGCTTGGCTTTGTGTCGCGCATGAGCTTTCTTAACACGATTGCCATTTTTATGCATCCGGAATACACTGATTCCTCCCCGAGAGGCGACAGCGAAATAGAACTGATTGAGGGATATGGTAAAATCGCAATCGGCAGCTTTGAAATTCAAGCCGGCAAGGATTCGATGTGGTGGGGGCCAGGCAGACATGGCTCAATATTGATGAGTAATGATGCAGAACCTCTTAAGATGGTCAAAATTTCAAATTCACGTCCTGTGCAATTGCCGTGGATATTTCGTGGCTTTGGCCTTTTCAAGGCGGTATGGTTTTTCAGTGAACTGGAGAAAGAAAGAACAATACCGGAGGCAAAACTCACCGGCTTACGGCTGAGTTTCAAACCACACCCGAGTTCGGAGATAGGTGTATCTAGGACCATCATGTTCGATGGCTCCGGCAGGCCCCATGTAGGCATACGAGACTATATTAGAATGTTTGAATTTAAACGCGAACAGGTTGAAAATAACCAACTTGCGGGGCTCGATTTTTCCACACAGATTCCGGTCAACGAGATACTCCCGTTGAAATCAATTAAAATGTACGCAGACCTTGCTGGTGAGGATGAAGCAGGTGGATTGCCGATAAAGTGGGGGACATTATTCGGAATGCAGCTAAACGATATCCTGCAAACAGGAAGAACCGATCTGCGGATCGAGTATGCGGATAACCACGTTTCAGGCTATCGAAATGTTTTCTATACACACCTTCTTTATCGGTCAGGTTACACATATAAGGGCCGAGTGATAGGCCATCACATGGGAACAGACAGCCGTGATTTTTTTCTTCGGCTGACTCACTATTTGACGAAGGATGTGATCCTTGGTCTCGAATACGACAAACAAGCCACAGATTTTGCGTTAGGAAATCAGCAGAGTATTGAACAATTGGGAGTCGACTTGACGGTTTTTACAACCAATGGTTGGCAAATAAAAACAGGCTATCGATACGAGAATGCTCAGAATAATCCCGTCATTATAGAAGACAACCACATCTTCCATTTTCAATTGACTTATAATTTTTAAGCGCAGTGATAACGTCCGACAGATTTTGTATTGCTCCCCCAAACGATTAAATCTAAATGACCAGGAATCCTAACGAAAGGTCTTTCTGAAGTAAAGCAGAGTAGTCTGCCTGAAACAGGGCAATGACAGGGCAGGTTAGCCCACGACGGCCTTCCAACTCTGGTTAAGCTCTTCCATCAAAGCGATCACTTCCTGAATCATCTGCGGATCACGTTTCGCATTAGCCTCCCACAGCCGTCGATTCATAAATGAGTAAAGTCTACGAAGGTTTTCAGCAACCTCGCCACCACGATCCATATCCAGCACGCCGTTAAGCTCATTTATGATATCCTGAGCCCTATTTATGTATCGGCCCTTCGCCTCATAGTTCTGCGCCTCCATCTCTTTGATTGCAAGTTTCAAGAACTTAATTGCCCCCTCATACAGAAGAACGATGAGTCTTCCTCTACTTTGTGTACCGATTGTGGCATTCTGATATGCTGCGATCTCCTTCATACAGCTACTCCGTTACAAAAGCATCAGAACCTAAGAGTAAGCCGGAGGCTTATAAATATGATTTGGTCATTCGTACATGACCTGGTCTGTTACGCCACACGAGTGAATTTTGACCTGCAGGGAGATGACCGGCGGTCCTCGTGCGTCGGTCATCTCCCGATTACGATTCATAAGCCTTAGGCTTATTCAACCTCAGGCCTCTAAGTATTCTACCTCAGCAGCGTCAGTGCCATTTGAGGTATCGAGTTAGCCTGAGCCAGCATAGCCGTACCAGCTTGTGCCAACACCTGGTTTCTTGTCAACTCTGCCATTTCGGTGGCCACATCGACGTCCGAAATACGGGACTCGGCTGCCATAAGATTCTCTGCCTGAATTGCAAGAACCTCTCCGGTGCTTTCCAGCCGGTTCATCTTGTATCCGAACTTCGCACGAGCGCTGTCCTTTGAGCTGATTGCACTGTCCAGAGTTCCCAATGCGGTCTTTGCGTCTGCTGCGTCGTCGATATTCAGCGAGCCAATTCCCAGACCGGACTTGGTCATATCGCTTCCGGTGATTTGAATAAAGTCACTTGAGTCACCGAAATGTATCGAGACAGCACTAGTGTTGTTGAGCATCCCGATGCCATTGAAATCTGTCGAGGTTGCGATACGATTGATTTCTTCAGCCATTTCGTCGAACTCACTATCCATAATGCTCCGCTGAGCGGAGGAGTACGACCCTGTAGCAGCCTGCTCAGCCAACTGCTTCATTCGAACCAGGGCGTTGTCGATTGTCTGCAGAGCACCTTCCATAGTCTGCAGTAGGCTGATACCATCCTGCGCGTTACGTGCGCCTTGCTGCAGGACAGCGATATCAGCCCTCATCAACTCTCTTACAGCCATTCCTGCTGCGTCGTCCTTGGCACTGTTGATGCGCAAGCCCGAGGACAGCCTTCCGACCGACTTGGCCAAGGCATCGTAGCTTTGCCCCAAATACCGAGCGGCAGTTGCTGCCATAATGTTATTCTTTATTGCTAACATACGCTTGGCTCCTTAAAAAATACCCCAATTTAGTGACCTCTTGCTTAAGAAACTTTTAACTTGAAAACGAACACGTAGTTTCATTGCGTTTCAGAGGTCTTTATCGACCAAAACAAATTGGACTTAAGGGATTTCTTTATAGAAAATAATGGCTAAACCAACGGACCTGTAATATGAGACTTAGGGACACTGATATCGCATTTACATAATTAAAAACACCCAAGAATTTACAGGAGTTTAGAGAGCCACCAGCATTTATCTCCGAAAACATGTAACTTTTAGAGTATTGGACAAATCGTTGGTCGGCGCGCCAATGGCTGATGTCCCCTTATATGCCCACGACACTTTTATTATTCATGCCTTAGCGAACGCACAGCCGATTATTTTTACATTGGCGCGCGAAGTGCACGCAATGAATCCCGCGTATAAGGAATCGACCGAGCCTGTCAGAATAGAGGTCCGTTGATACCCTTGGTCGGGCGTCAGATACAGAAACTATGGAATATTGCTGAAAAGCAACTATGCAACTACAGATCGGCAAACAAAGACAACAAAACGGCCAGAGAATTTTGCTTGCGTTCGACTGTCACGAGCTATGGGTATATCAGCTTGGCGTACTGGGATACAAACTTGACATAATAATAGGGCTTAAGGGCAGATACATACTGGGGTGGGACGAACAGATGCGACCTCTACCGGCGAATTCCAGGCTCATTACCCTCGATGAAGCGCTGCGCTCGAGTACAGATTACTACTGCATCATCACTCACAATATAACAGATTTGCTCGACATTAAATCACGGCCGGAGCCCAGGCTTATTGTGCTGCACTCGAACCTCGAAGGACGCCTGCAGGAAGAGCAATGCAATATCGATCCACAGAAGCTAAAAGAGATGCTACACCGATACTTGAAACTCATAGGTGGTCATGCTGTAGCTACATCCATGTTCAAAGGCGAATCTTGGGGCTTGACGGAGGATATAGTGTACTTCGGGATAAACATCGACGACTATCTACAATACTCCGGCGAAGAAGCAGCCGGCCTTCGAATCTGTAATTTCATAGATAGTCGTAGGAAAATACTGTTATAGGACCTGTACGAAAAGGCATTCAGTGGACTTCCAGTACGACTTGTTGGACACAATCCGAATATGTTAGGCGTCGAAGCAGCCAAGAATTGGGACGACCTGAAAAGTATATTACAGTCACATCGTTTTTACATTCATACCGCTGATCCACGATTTGAAGCAGGCCTTAATATGGCCATGGCCGAAGCTATTGCTGCAGGACTACCCATTATCGGTAATCATCACCCTACGTCACCAATCAAACACGGCGTGAGCGGTTTTCTGAGCGATAAGCCGAAAGTTCTGCGTAAATACGCCAGGATGCTTCTCGAGGATAGAAACTTGGCAGTACTTATGGGTCGACAGGCAAGAAAGACAGTCATGCATCGGTTCTCTCTGAACAGATTTAAAACCGCATTTCTGCAATCGATCGAGACCGCCCGGCAGAAGCGGTATAACAAGCTCGTCAGTGTCCTATAAATCTTATAAAAGATGCACACAAAGGCTAATTTGCTTCATTTCCATACATCCGTGGGCAAGGAATCAGTAAAATTGCGGTCTGCTCATGCAAGCATGTCAATCCGACTGTGGTCTATCCCCAGTTGTGGCTGGGAACTGTCTTGTTGAGTATCATGGCTCAAGAACCACTCAGCAGGTGCTTCCCTGTTAGAACCGCCCTCTCGCGTGAAGCTGTGCTGATTGGAACCATCCTGGAATAATTGTTCCTGATCAGCTTGCCTCTGTGGCGAATCTTCAAGTTGTACATCAAGTTGCCTTATTTGAATGCCGGAATCTGCTAAGGATCGTATTATCTGGGGAAGCACTTGCTCTATCTCACACCTGGTTTCTGCCTTGCTGACCTGCAGCAAGCCTGTTATCTCGTCCTGCTGTTGCTCAAATCTTACGCATACGCTGCCAAGTTCCGGTGGATTGAGGCGGATTGTAATCTGAGTGTTAACCGGACGAACGGAAGCGTGAATAGACTCCAAGATTTGCTCAGTTACGCTCTTAATCTCTTCCTGGGACAGAGTACTGTTATGTGCTAGATTGGGCTGAGGTTGACTAAATGAGGCCTGAGACACTTTTAACTGAGGATCCCCAGAAAGAGGTGTCGGCTCCAAAGTTACATTTGAGCTGCTCCTGACAAAACCATTCTGATCCTTGACCTTTTCTGTAGAGATACTAAGTTGGGCTGAGCTAAGAGTTCGCAGAAAGGATTTTTCAGGCAGATCATCAGATGTTTGTTGGGAGGCGCTTTCGCCACGCTTCGATATCACTTCGGCTACGGCAGACTTGTCGGTATCAGATGCAGCGTTAGTTTCGCTTGAGGTCTTAGATGTGATTAACAATTGCGATCGGCTCTTGGGGGCTTCTTGTCCTCCGTGCAAAGTGTCGCTCTTCGGTGCCTCCAACTGTACGGCAGAATCCAAAACGGAAGCTATGCCTGAGCCTTTTTTCCCAT
>CAYSPM010000001.1:32812-70440 GCA_964432925.1 uncultured Pirellulales bacterium | reverse complement strand
TCCAACTGTACGGCAGAATCCAAAACGGAAGCTATGCCTGAGCCTTTTTTCCCATCCGCATTTACCTGGCTATCAGGCAGGACTGATCTGCTGTCTAAGCTCTCGCTTAACGCTTGGCTATCTTTGGTCTTGATAATGAGGTCCTGGTTGGCAGGAGGTGCCTCTTGCAGATTCTCTTCACTTGTCAGCGGCCTGGCTTCAGAAATCAGCAGCCGGGGTTCAGGGATCAGCGGACTAGGTGAAGCCTCCTCTGATCCCCGATCCCTGACCCCAGCTTTAAGTAGCTTAGCTGTCAATTGCTTGTCAATTAACGGTTCGCCTTCTATAAATAGCTGTTCGTACTGTTTGGTCAATAAGACTTCGGGTCGGTCAAGCTTTTCGCTAGAGACCGATCGAAGATACTCAGACGCGATTTGACCGTTTTCGTCCGTAAGGAATATCTTTTCATTTGCTTCAGTATCCTGATTTGTGCGAGTTCCAAGAGAAGCCAATAGAGCAGGTGGTAAAGATATTGGTCCCTGTTTGTGAGCCACGATATCCAGCAGATTCTGTTGTAGTGTTTCGGCTTCTACACCGAGGACAAGCTGTTCCTGCGCCGAACTCACCGTGTCATCTGAACAAATACATAATTCGGCTTCTGCCTCGTTAAGGGTCTGAGGGAATGTGATAAGAGTTTGCGCATTCAGCTCTGCGCAACCGTTGTCATTGATTTTATAAGACTTTTCATCAACCGTTGTACTGGGCAGATTCGCGTTATCCTTCGTACTGTCCGGTGCAGGCTCAGACTTACTCGGCTCATTGTTCGATTGTACAAGCCCTTTGGCCTTTGCCTCGTTAAGGGTCTGAGGGAAAGTGATAAAAGTCTGGACGTTCAACTCTGCGCAATCGTTGTTATTGATTTTATCAGACGTTTTATCAACCGCTGTACTGAGCAGATTTGCGTTATCCTTCGTACCGCCCGGTACAGTCTCAGACTTATTCGGCTCATTGTTTGATTGTAAGAGTCCTTTAGCTTTTGCCTCGTTAAGGGTCTGGGGGAAAGTGATAAAAGTCTGGGCATTCAACTCTGCGCAGTCGTTGTTATTGATTTTATCAGACGTTTCATCAACCGCTGTACCGGGTAGATTCTCGCTATTTTCCGTACTGCCCAGCGCAGGTTTAGACTTATTCAATCCATTATTCGATTGCACGAGCCCTGTCGAAGCAGTGCCTGCTACTATAGCATCGATTGCAGTTATTAAGTTCATATTCATAGCGCAAACCTCACCCTAACATATCAGAAATAAGCAACAGACATGCCATATTAAAAGAAGATTGCATAGTGATTTATAAGTACTTATTTGAACAACGGTTATATATTACAAAAAACTCCGCAATCGTTGCAAAGATTATGCCCGACCTTTGCAATACGGACAATAGTTCCTTATGCAGGCAAAAACTTCCAGCTCATAGTGGTTTATTGTACGTGACGACTAAGGCATGAAGGTGTTGTAAGGCAGCGTTTGGGGGAGCATAAGTGCGCAAGCTATCGCACGTGGTTGTATAGAAACCTGACACTGCCGCGACTACACTGGATGACGAAGACTAATTTATAGGCTTGTTTTTGAGCCTGCAGGACATTCACGCAGTGAAAATGGCAATTCTGGGACATCTGGCACGAGTGTTGCTAATATTTAATCGCAGAGAAATTATGTTTGGAAAGCCGGGAAGAATATGCCCAAGACAAACAACATCGTTGACCTTCTCGATGCAGGAATACAGGCTGAAAGCCTTCGGCAAAAGGCGATTGCTAACAACATTGCCAACCTTGAGACGCCCGGATACCGCAGGGTCGATGTTAAGTTCGAGCAGTTGCTGGCTAAGGCTCTTAACTCAGTTGGCAAAGTCGATCTTAACGAAATTGAGCCTGAACTTCATCAACCTATGCAAAGCCCTGTGAAGTCAAATGGTAATGACGTTAGCTTGGAAGCCGAGGTCGGTGAAATGGTCAAGAACAGTCTGCGACATAAGACATACATTAGGCTTTTAAGCAGGAAGCTCAGGCAAATCGAATTAGCGATAGACGTAAGCTGACAAAGACAAGGATTATTAGATTTTAGAGGATATTCGCAGTTAGCTTCAAAGCTGCAGTAAGGGAATACGGCAAATGGAAGTCGACAAAACGTTTGGCCCCATAGATATAGCTATCTCGGGAATGCGGGCACAGGGCAGACACATGGAGGTGATTTCGTCAAATGTCGCTAATGCCCGTACGACTGACGCCGGCAATGGGCAACCATATCGACGGCTTGAGGCTATGTTGAAAACGCAGGACGAAGGTATCAGCGGTGTGATGCTGGACGAAATCATGGAGGACACGAGCGATTTCCAGAAGCTTTTCGATCCAGGGGATCCAAGGGCGGATGAGCATGGATACGTAGTCATGCCAAACGTGAATCTGCCAATCGAAATGATGAATCTGAGTATTGCAACCCGCACATATCAAGCCAACGCAGCGGTTCTGAAGCGTTACCAACAGATGGTCGAAACCGCGCTGGAGTTACTGCGATAAGTGAAGGATGAGACTATGATTGACCTAAACGCCAACGTGAATTCGGTTTTGCCCAATGTGGGCGTGCCAACACCCAAGGCTGACAATGGTACAGCTACACAATCGAATTTTTCTGACGCTGTAAAGACGGTCGGCAAATATGTGTCCAAGGTTGACGACATCCAACAGTCCTCAGATATCTCCATAAAGGAGCTACTGACAGGCAAAAACACGGACATCACCGCGGTGGTCTCGGCTGTGGCAAAGGCCGATGTAAGCTTCAAAGTTCTCGTGGGCGTCAGAAATAAGTTGATCGAGGCCTATAAGCAAACAATAAATATGCCCCTGTGAATCTTCGGTCCATAATCACTCGCACCTGCGGTTACGCGAGTGCAGGCGATAGACGACGGCCTACGCATTTGGCAAGCAGTGACTGCTAACAGACAAAGGATTCAATGAATCTTTTACGAAAGCTAACATTAATCTGGCAGAAGATAAGCTTAATCCAGCGGGCCCTTCTGATTACGGTAGGATTGACACTGCTGGTTATCGGGGGGCTACTCGTTCATTGGGCGCGTAAACCTGACATGAGAATGCTGTACCAAGGATTAGCTCCCTCGGAAGCGTCCAAGATCACAGAGAAGATCAGCGACAAAGACGTTCCTTACGAACTGCGAGATGGGGGCACAACAATTTATGTTCCAAAGCAAAATGTCTATCAGCTTCGCCTGGATATGGCAAAGGAGGGGCTTCCCACCGGCGAGCAAAGCGGCTACAGGATCTTCGATGACGAGAAGATTGGCGTCAGCCCGTTCGTTCAGAACGTCAACCTCAAACGCGCACTGCAAGACGAGCTCGCCAAGAGCATCCAGATGATAGACGGAGTAGCCCACGCACGCGTGCACATAGTAAGCAATGAGCAAAAGCTATTTGCATCAACAGGTGAAGAGACCACCGCATCGGTGGTTCTCCGACTCAGACCCGGCTATAAGTTAAGCGCGGTTAATATAGCCGCAATCACAAATTTAGTCTCAGGGAGTGTCAAGGGACTCAAATCCGAAAATGTAACGGTGATAGACAGCCAAGGACACCTTCTTTCCAGCAGCTCAGACCAGACAATGATTAGCGGGGCTGGCACTGTGCACGATTACAGGGAAAGAGTGGAAGCAAGTCTGGCGAAAAAGGCTGAAGATATGCTCACAGCGGTTCTAGGAACAGGCCGGGCAACGGTGAGGGTTAGCGCAGTTATCGATATGAACAGCGTCAATACCGTTACGGAAACATACGAGCCAAGCGCAAAGGTGCCCACAAAGGAGGAAATCACAACAAACTCAGAGACCGAACAGGCTCGCGCGTCAGGAGAAGCTGGAGCAATAACTCCCGGGTCAACAAAGAAGGACGAAACAGTCATAACCGAATACGAAGTTGGCAAAACAGTAAAACAGCAGGTCATTCTGCCTGGCGAGATTAAATCCTTGTCCGTTGCGGCCTTTGTTGACCTATCGCCGGCAGATGCAAATGAGGCGGACGCCGCCAGCCAAGCGGCACCAATAATGCAGCTTTCTGACGTGGAGGATATTATTAGAAATGCGCTGGGACTTAAACAGACAGATGAGTTGAAAGTGGTCCAGGTTAAGTTCCATCGCCAAGCTGAACCATTGTTGCAAGAAGAGCCTTCCAATTGGGCACGCTACATTGCAATCGCACGCAATGCGAGCCTGGGTATTATGGCTATTTGCGCGTTGCTTGTCTTCCGAATATTTAACAGCGCAAGAAAAAAAGCTGCATCAGCGACAGGATCTGGGCAATTGCCGTTGGTTGAGGGGCCAACCGGTCTTCTTCCAGCCGGTGAGAGTGCTTCAGAACAATTAGCGCTGCGCAGACAAATAGCCGGTGCACTGCGAAGCAATCCGGAGCAAGTCAGGCAATTGTTTACCAGTTGGATCGAAGAAAAGCAGTAGGTGCCAACATGGTGCTGACAGGGAAACAAAAAGCTGCGATGCTACTAATGAACCTCGATGTTGGGACCGCTTCCGAACTACTCAAAGGTATCAAACCAGAAACAGTTCAAGATCTGGCGGTCGAACTGAGCTATCTCGACGCCGCGGGCTACAACAACAGCAAACAGGGCGCCGAAATCGCAAGGCAATTCTACAGTTCACTGCAGAGTCAACCAACATTTCACTTCAAAGGTTTTCTAAATGAAATGCTCAAGAGTACGGTCGGTGACGAAAAGGCAACGCAGATCCAGACACAAATCCAGGATTTACTATACAAGCGTGACCCTTTCATAAATATCCGTTCAACCGACCTAAAGACACTGGCATCAGTGCTGGAAAATGAGCACCCTCAGGCTGTTGCTGTGGTTTTATCAGAAATGCCAGCCAGAAAAAGTTCAGAGATCATCGGCTTGTTGGGAGAGGGCATGAGACTAAGCGCAATCAGCAGGATGACAAGTGTCGAAAATGTGACAACCGAAGCAAAGGGACGCATAGCGGAGACAGTCAATAAGCGCCTTGAAGCACTTGCAGCTTCGAGCAAAAACGGTGCTGTGCAAGCGCGTCCCGACGAATCCTTGCGTAAAGTCGCGGTGATCTTGCGAAACCTGGAAAAAGAGCTTCGAGACGGCATACTCGATGCTATCCAGAAAAAAGACAGCGAAGCCAGCACAAAAGTAAACAACTTAATGATAGTCTGGGACGATATCCCACAGGTAGCTGACAGGCCGCTACAAGAGGCGCTGCGAGGCATCGACGAACGGCAACTGGCGCTTGCCCTACGAGATGCTCCAGACAATATCACCCAAAAGATAAGGGCCAACATTTCCGAGAGAGCCGCGGCTCTTGTGGATGAAGAAGCGTCCCTCATGTCAGCTCCAAAAAAGGAGGAGATTAAAGAAGCCAGGGAGAAAATCGTTGGCACTCTGCGCGAAATGAACAGCAAAGGTGAACTCAGTTTTGTAGAAGAATGATAAGATGTCCGGTACCGTAGAAATACACCTGGACAAACCAGTAACGTCGGTAACGATCCTTAACGATTACAGTGGTGAATGCCCCAGTAACATCCGTCCGAATGGCGTGACATATACTGATGGTGGCATGCCCAGTGATGAAGGGCTTAGCTCAACCATTGATACTCAACAAGCCAGGGCTGTCGCCGAACTGGAAGAACAAAAGGCTGGGTTAGCAAGGGCCCATCAAACACTCCGCGTAATCGCCGACAAACTCAATCAGCTCTACACCGACGTATTGGCTAGGCATAAGGATGAGATAGCCAGACTTTCAGTGGAGATAGCCAACAAAGTATTGATGCAGAAAATAGAAAAAGGCGACTACAAAATCGAAGCTATCGTTAAAGAGGTCCTGAAGAATGCCCCCGTACACCAAGATATAGTGGTGCATCTAAATCCTGATGACCTGGTTCAATGCCAGAAGCTGCAAGAGGATGACCCGAGCAGCGGCTTCGCAAAGATTAAGTTTGTTGCCGATCCAGGTATCGGGCGAGCAGAATGCCTGGTCGAGACGCCGAAAGGCATAGTTAAATCGCTCATCGATGAGCACATGGAACGAATTATTGAGGCACTTACGAAAGTGAAATAATGAGTACGGCGTCGAGCGATACAAATAGCTCTTCGATCGATTTTGAGCAGTTCCGTTCAGCCTTGGAGAACGTGAATCTGCTGGACTGCCAGGGTTATGTGGTGCGTGTGTCCGGTATGACGGTTGAATCGGCTGGGCCAGTTGTGGGCTTAGGTGAGCTCTGCGGAATCCATATTCGGGATGGCAGGCGTGTGCTGGCTGAGGTGGTGGGTTTCCGCAACGACCATCTCATTCTGCTGCCGCTGGAACATATCGAAGGCATATCACCAGGTGATACGATAACAGCCCGGACTACTGTGCGCCATATCGGCCTGAGCGAGGCTGTTCTGGGCAGAGTGCTGAACGGACTGGGAGAGCCAATAGACAATAAAGGGCCTTTACCAGGGACAGAACAGCGGCCATTAGACATAAGCAGCCCACCACCATTGAGCAGGGAAAGAATTACAGAGCCATTGGCTCTGGGCATTCGGTCGATTGATAGTGTGCTGACCTGCGGCAAGGGCCAGCGAGTCGGTATCTTTTCAGGTAGCGGCGTGGGCAAAAGCGTGCTACTTGGAGACATTGCGAATTCAAGCGAAGCTGCTGTCAACGTTGTGGCTTTGATTGGCGAGCGTGGCCGGGAGGTCCGAGAATTTCTCGAAGAAAACCTCGGCGCCGACGGTTTGGCCCGCAGTGTAGTCGTGGTCGCTGCGTCTGACGCGCCACCAATTCAGCGAGTAAAAGCAGCGTTTGTGGCAGTGACAATCGCCGAATACTTCAGGGACAAAGCCAAGAACGTTCTGTTCATGATGGACTCACTCACACGCTTCGCTCAAGCACAGCGGGAGATAGGTCTTGCAGCGGGTGAACCACCTGCAACAAAAGGATACTGCCCAAGTGTTTTTTCTCTGATGCCGCGTCTGATAGAGAGGCTCGGCTGTGCCGAAAACGGCAGCATCACGGGTATCCTGACAGTGCTGGTTGAAAACGACGACCTTGCTGATCCTGTAGCAGACAGTGCCCGGAGCTTGCTTGACGGGCATATAGTACTGTCGCGGAAACTGGCCGACAGAGGACACTATCCGGCTGTAGACATTCTGCTAAGTGTCAGCCGACTAATGCCTGCAGTGGTCAGCAAAGAACACAGAACTGCCGCTCAGAAGCTAAAAGAAATATACGCCATATATACCGATGCTGAGGACCTGATAAACATAGGCGCATTTTCTCCCGGCAGTAATCAACACATCGATGGAGCGATTACATTGATCGATAGAATAAACGCCTTTCTCATCCAGCCGGTACGCCAAAGAACCAGCTTTCGGGAAACCGTAGAGCAGTTGACTGCTATTACGCAGGCCTGGGACCAGATGCTAAGTATTAAGAATTAACGAGTAACAAGAATTAAAGGCTTAGCCTTTAAATGAAAAAATTCGTATGGCGTCTGCAACGTGTTCTCGACATCAAGAAAAAAGAAGAACAGGCAAAACGAACAGAACTGTTCCAGCTAACAGAAAGGCTTGCTCAGACACGAGGTAAACTGCTCAGACAACAGCAAATATTGAGAGAGATTATAAGGAACATAGCCGAAAGGAGAGCCGACGAGCGGTTAAGCGAACAAGAATTTCTCCTGAGGCACTCGACGACGAACGATGATCAAATTAAGAGGCTTAAGAATGAACTGAGCGTACTGGAATCGAAACAAAAGCAAAAGATCGCTGAAGTTCTAAAGATAAGACAATTCAAAGAAGGGCTCGAGAAACTACAAGCGACGGCAAAAAGAGAATTCATAAAGGAACAAGAAAAGCTTGAACAAAAAGATTTGGACGAAGGAGCCACTGTCACCTATGCCCGAAAGACAGGAGCCAGGTAGTGATAGATGGCAAAGTAAAAGTCCACTTTAACATGGCAGAACACAGTTAGGAGAAAACTGGTGAATAAAAAGCTGATAATAATAATGGCAGGGGCAGGTTTGTTGAGTTTTTCGGGTGCGTTTGTCCTGGCACGGCTGACCAAGAGCACTGCCCCAGCACCTCCGAGTCAGTCAGCACAGTCAACAACGGCAAGCAGCCGAGCAGAGCTGAAAGTGCCTTATCAACAAGCTGACTCGCTCGGCACTACTGGGATGGAGGAGCAGACGACAGAGAAAACCCTGGCGGAACGACACTTAAAGGAGCTTATCTTTGACGTTCGCGAGAAGATGCAAGAGTATGACCAGAAGCTACAAAGCCTCGAGAAGCGAGAGCAAAGACTTCAAATCACTCAGGAGACACTGCGAAAAGATATAGAAGATTTGGACAATCTGCGAGTAGAACTTTCATCGGCTGTCGTCAGTCTTAAGAACGAGCGCGACAGGCTACAGAAGAGCAGGGTTGAAATAGGCAAGGCTGAAAAGACCAACCTGCTGTCCATCGCAGCTACCTATGACAAGATGGACGCTTCAAGTGCAAGCCAGATATTGACCAATATGTGCACGTCTCAAGTATCAAAGGTTGGTGGAGGTATGCAAAACAGTATGGATGACGCAGTGAAAATACTGCACTATATGACTGAGAGAACCAAGGCCAAACTATTAGCAGAATTAGTTTCAACTGAGCCCAAGCTTGCAGCGGTTCTATGCCAGAGATTGAAACAAGTGGTCGAGAGAGAGTAACAATATGGATATTGCGACAATAATTGGAATACTGCTGGGCTTTATGGTCATCACAAGTGCCGTAGTAAGCAGTAGCGGCTGGCAAATATTCATTCACTTGCCGTCAATGGCCATAACTATAGGAGGAATGTTATGCGCGACCCTTATACATTTCTCGCTGCCACAATTTTTGGGGATATTCTCGGTAATCAAAAAGACAATTGTCACCAAAATACCATCACAGAAGGAGCTGATCCAGAAAATGGTCAACTTCGCCGCCATCAACAGGCGCGACGGTGCCTTGGCCTTAGAACCAGAAATCGCCAACCTCAGTGACCCGTTCTTCGTCAAAGGTTTGCAGATGCTCGTGGATGGACAGGATTCTGAATCTATTCGAGATCTTTTAGAGCCGGAGATTCAACACCTCCAAGAACGCCATTACAAAGGCAAGAAGATACTGGAGTTCATGGGCGCGGCAGCGCCGGCATTTGGGATGATAGGTACACTTATTGGCTTGATCCAGATGCTAAGGACGCTGGAGTCTCCTGAATCAATCGGTCGGGGAATGGCAGTAGCGCTGCTTACAACATTCTACGGGGCCCTGACGGCCAATCTAATTTTTCTGCCGCTGGCAGGGAAGCTGGGTATTTACTCAAAAGAAGAGACAACAGCAATGGAAATGATTGCGGAGGGCCTCTGCGCCATTGCGCAAGGTGACAATCCAACCATCGTCAGGGAAAGGATACAAGCGTTCGTCTCACAAAATAGACGCCAAGAAGTGAAAGCAACTGTCTAATGGCTGGCACAAGTAAAAAGGTACAAGCGGATGAGGATTCTGCCGGCGCACCTGAATGGATGGTGACTTTCAGCGATTGTATGACGTTGCTTCTGACGTTCTTCGTTCTGCTTTTGACCTTCTCCTCATTTGACGACAAGGTTTTCCGTAAGATGGAGACATCGTTGGCTGAGGCGTTGCCCTCAGTGGGCATGTCGCTCACTAAGGACAGGGAGGCTTTTACCGAAGTTAAACAGATAAAGTATAACAAAGAAATTGACAAGGGCAGTGAGAAACCAACTTTGGAGGGGAATATCGAAGCTAATCCGAAAGAGGAGACGGAGTTTTTAGAATTTCAGAATAAAAAGGTTTTCGTGACCCCGTCAAGTAGAATTTTCTGGGGTAAGGGAATCCTAATCTCGGCTGAAGGGCGGAGGACTTTGTCGGATATTGCTGAGTTGCTCAAGGCGATCCCTAATAGGATCGTAATAAGTGAGAACGAGCATGACAGCACGGGCAACCAAGATGTTGGGCTGAAACGTACATGGGCCATAACAGAATACTTAACGAATAAACATGGGCTCGACAAAAAGCGGTTCGGCATCTCTACAAGAAGTACAATCCCAGAAAAAAACGGATTGGACAACATAGGGTATGCCACGAATCGAAAAGACAGTCGCAGACTCGAAATCGTGATATTAGAACGGAGCATTTACCGTTGAAAACCAGCTCCCGCGCACAAGACGAGGGGTCATCTAAGGTACCAGCATATATAGTCACATTCTCTGATATGGTGACATTGCTGCTGACATTCTTTGTGATGCTGCTGAGCCTTGCTGAGGTTCAGGACCCCGAGCTTTTTAACAAAGGTCGCGACTCATTCTGGCAGTCTGTAAAATACTGCGGACTTGGGCCGTTACTTGGCAAAAGAATGCGAACAGATATGGGTGAAATGAAAATCAAATACTCAACAAGCGATCCTAACAATATATCAGAGACCAGAGGTATAGATGAACAAAGAGAGAAACTTCGTCGAGCTTTCGAGCGGATAAGGCAATCAATGGCGACAATGCCATCGCAAATCGTGGCGGCGAGCACAAACTTTGCGGTAACCGACATTCAGTTTGCCTCTGGCCAAGCAACTTTGAATGAATCGGCAAAGCGATTTTTGGCTGATTTCTGCCTGGACCTGCAACAAAGCCATGACTCCGAGCCTGGTACTCTGTACGTACTCGGCTTGGCTGGTGATGAAGCGACAGAAAAAAAACAGTGGCTACTGTCCGCTGAGCGAGCACGCGTGGTAGCTGACCTCCTGCAGCAGATATTGTCATTCGACTCAGCTCGTCAGGGTCAGTACGATGTGCTCGGCAACAGACATGAATGGTCCGTTCTGTGGTGGGGGGCCGGACCGGGAGGGCAATGGGCCGGTCAAGATAGCCCTGTTCCAAAACAATCTCAAATCTTGATTGCCGTTCTCAAGAACAACATTTGAGCTGCGCAACCGTCAAGTTTTTCGACAGTCTGCTCCGTCATGCAACAAAATCCAGACGAAAAACCAGCATTAATAGCGTATAAAGGTATATTTTCACTTTCAGGCACATCATTTGCACAACGACCAGTGGATGCAGCAATTTGCGGCAGTCCGATATTCGAATGTCGTAACTTCCGCAATAAATGCCATAGAGGAAATTGAAATATATGTTTGTGCGATCTGACTCGGGCAGCGTGACCAGATATAGACGCAGGACTATTGCGTTCGCAGCACTATTGGCCCTGGGCGGAGCTGTTGTACTAATTGACCGGGCTCATTCCGCCGCTCAGCTAACAAACCAACAAAGCCCCAAACTCGATACAGGCGTAGCCCCGGCGGACAAGAACAGTTTCTCGGAGCAATTCACAGAAAACCTTAGCAATCAAGAACTGTTCTTCAAAATGACGATTTCCGTCATTTTAGTAATCGCGCTTGGTGGAGCTGCTTTTTACCTGTCCAAGAGATTTCTGCCGAGAATAACTAATTTACCTGGCAGGGAAATCCACGTTCTTGAAACAGCCCACCTCGGCTCGCGCAAGGCCGTTCATCTTGTCGAGGTAGGCAACCAACGGCTTCTCATCGGCAGTACCGCAGAGACCATCACAACCCTGGCTGATGTAACAGACGCGGCATCAAATCTACAAAGACAACAGCAAAATAACAATGTGATTTGAGAGGACTTATGTCCTGTAGAATTATCAAAACCTTCTTTGTGATATTGCTCATTTTGGCAATGACACATCCATCGCTTGGGCAAACTAATAATGCATTCAGGCAAATCTCCATTCCAGCCCAAAGCAGCAGTGCCGCATCCAATGTGAATGCGAATGCCGTGCCCAGCATTAGTGATCTTGTTACTATGCTGGATAAGGCTACAAGCAAGGACGCTGCGGGGAAAGACTGGTCAACGCCGATGAAATTAGTGATTATCTTTACTGGTCTGGCGATTTTGCCCAGTCTCTTGGTTATGATGACATCGTTTACACGAATTGTCATCGTTCTTGCGTTTGTTCGCCGGGCGTTAACCACGCAGACTATACCACCAACTATCGCAATTATTGGTCTGGCTCTCTTTCTCACCCTGTATACGATGGCTCCTACATACGCCAAAGTCAACACGGAGGCAATCCAGCCTTATCTCGCAGATGAGATTGACTTTGCAACCGCGGGAGCAAAGGCTGGATTGTGCCTTAAGGAGTTCATGCTACGACAATGCAGACAAGCGGATTTAGCGCTTTTTGTGCAGATGGCCAAGATAAACACGCCCAATAAGCCTATGGATATCGGCCTGCATATAGTAATACCGGCTTTTATCATTAGTGAGTTCCGTACAGCGTTTGAGATAGGCTGCCTTTTGTTTATACCTTTTTTGCTAATTGACATGGTAATCGCGAGTGTCTTGCTCAGCGCAGGGATGATAATGCTGCCGCCGGTGATGATTTCGCTGCCCTTTAAGTTGATACTGTTCATTCTTGTTGACGGCTGGGGATTATTAGCGAAGAGCCTAAGTCTTGGCTTTAATTAAAGATACCCATGACAACGTTGCGCCTGAGCTAAAGAAACTCTGCTGGTTAGCAATTTGATAGGGACAGAATAATATGGATAGCAGTTTTGCTCTTTATCTTGGTAGACACACACTTGAGACGGCTTTGCTATTAGCGGCACCTATTTTGTTAACGTGCATGATCGTTGGTGTTACCGTTACGCTGCTTCAAGCTGTGACTTCCATACGCGATATGACACTAACTATGGTGCCGAAGCTGCTGGCTGTAGGCATGGTAATGCTACTACTCGGCGGCTGGATGCTTCAGGTTGCACTTCGATTTACGAATGAGATATTTGCTCATATCCAGAACGTCGGACACTAACAGCGGATGACAAAATGGTCGAAAAACTGCTTATCTTTCTAATGATTCTGACGCGAATTTCGGCCTTTTTCTTGCTGGTACCGGTCTTTAGCTGGATGACTATTCCAGTCAGGATCAAAGTATCGATGGCAGTACTGCTGGCAATATTTTTTTCGGTTATAGCGCCTACAACTATTACTGCCAGAGGTGTCGGCACTATAGAAGCGGTGCTATTAATTGCCAATGAAGCAACATACGGCTTGGCACTGGGATTGATTGCATCGCTTATATTCTCCGCGGTCAAATTCAGCGGTCGGATAATCGAGAGACAAATGGGCTTAGCGATGGCGCAGATCATGGACCCTCTCAGCAGTGAGCGGACACGACCACTTGGCAGCTTATTAGAGATGATATTCGTGTTATTATTTCTCGGTGCCAATGGTCACCATCTACTGATTCTAATTATCGCACGAAGCTATGAGGCGTTTCCTGCAGGTCAAATACCAACGGTGTCAATTCTGGCGGGTGGAGTAGTCGAGGCAGGCTCAACAATGTTCGTGGCTGGGCTAAGATTAGCCGCACCTATGCTGGCAGCTTTTTTGTTATTGATGATTGTGTTGGCGATCTTGGCTCGCGCCGTTCCAGAGATGAATATTTTATTCATCAGTTTCCCATTGCGTGTGGGGCTGGGTTTACTTATGGCAGCGATATTCTTACCCTTTATTAATGGATTTGTCAGTGAATTTGCCGAGTGGATGGGTAAGCTGCTTCCGCTATAGCAACAGACAGAATCAGGTTGTTAGTCTTAGTTTTTGCCACGTCGCTGACGCGTAGAATTATGCCAGGGATAGGTCATGCCAGAGCAGCCGGCCGCTGAAAAGACAGAACAACCAACACCAAGAAAACTACAAAAGGCCAAAGAGCAAGGTAGTGTTCCAAAGAGCCAGGAGCTGGCGTCTGTGGCGGCCCTTATGACCCTTTTGCTGACAGTAGCCTTATCGGCGCCTAACCTGCTTCGACACTTTATGATTGAAGCTACAGATTGTCTTTCCGGCAATAACACCATTTTTACCAACAGCAAAACATTCGTAGACTTCGCAAACGGTAGAATGATTGATTGGCTGCTTTTGATCAGCCCCATTTTTGCAGCACTTTGTGTGGCAACGGCAATGGCCAACATTGTAGTTGGGGGCTTTAATCTCTCAAGTAAGACGATACAGTTCAAGTGGAACTCGATAAATCCAGCATCAGTACTGCAGCGCCTATTTAGTATGCAATCGCTGGTGCGTCTTGGAGCATCGATAGCCAAATTGCTTTTTATTGGATTCGTAGCTTGGCTATACCTGCAGGGCATGCTTGAGAAACTCGCGACACTACGGTGGGCATGGTCTCTTCAGATAATCATCGTTATCGCGAGGATCATATTCGGGCTGTGCGTTCGAATCGGGATAGCGCTATTGGCTATTGGATTGTTGGATGCATTCTATCAGAAATGGCGGCACATCCAAGAGCTAAAAATGACACGCCAAGAGGTCAAACGAGAACGCAGAGACACGGAAGGTTCCCCCGAATTAAAAGTGCGGATACGCCGGATTCAAATTCAATTGTCTATGCGACGGCTGCGTCAGGAAGTGCCCAAGGCCAGCGTCATCCTTGTCAATCCAACGCATGTGGCTGTGGCGCTACGTTACGAGGCCAAGACAATGGAAGCGCCCATAATGGTAGCTAAAGGAGCAGACCATCTGGCTGAGAAAATCATAGAAATCGGACGCTCCTACGGTGTGCCCATTGTCAGAAGGCCAGAGTTAGCGAGGACGATATATTCGACCGTTGAGCCCGGCAGCGCCATTCCAGAGATGTTGTACGTAGCAGTAGCTGAGGTGCTGGCTATGCTGCATCGGCTACGTCACAGAAGCAAAACTTAAGTTAGTTATGCGCTTAAGCCTAAGGCAGCCAACTGGTTTTGAAGTAAGGTCAACGTACTCTCAAGACGGGCAAAGCGGATGATTAGTCTGGCCTCCTTATCTTCGAGGCGCTCCTCTTCAATTTCAATTCGCTCCTGCAATTCCTTTATGGTATCGCCGACGTGTTCCTGGTCGATCTGTATTGAGCCGGTGGTTACCTTGAGCATTCTGTCAAGCACGTCTTCCATTGCACCGGTAAAGCCCTGCTTGACTCTGACTGTAGCCGTGAATGTCCCATTCTGGCTCAGGTCCACACTCAGCTGAAGACTGTTCTCCGGGTATACAGGATCACCGTTGTCATCAAAGGAGCTATCACCAGTAACGATGTTGCCGCTGTAAGTTGCGTCTCTATATGTGGACTCGCTTGAGAGTTTAATTTTGGCGCTTGTGATTGCACCGCCACTAATGGTTACTTCAACGTCGTAGCCGCCGGCGGTTGTATACTTACTGCTGGCACCGTAGAATTCAATAGTGTTGCTATTGGAGCTACCGGTTTTATCAGCGCCGATTACGGCCAAAACGCCCATATAGTTATCGGCAATGGCTTCATCGAAGGCATTGGTATCCAAGCTCAACATGCCGTCTTCGTCGAGCTCAAGACCGATTTGAGCGGGCATCAACAAAGGATCTACATCCTCGATGAAACCACTAGTTTGGGCTATTAGTGGTGTGCGCAGCAAATTATGGATCATGGAGACAACATAATCGCCCATAAGGATACCTGCTGTCTTAAGGACATCGTTGTAGCCGGTCTTTTCCTTGATATAGGTTATAGCACTATTATAGGCTTTAACCATGGAATTCAGTTTTTCCTTTACCGACTCTATATCTCTGGTCAGGGTTATTTCCTCGCCGTTGGAGTCGGTGGTGTCGTGCAAATGCAGCGTTACACCGTGAATGACATCGTCTACAGTATTAGAGCTTCTTTTGATCCAGCCATAGTTGTCGCCCTTTGTCTGTTCCTCAAATACGTAATTTAAAGGATCACTGGGAGTCAGGTTGCCGGAATTAATCGAAATCATAGGAACATCACCGACTGTATCGAGGAATGTAAATATCGTAGTACCATTCTCGCTCAACTTCTTGCCACTCACCGTTATATCGCCGGGATTTACATTTGACAATGCTTCAAGTGCGTTTTCAATATCGGAAGTTTTAGCATTGTGATTGATCGGATCAGTCGTTTGTCCGTCATAAGTTAAGGTAAAGGTACCACCAGATGGATTTGTGGTGGCTTCCAGCGTTTGCACCTCGGCAATTCCCGCTTGTGGGATTGGGAAGCCGTCAACCCTTATTTCGCTATCCTGAGCTGATTGGGTTTCGCTAAAGTTTGCTTCTGCAAAACCAGTCAGGTCCGCTGTGACAGAGCCACCCCGTGTTGATTGACTAATAGTCGGTAAAGTCATATCCGTTTGTCCGGTGCCCGGATCATAGGCCAGTGTAAGTGTCATCTGACTTGTGCCGGACTCATGATCTGTTAAAACTATCTTGCCGTTTTCCAGAACTGCCGTAGCAGTATCTCCGAAAGCGTCGTTAATCTCGGCAATAATATGAAAAAGCTTCGTATTGCCGGTAACATCCATATACACATCGACGGCAGTGCCATCGTGCTTGTTGCCGGTAATACGAATACGTTCGTCTCCAACGAGTGAACCCAGACTATCGTCAAATTGGTCCAAATCAATAATCTTAGTGCTTAA
This sequence comes from uncultured Pirellulales bacterium, assembly GCA_964432925.1. Lineage (GTDB taxonomy): Bacteria > Planctomycetota > Phycisphaerae > Sedimentisphaerales > Anaerobacaceae > CAYNTC01. Next base: position 53,886 of record CAYSPM010000001.1, on the reverse strand, counting down.
AGTAGCGTTGTCGCTGGCGACGGTAAGTTCAGAATCCGCCTGCCAGACCTCCGTGTTGGATGCGTTTACCGAGATTTCAAAATCGGTGCCGGCGTCATTGCCGTTCAGGACCAGATGATACATATCGTTAAAGTGCAGCAGACTGGCTGTAACGCCGGGATTGTTCGCTTCATTGTTAATCAGCCCCACCAGCTCTTCGAGTGTAGTGGTAGAGGTAGTGGTGATTACTGTCTCTTTGTGATTGTAAGAATAAATGAAGGTTCCTTCACCGACATAGTCTTCGGCGTATTCGAGTCCATCTGTATGCACCCATCGCTCGGCAGTAGCCAATCGATTGATCTGGACGGTATGGTTGCCTTCAAAGGCGTTATAGGACGCTTCGGCTGTTAATATATCTTCATCACTGGTAGCGGTTGTGAAGGCACGTAGCTCGTTGGCATCGGAAAGGGCGCTGATTGTGCTTCTTAAGGCATCGAGCTTGCTCTCGAGATCGCTGAGGGCATCTTTTCTCTCTTCCCAGAGGCTCTTGCGGCCCTGGTACATATTGAGCGTACGACGCTCAACAGCCATTAGTTGCTCAATGATCTTAGCCGTGTCAATGCCGGTAAAAAGACCTGGAAATTGTAAAGTAGACATTCTAGCCCACCTTTTATAAGTTACAACACTTTGCTACACATACTAATTAATGTTCAAACATGGCCAACGATTGCAGTTCATCCATTGCATTCGGCGTAATATTTGAACTGCTCGTTACTATATTATCGTTTGAAAGTCACGTCCACTTAAGTATTTGTTTCTCCTTTAGTTAACGAGCGGACACACACAGCAACTTCTTGGATTCGGTGCGAGCGAACTCGCATTGCTGCAGCAACTGGTGAATCTGTGTATTTTCAGGGTCCATTTCGAGCGCATCACGCATCTCAAAACAGGCCCGATCAAAGGCAACACCAGCGTAGTTAGGTGAATTAGACTGTGTATAAGCACGCCCGAGTTCAACAAAAACAATGGCGGCCAAGCATCTTGCATGCAATTTTCTTTTCTCAGCGGCAATTGCATCCCAACTAACGTCCGGGAAAAGTTCTTCGCAGCTAAACATATCGGTAAATCGCTTTATCACGTCAAAATAACAATTGGCCTTTTCGGCGCTATTGTCTCTCAAAATAATATCTGATGTCATTCGGCGTAAATATAATGCGTCTTTTAAATGATGCGATGTTAAACCATGTTTTGCAAATCTTCGCATCATATCGTAGTTCTCAGCAATAATCAGACTCTCGTCAAACATGCCGATTTTATCGAAGACATCGATTCTAATGCACGTTCCGAACGGAACGGTTGGGAAACCGTGATGAAAAAGGTCCCGTATCAAACCTGTACGATTAGTGTATTCAGGCCTGTCAATTATCCGGATCGAGTTACCATCTTCATCAATCAGACAATCGTCACAGTAAACTAAGTCGGCTTCAGGGTACCGCTCGAACTCACGCAGATGCCTGGAAATAAAGTCCGGCGTGATCATGTCCTCGGCATTGAGCCTGATCCAGAACGATCCCTTAATTTTTCTTATGGCTGTATTGCACGCGCTTGCAAGGCCTGAGTGGTCCTTATAAAGGTAGTTGATTCTGGAATCGTTGTAACTAAGCACCTTGTCTTTGGTAGCGTCTGTGGAACCATCGTCAACAATAATGATCTCGAAATTCCTGTAGGTTTGAGCCAACACGCTTTCGACAGCCTTTTGGATATACCGGCTTGCATTGTAGGCTGGGATTACTATCGAAACAAGCGGTTCTGTCTTCGTATGAAGAGAGTCATTTAGATTGTCTTTAAGCCTTCCAGCCTCCACAGTGGTGCTATCGTCAGGAGTAACAAGTTCGCTCTGTGCGGTGTGCTCTCCTCTTTGACCAGCCGGTTCAGTACTTACCTGCAGATGATCTTCTATGCTTTGGCTGGGCACAAAAGTATCATGTTCGTTTTGAAACTGATTAGCCAGAAATTCCCTGGCAGCCGGGTTGTCGTGGTTCTGGATTTCTTTTTCAAGGTATCTAAGGCACCGCTGTTTTTTGCCAACGGCAAAGTAAGCTTTAGCTTTTAATAAATCAAAGTTTTTAAGTTTATTTGCAAGCTCACGGTCAACTCTTTCCAGGCCGTTAAGCACACTAATACATGTTACATACGCACCGCTTTGAAATAAAACCACAGCTCTATTAACTAATCCAAGCAGAGTTTTTTTATCGAGCGGCTCGCTCTCCCATTGATCGAAGAGGTGGCCATATTTGGTGGTGAAATCCGAACATTGGCAGTTTCTAAGCTCGGCCGCAATATCCACGCCTGAATTATTTTGGATTCTTTCCCTTATCTTATAAATCTTATCTTGCCAATAGGAAACGTATTTGACTCTTCTGCTGCGAGGGTCAAAGGTCGGAAGTATTCCAGTTTGTGAGTCGGCATGTACCCTCCGTAAGGTTAAAAACTCAGGAATGTTCTTGAATTTCACATTGCTATCGTAATACGCATACTCAGCAGTCTTAGCCAGCCAGACTGAATCTGAGCCAAACGGATTTTCATCGTATAATCCAATCGCGTTAAACAAGCTTTTACGGATAATAGCTGAACCATGCCAACAGAAGTCCCATCTTGAGCGCTCAGTTCGCATAATTTCTTCATGAGAAAGTGCTAGTTCACACTTTTCGCTGTATTCGAAACCCTCAAATTCCTCAAGAAATTTGTAATAAAACGAACCCACAATTCCGATCTGGTCATCCTTGGTTATTTCATTATAAAGCATTTGGAGTTTGCTCGGACACATAATGTCATCGGCGTCTTGTACAACAATGAAATCGCTGTTGGCATGTTCAATTCCAAAGTTCCTTCTAAAATAAGGTCCTTTATTTTCCTGTGAGTAGAAAGGCCTGATTCTTTCATCCATCTGAGCATATTTTTCGATAATACTTCTTGTGCCGTCTGTGCTGCCGTCGTCGATTAATAACAGCTCCCACTCTTGCATAGTTTGATTTATGATGCTCTCGAGGCATTCCGGCAGAAATTTTGCACAATTGTAGCAAGATATCACTATCGAAACTCTTGGATGCAAGCGCTCTGTAGATATTACAGAAGATGGATTAGAAACTCTGCCTGAGCAGACTTTCTCTGGCAGCTTGTAATTTTTCTTTAAGTCTATAGGATATTTTTTAATCTCCATCCAGTTAACGAATATGTCGGTGCCGTGTTTATACTTAAGATAGTTTGCACTTAGCTGATACAATATCCTTTTCTTTCTTAGTTTTTCAGACACACCATAATCGTGATATATTACAGCAGCGGGCCAGTAGATAACCTTATTCGTTTTTTTATATTTTTGAATGATCCTGTAAGTAAGATCGCTTCCCTCGTGTCCAAAGAGCAATGGATCCATTCCATCCACCGAAAGATATATATCACGGAGCCAAGCGGAGTTCCCCTCTTGATTACAGTATGAAGGAAATGGCTTATCTCCAAGATCACAGATGTTTACATGATTATTAGCCACGGGACTGCTCTTAGGATAAGTCCTGCCTCTCAGACCAAAAATATCGTATTTGTTAAATGCACACTTTATTGATGATACGTAATCAGACCTAACAACCGCATCGTCATCTAAGAACACGATGATATTGCCCCTTGCAAAACGTACGCCTATGTTCCTTCCTTCAGATGGGTTAAGATTAATGGGGCACTTGATATATTGATCCACACATTGCATGAAACTTTCGATATTAACGCACCCATTATCAACGACAATGACCTCAAAATTGCAATCAGCTTCTTGTTCTAACAGAGACTTAAGGCAATCTTGAAGTTCCTCTGCTCTATTATTTGTTACTATTATTACTGATATATCTATGTTGTTATCTTCTCTTACTGTATTCGTATTTAATGACCTTTGTAGCTTAGAATAGTCCATCAGTGCTTTATATTGATTTATATATTTTGTGGCAGATATAAAATTACCCTTGTTAAAATCGTCTTTGGCTTTGAGAAAGTAATCCAAAGCAGAACTGTTAGAGCCCACTGTTGCTGTATGCTCTGCGGCAATCCCATTCGCACTATAGCAGAGCTTCTTACCAACTGACTCACTTAGGGAAACTTCGCAGCTTTCAATTGGCACAAAAGGTCCGCGGATTATTCTATCTGTATTATTCCTATAAAGTTCCCATATCTTCTGGTCCTCCTGCTCTCTAGTCCCAGCAGTACGCCCCAGACTATTAGGTGAAAGCAGATAAAGACCTAACGGTTCAGGGATTAACAAAAAATCATGGGTCTGCGAGACGCGAAGAAAAAATTCATAATCGCCACATATCTTGAACGTCTCATCGAAATAACCATATTCGTCGTGAAGGGACTTTCGCCACATAGGCTGTGGTCCAAGGAAGTACATTTTTAGTAATTGTTCTCTCGAATATGGCTGCACCCATTGTGCTATTTTTTCAACTGTTTTATTTCGCCAGGTTTGATTCTCTACCCTGGTAATATAGAACTGGGAATAGACAACTGCAATATCATCATTCAAATCCAGCGCGGTAGCCAGTTTTTCAAACATTTCCGGACTGTGACGGTCATCGGTATTAGCATTGGTAATATATTTACCTGATGCGATTTTAATAGCTCGGTTCCACGCCCGGTATATTGTCTCTCGCTCATCGGTTCTGATATATTTTATATTGTCATACTTCTGCTGAAATTCATGAACGATCGTCTCCTCATTTTCTTCTGATCCGCTATTAACGATGATTATTTCAAGTCTGTCAGCGATGGTTTGGTTTTCTAAATCTTCCAGACATCCACGAATAAAGCGTCCCGAGTTGTACGTCGAAACAATAGTTGAGACTAAATATTTTGATTCGTTGCTTAATTGCTGTTCAGCAAATTCACCTTCCTGAATGCTACGTGGAGGTTCTCTCTGAACTTGCATGGTTGTCGCTGTGGGTTTCTTTGCTAAAGTTATTATCTGTCTATTCCTGTCCACACTGCCGTGACAGCCATGGAATCTAAATCCTCTAAACGCTGTCTCAAGATAGTGGACCAGCTCTCCAATAGAATTAAAGTCCCACCCGCTTGTAGCTGTCCACCCACCCTTAGTAGGCTTACTACCATGTTCTTTCAACCCACATTCCAGTATTATCCTGTTGCACCTTTGCGCTATATTCTCAGTTACCCGCTTAAAGTTCTTTACGTGATGAATGACAGAGAAAAGACAGATAGTGTCATACTCTTGTTCTATTCTCGCTTCGTCAATATCCAGCCATTTAAATTGGATGTTCTTGTTAAGAATATTGGCAACCATCTTGGCACCAATTATAATCTTTCTGTCCATATCAATGCCTGTTACTACGCATCCTCTATCGTGCAGGTAATGCCCAAGCAGCCCCATGTTACACCCAACATCCAGAACCATTTCTCCCTTCTTGAATTCAACAGTGTCCAAAGTGCCAAGTCTGGGATTCAAATCGCGGGCACCTTCTATATAAATCTTATCGGTGTTCAAGTTGTGATAGATGCCAATGTCAGAATCTGTGGTGATTTGATCTTTGAATATCGTGACTGTAGCCAAATTAAATGCACCCTTTTTGAACAGACTAAAAATCTCGTCTCTGTTCAATCCATGCGAGTTGTAAAAATCAGTAACGCCGTATTTTCTCCATCTGTTTACAATGTACTGAGCAATCCATTCGAAATACTCGGTATTGCCCATTTGCACAAATCGCTTATCATATATTGCCTGGTCGTAGTCAATTATGTGGCAGACCGAATCAGCATCGAATATAAAGTTCTTTATTTTTAAGTCACCCTGGCAAACCCCGAGACTTTTCTGCTCAAGTATGGAAAGCACCATATCGGCTGTATTAAATCCCCGCTGGCTGTCAATTCTCTCCTGTATGAAATACCGCTCTCCGGTTCTCAGCCTCCCTTCGGAAACTAGTATGGGGCACGAAACACACTCTTTCCAGTTCAGATACCTTATTATCTCAATCTCCTCCAAAAGCGACCGAAGTTTCAGCGGGTGCTTGTAATGTTCAATCTTTATAATGTACTTGTCATTAAACCCCACCGAGTTGTTCTTATGCTTGGTTCTCCTAACATTTGCGAATCTAAGACCGTCCACAACAATCTCTCCAGTCTGAGGTATGGGGCTCTTGTGGCTAAGGAACGTTGGCGCTGATGAAGTGGTGTCGCCGCTAACGGTAGAGCGCTTGCTTAAGTCATAGTTTGTCATAGAAACCTACTCTTATCAAAATCCTATTGCCTATAATGCAATATTTTTACGATAAGTCGCTATGGTCTTCCTACCTCTGCGGATACGGTTCAGTGATTGTTCTGTCTGGTCTTTTTGAGCAGTAATGGCAAGACATAAATCGTTGTAGAGCTTTTGAAGTTGCTTACGCTGAGCCTCAAAATCAGGTTGATTCAAAAAACCCATCTGAGCAATTTTTCGGACAAGAACATCAGCTTGTCTGCCCATCGATTCAACATCACTAATGCAACCGTTGTGAGCTGATGCTATTTGCTTTTTAAGCAGTGCCTGCAAATCGTCCAAGAGATTTGCCTGATTAGAGGAAACAATTTCAGTGTTATCCTTTTTCATTCGGCTTGATTTCCTGCTTGTTCGTCTGCGCTATATTATGTTCCACTTCCTCAAGTAAATTAGCAGCATCCTTATTATTCGGATCCAAAGCCAATAAATCTAAGAGCATCCCTTTGGCCTGTTCAAGTCGACCATCCCTCATGTATAGCGCTGCCAGAGAAAACATAACAGAGATGTCACTTTGGTGCACTCTCAGGTAGACTTCCAGATAGTAAGTGACTTTGGCGAACGATCCCATTTTACAACTTGTCTGAAAAAGGCCTAAGAGCGCCGTTATATTGTCACCGTCAAGCTCAAGGGATTTCATATAAAGATCAAAGGCATTGTGGTAATCTTGTCTTTGTTGAGCAACCATTGCCAAGCCGGTGTATGCCTTGGCACAATCAGGAGCCAGCCGACAAGCAACCCTAAAGGCTATTTCAGCATCATCGAGCTGATCCTTCTGTAGAGCAGCGACTCCAAGCCCAATGTAAGGACCTGGCTCATCAGGTCCTATAGACGCAGCCTTTTCATAGCAACGTTGCGCTTGGGTATAGTTGCCAATAGAAGTGTAGCAGTCACCGAGTTCCTGCAAGACCTCATAATGTTGGGTCTGGTTGTGCTGTTCAACATCGTTTGTTTGCGTTTTATCCATGGCAATACTCTTTCCTTACATTCTGAAGTGCCCACCTACTGGGTATAGTTGACGACTTTGGAACCTGTAGAATAATCTATTTCATTAGTCAATATTTGCTGTGCCTTTTCGAGTAACTGGATAGCACGATAAAAGCTCTTATTCTCTCTGCAAAACTTAGCTTGCAATAAAAGTGTCTCTACCGTGGGACGCTGCTGGTTCACTTCGTGAATGAGCTGTGCGGCGCGGGCATGGTCACCGGCCTCGAAGACAGCCTTTGCAGCCAAGCTTCTCATCCACAACTCATTCTTGTGGTGCTCCGCGATATATTCGAACATCCTGCCTGCTTGTCTCCAGTTTCCATCGTTCTGCGAGGAGATCGCTTCTCGAAGCAAACCGTCAAACTTAAAAGGCGTATCCTCAATACCTAATTTTCTCTGCACAATACCAGATGCCTGTAAGGATTGCCTTATAGACAAGCTGGGAAAACTCCTGCGAGCATTGTACAAGTCCTCTTTTCTAATGACTATTGCCCAGAGGACATCTGTTGTGCCTCTGAGTTCAAAAGCAACGTGGCCTGCTGAACTATTGATCAGAACATATACAGATTCTTCCACCCACATATCGCTTATTGGAAAACCGCTGGGAACGATAGCAATGCAGTCTCCATCGGCACTTCGTAAAGCTGCATCTATTCGCTCGGTAATAGAAGAAGAGGCCGAGACAGGCACAAGCACAACGTTAGGCATATCTGTTTTCAGCCTGGTAAGATCAGATTGAGGCAGTGGCAAATAAAGCTTGTACGGATAGAACGTGTAGCGCCAAATGTAGCCAATGGTTTTGCCAGCTTGCTTATCAAGCTTATCAGCAACGAAAATTACAGACAAGTCTTTGACCTTCGGCCAAGGCTTTGCAGGTCGTGTCGTTCGTATCGCAAGAACGTTCCGGAGGTATTCACTTTTATCTTTGCGCCTCTGGACAGATATTCTGTCGCATTCACCACAAGGACTGTAAAACTCACCAGTGACTTTGGGTACGTGATGGAAATCCGAGAAAAAGGCGAGACGACGCGTCATGTCCCAGTCGATGAGGATGTTTAGCTTTTCATTATAATAGCCGGTCTTTTCAATCAGGTCTCGACGGTGCATTAGGCATACGTGTAATACGTGATTGTAATATAGCATGAAGAAACGGTCGAAATCCCGGCTGATTTCAACCACTTTGCTCAAAATCTGTCGGCTGCCATCCGGCAGCACATTGCAGTAACTCTTATATAAGTCGGTATATGCAACCTGGCAGTCTGTTTCATTTTCCAGAGCGTTTACCAACAACTCTATATGATTAGGGTAATACAAGTCATCATCATCAAGGTAGGCAACGTACTTGCCGTTTGCTCTGTCCAGAGCCTCATTCAGAGAAAATGCCTTTCCGTGATTTTCCTTTCTATTGATAAACATCAGCCTTTGGTCATCAAAAGAATTGATTAAATCACTGACATCAGTACCACCGTCATTGACGACGATGATCTCAAGATTTCTGTAACTTTGTCGCAAAACACTGGCAAGAGCTATAGAGAGATATTGGGGTCGATTAAAGGTCGGGATTAGTACACTAACAAGTGGGTCGGCCTTTATTCTGCTTTGCTCACGCAGCTTATCCAATCCGGAATCAGTTCTGTAGCTTTTGATCATTTCAATCGTATCTGACATTACTTGAAAACAGAGAGTCACGAGATTCTATTATTATTAAACTCTAAAGAATGGAACTCGTTAGGTAATGTTGCGTTTTCAACTGGTCTGTTCTCTAACTCGATACTAGATGGACTTTTAGCCTGCCGAGTATCTATTTCGCGTTCGAGCTGGATGAAGATGCCGTTGATTTTTTCTAACTGATTTCTCAATGGATACCTTTCTTCGGCGAATCTACGATAGCTCTCGGGCTCATATCTGTCCGCAAGGATTCGCTCACAAAATTGCTCAGAGATATTGAACAGTAAATCAGGCGGAAACATTTCACTAGCGCCTGGAAAATTGTGGATGACCGGCTTCAGGCCACAAGCCATACCTTGCAATAATCCCATCTCTTGACTTTGCCCGATACCGGCTGAAGCAACGAAGTGTTTATCTTGCAGCCAGCAATTTACATCCTCTTGCCAGCCATCAAAAAGCACAATATTTGACAGTTCGAGCGCCTGTACTATGTGCATTATATACCGCTGAAGCATCGGGCTCTGAAAAGCTCCTGCGAAGAACAGCCTGTACTCCGGGTCGATGTAGTGCAGCTTCTGCATACACTGCAGCAGAAACATGGGATTTTTCTGCATATTCAAATGACCAATGCAGGCGAGATTCTTGCCGCGCTTTCTGCCAACAAACTTAAACTTTTCAAGATCAACGCCTTTAGGAATCGTAACGAGCCTTGTTCGAGTCTTAATGTCAGGCACCTGCTCTAACAAAATCTCTTCGAACTGGGAATTACCAATTGTGATGAGAATATCAATGTTCTCCCATTGAACCTGCCTCGGCCATCCATCTTGTAGCTCAGGTCCATGTAGCTTGACAATGTTTTTGGTGATCTTTGGTAATTTCGAGGCCTCAGAGGCAATGTCGCTACAGCCTTCAAACCAGCAGATGTCACTGGTTTTCATAAATTCATACATCTGGTCCACGCTTTGACCCTGGAAATGCTGTACACTGAAGCGTTCTTGTGCAAAGGCGCAAATATCTGTAAGTGATCTATTCTCCGCGTTAGCTGCGCGGAAAAAGCCGATCTTGGGTCTTTTGCTTCGAATCACCTCGAGCATAGGCTCAAGTACCTGCTGATCTGGTGATAGCTTCAGCGAACGCAATAACATTTCGAGCGCGTCGGCTTTGTTTGATTGGTTCAAAAATAAGTTCGCTGTCCTGTTGAGCACATCAGCATTCAGTATGCCCATTCGTTCCATGTCGTTATAAAGCTGGCCGATTTGATCTGCTCTACCAGCACCAAGGTATGCCTCTGCCAGGTTCCAAACTATCTCGGCAGAATCAGGCTGTAGCTTTCTTGCGCGGACCAGATGCTCGATGGCCTCGTCGGACCGTCCTAAACAGTGTAAAATTGCTCCCGCATCATTCAAGGCCTCTACATCATTAGGCGAAACTCGAAGATATTCCTCAATGCGGACAAGTGCTTCCTGATATTTGCTGGTTTCAGCTAATCCCACTGCTTCTTGATAACGACTCGAATCTGCCTGTGCCATCATAAGCGCTACTCCTTATTTCTCAAAGGGGGCTGCCAATTGCTACGATCCCGAAAAAATTAGTGCAAATTACGTGCCGCCTGCCAAATCCACATTTGCATCAATTCTGCGGACGCAACAAAACCTAACTGCATAAATACCTGACATACGCGCCATAAAAACAGTCAAGTTGCCATTTGCGACTTCGGACGAATTTTCTACGTTATGAAGTCCAGCAGCGACAGTGACATGAGTTTGCCAGCTACAGATAACGACATCTCGTATAGAATTTGCCGGCGCGAAAGGTCTATGGCTACTTGCGCGATATCAGCTTCTTGAAGTTGTGTCGCTTCTTCTTCCGCGTTATAGCTAATATTTTCGAGATTGCCTTTTAGATCACTTAGGAAGCCCATTTTCAACCCAACAGAGATTCCAGCCTGCACCAGCAGGTTTCTTATCTCTTCGAGCGAAGTGAGGCAACTATCCTGGACCTCGCTCAATTGAGTGTCTGAAAGGCCCCTTTCGTTTCTTAACATGTCGCGAATGCTTATTAATGCGGCAAATACATCGTATGTCCCCGGTACACGCACCAGCTCAGTTCCGGTGTTATTAATCTGGGTAGTGTCAACATAAAGGACGCGTCCGGTCCGTGAATCCGTCACAGCCTGGTTGGTGTCACCTCCTGACGGCACTGTTACGTAGCTGGCTCCATCATCGATGGACAGTTGGTAGTTGCTGCCGTCGTGAGTAACCGTTAGCCAAACGTCACCGCAAACACTGGATGTGCCGGTGCCGGCCTTGGCGCCGGTATCTCCCAGAAAAACCGTGTCGCTGCGGCTATCTGAACGAAAGATTTCATCGCCGACGTAGAACGGTGAGGCTTGAAGGCCGGGTGCCACTTCTATGTTAGGCTTTTCGTTGCTGCCTTGATAAGTCACACGTACAATCTTTCCACTATTGCGCTCCACGACGTAGGGTGCCGAAGTCGTATCTGATCCTGCAAATAGATATTGATCAGAGTGCTCTGTATTAGCCAGCGAAACCATCTGCTCCAACGTGTCATTTATTCCATCCGCGATCCTCAGCCGACCTTCTTGGCCATAGGTTCCACTAACAACTTGAGCTAAATCGGCTTTAATATTAGCAAGTGCAGAGGTCATATCCCCAAGGACTGACGATGAAATCTCCAGCTTGCCGACCAACTCCGATAGCGTCTTCATGTAAGTTTCCAGGGATCTCTGATGAGACTCAAGCCCCAAAACGCGGCAAGCATCATACGGGTCATCAGAAATTCTATTTATCCTTGAGCCAGTAGAGGCTTGTTCCTGCAAACGAGCCAAGGCCTTGGAGTTCAGATATAGGGCATAGCTGACAGTGTCGTAAATATTGCTAAGCGAACCGCTCATCGAAATCCCTCTATATGGTAATTGGTTAAATGGTCAATATCTGTGGATGCATAAATGAGGGAATGAGTAGATAAGCAATAAGTGGCTAAGCCATAAATTAACGCATCTACGCATCTACCAGTTACCAATTACCGGTTACCTTTCATAGCATTTCCATCATAGTTTCTATCGAATCCTGGACCATACTGAGATATTTGGCCACCGCCTGAAACATCTGCTCAAAGATCAATAATTGAGCCGCTTCATCATTGATGTTGACGCCGCTCATCTCACTTTGCCTACTGCTAAGGTCCTGAACCATTGTTCGAATATTATCAGAGCGCATTTGTTTGACAAAGACTTGCTGGCCGATATCGGTGACCAGCCGACGATAGAACTCTGCCGGTGTCATTGCGTTTAAGCTATCTACTGCCTCATCCTTCACGCCTAATAGCCGCAAAGCGTTGGCATTGTCGGTCCGGTCCGGCCCTAAAGCTGTTGCGATCCGACCTGGTGAATCAACTATGCTGGAACAAATCGCCATATCTCTGGCAGAAGAACCGGAAAAGAAGGTATTGATGCCAAGTGCGGCTATTGCCCCCGAAGTATCAGAACTTACTAAGGCATCCGCCTCAAAGGTGTCGCCAGGGTTCAGGTCACCCGTGGTAAGGGATATCTTGATGCCATTACCTATATCAAGCTTGTCACTGGCTGCATAACCAGAACCGATATTAAGGGTAGTAACAACCTCATCATCACCATTTCTCACTTCGAGACGCAATTCACCATTGCCTATAGAACCGGTTCCTGTTGCTGTAAAGGTGAAAGTCTGATTTTCATCTCCTGTATAAATTCCCGACACACTTATCGCTGGGGGCAATGCCGCAGTCAGATTGGTGGCTGTAGGCTCAGGTAAAACAGCCGGAAGAAAATCAAACTCGTAGTTCGCCTCAGCTTGGATACTAAGCCTTGATGAGAGTACCGAGGCATTCAAACCGGTGATTGCTGAGATATTAGCTGCTATTGTCGAGAGCGAATCCGCTGAAACATCTACGTCAATCTCATGGCGCGTTATTTCTCCGGTGCTTGAGTTGATGACCCTGATATATATTTTACCGTCGGTTATGTCCTGACTGAAATCAGCCAGATCTTCACTTGTCATCCTCCATCCGGTCAGTTCTTTAAACGATCCTTGCGACCCGACACCCCGAACATGATACTGATTTATCTGTTGTATTATTGAGCGCGCCAAAGCATCAAGGTCATCGTGAATACCAACTACAATCTCATTTCTCAGTGATAATAAGCCGCCTAGTTTTCCACCCTGGACACCTGTAATGTAATCGTGTGCACCTGCTGCTGAAATTCCAATTTGATTGTCGTCTTTAATACTAACCTCCAACTCAATCGTAGATGCACCCACAACAACAGGTGCCCCAGCAACACTGACATCAACAACACTATACTCCCGGCTTTGTGTTTGCACAGATACGAGTTCGGAGAGATCTTTTATGCGCTGATCCCTTTGGTCACACAGGTTGTTTGCTTGCGCTCCACCTATTTCTGTCCTTTCTATGTTGGCGTTGAGTTCGGCAATTTGAGTTACCAGAGTATTAATCCTGTCGACGGTGTCTTCTGCTTCCGAAAGAATCTGGTTTTCGAGCTCATACAGAAATTCGCCCAGCGTTCTAAACTGGCCGGACAGACTCTGGCCGACAACAATGGCCTGGCTTTGCCAAATAATCTCTGACGGATGAGTGCACAGATCCTGCAACGCACTAAAAAACCCGTCGAGCGCCACGCTCAGACTACTGCCAGCCGAAAGCTCTCCAAACGCATTCTCAACAGTCTGCAGCGTTGCGAGTTCTTGCGATACGTCCCCCAACGAAGACTGTTGTCGGAGAATCTCCTGCTCCAAAAGCCCGTCGATCATTCTGGTAACGCCAGCTATGTCAACACCCCCTCCTTGCAGAACGGAACCAACCTGCGAAGAGTAAGCAGGAACCAAATTCACTCTTTGGCGATGGTAGCCTTCGGTAGCAGCATTAGATATATTATTACCGATTACGCTGATAGCCTCTTGGGCTGCGTTAAGGCCGCTTATCCCTATGTCTAAACTCTGCATCTGTTAATCCTACATGACCAAGAATTAGACTTCCAATGTGGTGCAAGGCATAGTATCACTCGCAACTTATCAATATTGCAAATTTACGAAAGTTGTATTAGCTTGCCGTTTTGTTGAACCATCGGGACTGTAAGTGTTCGCAGCTTTATCTTCAAAACCGAAAATATTTCGCAACAACAAGCTATTAAATCTCGCGCACTCCGACAAAAGCAATGCAGTACTTAAATGCTCTCTCTTAAGTCGCTGGACCAATACTCTGAGCTCCGCTTTTCTTTGAGCTATCTGAGCTTTTCTGTGCTCCGGCAGTACAGCTTCAATCTTGGACAAATTGATCTGGTCAACGCTGCAATCAAGAACATGCGCCAAGTACTTTCTTATAGAGTGGCGCTTTTGCTCGTTGGCCGCGTGACTATTAGCCTCTGCCTGGATCTCAGCAAGCATTCTGGATAGTCCTGCATCGTCCCGTTTAATAACACAACTGCGTAACTGGTCCAACTGCCACAAGCAATCCTGTATATGCTTGATATCTCTGTCGAGAACATCCAGCAATTCATTTACTCTATATTCCATAGTCGCCACTGCATTCATAGAACCACATCCACTAACGCTGAGTTTGAATTCGTCTGATTGGTGCCGTCTAAGAATTGATATATGTCCTTCCAAAATCCGAAGCCACCTTCGGCTGCAAGGGCACGCCCCAAAAACAGACTGAATATTCCCTTTATCTGGGTGGAAACTTCTTCCTCATCGAATCCCCATTTGCCGATAGCGTTTTCCACATCATTTAACAAATTGGTAATTAAAACAGACTCGAAATCTTTGGCCACTTGCTGCTTCTTCGTTTCTGATACAGCGTTGGTCTGGCCGAATTGCAATCTCGCGATTTCATCGGCAGACAGACTTTCGTTCAGAGCGTTGAGCGGCATCGGCGGCATGGCCGACGGTATAAATGTCACTGCAGTTCCATCCATCGAAATCACTCTTACATAATCACCAGCTTAGCTTGAAGGGCGCCGGCGGTTTTCAAAGCATTGAATATCGCGATGAGATCCCTCGGTGTCGCACCTATTGCATTGAGGGTCTTGGCTAGCTCCGAAACAGTCACGGACTTGGATACTGGAATCAAATATGCATCCTTCTCTTCAACACCAACTATCGTATCAGGAATAACTTCTGTTGTACCGGCATCAGAGAAAGACGCTACAGGCTGAGAAACCTGTGCTGTTTCCTTAATCTTTACAACCAGACTGCCCTGAGAGATCGCCACTGCAGATATGCCAACGTTCTCCCCGACCACAATCGTACCAGTTCGCTCGTTAATAATGACCGCTGCAGGGACATCGACCTTAACTTCGGTCTTTGTAACTTCGCCGATAAAGCCGGCCGTTTCAGCCAAAGTGACTTCACCAGGAATTTCAACTCTGACAGTTCCAGCGTCGATCACCGTAGCACTGCCCGGATAAGTCTGATTTATGGCCTGGCTGATTCGCTCCGCGGTCGAGAAATCGTAGTTCCTCAGGTTAAATGTAATAAATCTACGTCCGGCAACAGACTCAACATACGCTGCTATCTCTTCCTTCTCGACTATCGCACCGCCAGGAATACGACCAACCGTCTGATGATTCTTAGTAACAGAAGCTTGCTTGCCTGCGACAGACCAGCCACCTATTGAGACACCACCCTGAGCAACGGCATAGACTTGACCATCAAGCCCCATTAAAGGCGTGGGCAAAAGCATGCCGCCCTGGAGGCTTTTGGCATCACCTATGGTAGAAACATCAACATCAATTCGCGAGCCTTCATGAGCAAAAGGACCCAGCTCCGCCGTTACCATGACGACAGCAATATTGCCTCCGGTCAGATCGGAAGGAGAAAGAACAAGCCCAGAATCGCGCAATATATTAGTAAGCATCTGTCGCGACAGTAGCGTAGTGTCGCCTGTGCCAGCCAGACCGATGACTAAGCCTGTGCCGCTTAGCGGATTGCTGCGAACGCCTTGGATGTCAACGATATCTTTTATTCGCTCGCAACGACAAATGTTGACAGCAGTCAACAGAGTTAAACACAACACCGATAGATACAGGCTTCTGCGTTTGGCGAATGAAAGAAACGTAACTTTAGATTTCATAAGGCACACATTCTCAAAAGCACGGACAAAACCAACGAAAAAACCGAATTTAGAATGGCCAAAGAACATCAAACACCATCCCAAGCCAACCTGGCCTGGTATACGGTGCTGCCACACCTCTATTTCTGGTTACAATTTGAAAGTTGGCGACCTGTTCACTTTTTACTGTATTATCAAATGCAATATCGCTTGGCCTGACTATGCCACTGACCTCAATAGTCTGGACGTCACCGGCGATATTACGGTCACGAGCTCCTATTACCACAAGATTGCGGTTCGGCAGAATGTCCACAACCACGACGCTGACTCTGTCGACAAAGCTTCGCTCATCCTTGTAGTCCGCTTTGCTCTTGAGCTCATTGGTGGATTGCGCGTCCATTGTAAAGCCAGGTATGCGCGGCAGAATATTGTGATTCGGCGTTGTGATACCTAACTCACCATCAAATGCGTTCGACCGCTCGGTCTCTTTCTTTAGATCCCGCTTTGCCTTATTATCAACCTTACTATCCTCAGTAATCTTGATGGTAAGAATATCACCTATCTGTCGCGCTACATCGTCGGCATACATATCTCGCATGTTCTTGTCTCGCTTGGCCCAAATAGAACCTGCTCGCAGACAGGACGAAGAACCAAACATAACAACCACTAATACAACCAAAAAAATCTGTCTACCGTTCATTATTTCCCCTTCGCTAATTGTTCCCTTTCCACTGCTCATCGCAGAAACCACAGCGTCATCTTTTCCTTAAAAAGTAGTTATCAGGAATCGGGGTTCAGGGATCAGCAGACTCGGTGAAGCCTTCTCTGATCCCAGATCCCTGACTCCCAGATTTAATGCTATTGCTCACAAAATAGGTTCCACAGTTCCGTCCTCACTAACTCTACACAAGATGACTCGTTGCGAGTCCAAATTCCGAACCTTGACATATTCACCAACCTTTGCCTCTTGCATGGCCTTGCCGACGGCTGTAACCAGAAAGCCCGGACTCTCAAGCCGGATCAAGACCGTCTCGTTGCGCCCAACTGCGACGACAGGCTTTACAGGACCAACCATGTCCGGACGAACGACGGTATTGGGCTGTAGTCTACGTTTGGCGACAAGACCATAAGGTGATTTGAAATCTGCGGAAACAGGGTAATTCGATACACCTTTTTCTATTTCAACGTTTTCCGGGGTAATAAGACCACCCGGTGGAATTTCGGCTTTAGTGACCACTTTCCGAGACTCGTACTCCAGTCGGAAAGTCACCTCACGGATGCCTATCCTTTTATTATCAGCAATGACAATTATCTGAACTTTAGTCTGGTTTTTATCACCATTCTCGACCAAATGACAGACGAACTCTAACTCCTTGCTGGACCAAGGTAGTGTCAAGTCTTTTGGGGGCCGAATTGGGTCCTCTGTGAAAAGTCCTGTGGAGAACTGGGCAGCCGAACGGGCGGGTGGGTTTTCTTTAAGATATGAAGTTGCGAGATCTACGAATTCGCTGCCTTTGATGATACGTTGGTGCCTTCGTACTGTTACCTCTTGGGCACCTGTAAATATCACTTCAGAGACAGCTCCATGAGGAGTCCTGTGGAGAATCCCACTGCAAGCGAGCCTACTCAGCACCATTTGCCTATCCACAACTATTTTCTGTCCTGGCACCGAAAATCGTCCGAGAGTAGTCTTGCGAGCGCGCGCTACAAGCGATTCTTCGCCTCGGATTACGCTAATCTGGCCAAGTTCCAGGATGTTATTCGTGATTGTTACTTGCCTCGGCAAATGAATATGCAAGACAAAATCTGTGTTTGGATCACCAACATAGCTATTGTCAACTGCCAGAGACAACTGGGACAGCATCACGACACAACAGATCACCATAAAACTGAGAACTCTATTGTTCATAATAATCCCCTTATCAAACAATATTATTAGCTGTTTTAAGCATGTCATCCCCAGCCTTTATCGCGCGGGAATTTATCTCGTATGCTCTCTGGGCAGTTATTAGATTAACGAGCTCCGTTACCATCTGAACATTGGACTTTTCCAGAAAACCAGACTGAATTGTACCGAAACCATTTTCTCCAGCGGTGCCGGTAGTTGCTGTGCCGCTCGCTTCGGTCTCGGCCAAGAGATTGTCCCCTTCATTTGACAAACCGGAAGGATTGGGAAATCGTACCAACTGAATAGTTCCTACAACCGACTGAGTACCCGATGCATCTGCGATATTAACGCCACCATCCTTTCCGATATCTACTGAGATAGCATCTGTTGGAATGGCGATGGCCGGCTCTATGGTATAGCCTGTGGTCGTGACCAACTGTCCGTCCGCGTTTGTCTGTAATGCGCCATCGCGCGTGTAACGCATATCACCGTTCGGTAACATCACCTGAAGGAAACCATCTCCGCTGATTGCTATGTCGAGACTTCGGTCTGTACTCTGGAACTCGCCTGTGGTGAAAACCTTTATGTTGGACGCAGCACGAACTCCACTACCTACTTCCAAACCACCCGGAGTGTTTAATCCAGCAGCCACTTCTGTGCCTGGCTCCCTTAGTTTGACGTAGAGCAGATCCTGAAAGTCAATCTGACTCCGTTTGAAACCAGTTGTGTTGACATTGGCAAGGTTATTTGAAATGATGTCCAACATCATCTGCTGTGCGGTCATGCCGGTCGCCGCAGTTGAAAACGCTCTTAGCATAACGCTAATCTCCTTACTTCAACGTCCGTTAATAAGCCTCAGGCTTATTAACCTGATAATGCTGTGCTAACCCATTGCTACACTCATAATACTGCTAGTAGCATCCTTTTGAGCTGACAGTAGTTTCACATTTGCCTCGTAGAGCCTTGAAACAAGTAGCATGCTCACCAACTCACCAACCATCTCGACATTAGATGCCTCCTGAAAACCTTGCTTCACCACCAAATTCTCCGCTGTTATGGGCTCGATATCTTCTTCTTGCATACTATAGGAATTCCCCCCGACAGAGACGAGTTTGTCCTCATTGTCCTCAAAGTTAACCAATCTGAATCGACCCAAAGTAACATTGCCAGCTCCGATGCTGCCATCGCTGGAAACAATCAATTCAGACTGCGATACGTTGCCTGGTATTATGATTGGCCCAACTTCGCCCGCCACAATTCCGCCATCCGAATTCACTATTTGGCCGGTCGGGTTTATGTGAAAGGTACCATTTCGTGTGTAAAGCGGCCCCTCTGGTGTCTCTATCACAAAGAACCCTTTGCCATAAAGCGCAAAATCCAATGGGCTACCAGTCTGGACAAGACTACCTTGGGAGAAATCGAGAACCCCTTCCGAAGTAAGATCGCCATATAATTCCTCGCTGCCGCTGGCCTGTTGTGCCTCAAGCGATTTCGAGAACAAGCTACATCTTCGCTTGTATCCGACTGTACTGACGTTAGCAAGGTTGTGCGTAATGATGTTGAATTCGCGCATTAACGCATTTACGCTTGAACCTACCTGCGCGATACTATCAGGCATTCTAAGCTCCTTGCATTACTTTTGGCCAAGCAATGCCTTGCATTGTCTGTTCGTTACTGTCGGTACGGGCAGAAGTATCCTGATCTTTCGCACTGGCCTTTGAGGAAGCTTCTTTGGTCGCTTGCATTAATTGGTCGATGTCAGAATCGCTAAGACCTACTAATTCAACTGCGATTGAGAAACCTTTCTCCAAAGCCGTGCAGCGTCTAACCTGCGCTAAATCTCCCACAATTCTCGAGGTTGTTGCTTTGGAGGTTTTATTTGAAGTTGAATTTTTCCGCCCTTCATCATCCAATTTGAATACTATCAACAGCCTATCGCCAGCCTTTACTTCCAGCGGGGCTTCTATTCGTAAACCGGGGCCAGCTAACTCCGTAACGACTGCAGGAACGAATTCCGGCACAGCCCAGGAACTCTTAAGGACGCTGGCGGAGCGTCGTTTCGTTTTGGTGTGGCCACGACCGCTATCAGTACCTGACTCGACCGTCTTAAAAAACGGAAAGGATGCAATCAGAGCAGGTCTGTTCGCAGGCACACGCGAGAAGCGTCGACGGTTGATGGACCGAACATCCTCGCTGTGATTGAGAACTAAAATGTCACCATTACAGCGTACAACAGATGTGTCGAACTCCCATACATACGAGCCAAAATAATAGTGTGCACGCCATATATCACCCGGTTTGGTCCGCAACGACATTGCCAACTTAACAGTCACAGCCATATCGTCGTTCTCCGTGACAACGGCCTCAATACTTTCCGAGCCATGAGCTTTACGGCGTTCTATCTGAATCTCTTTGCCTACCGGGATTTGTCTGGTGCTTGCATCTCTTGTATTGCCTGAGACAGGTGAGGCGGAGGGTTTAAAGCCAAGTTTCTCGCGTAGAAAAGAAAGTCCAGCCTTAAGTTGCTCGCTCTCTTGGGGTGTATGTTTTGCCGCAATTGCTTGCATCAGTTTGGCGACTCCTCTTTCAAAAGCATCCTGCGTAGTGAAAATTGAGTCGCCTTGTTCTAATCCGCTATGGCTTATTATCTGACGCAGTATGTTTTGTTCGTGCGAGCTTAATCCACGTCTTGTAGCATTATTGATAAATGACTGTTCTACAACCTTGCGCCCCTGTAATATCCGACTATAACTGACCCACACAAGCACCGTAATCAATACTACCAGGACGATCGCTGTAACCAGAACAAAGCCGTAATTAGATATGAAGCTGTTGTTAAGCCGCCTGGCTGCCTGCCATCGCTCCACAGGTGTTAGCCCCAGCAAGGCCGTACTAAGTATTCGCATGATTATGGTCTCTGCCGTCATCGCAGTCTTCCAAAATGGACAGCAATTCTAAATCGGGGGTCAGGGATCGGGGATCAAAGAAGGCTTCACCAAGTCTGCTGATCCCTGAACCCCGGCCCCTAGCATCGCTATCTGATCAGGTTGCTCAACTCTGCTAGGATATCGTTGGCAACCTTTATAGTTCTTGCGTTAGCCTGATATCCGTTCTGGGCCT
>CAYSPM010000001.1:19552-32712 GCA_964432925.1 uncultured Pirellulales bacterium | reverse complement strand
ATATCGTTGGCAACCTTTATAGTTCTTGCGTTAGCCTGATATCCGTTCTGGGCCTGAATCAAATTCACAAACTCCGTCGCCACATCGGCGTTTGATTTCTCCAATGCCCCGCCGTGGATGGATCCGGCACCACCGGTCATCGCTTGTGTCGTCACGGCCTCACCGGAGTTGGCTGAAGGAATGAAGTAGCCACTACCGGCATTCTCCAGACCCGTCGTGTTCTGGAACAAAGCTATCTGCAGTGTCGCAATGTTCTTTTTGATACCGTTCGAGAAGGAACCGACAACAATACCTTCGTTGTTGACCGAGACACTAGAGAGGCTGCCTGCCTCGTAGCCGTCTTGCTCTTGCGCCACTGCTGTTGAATTACCGGCAAACTGTGTCAGCCCATCAAACGAACCAATAGTGCCCAGATCCAGATCAATGGTCTGGGGGTTCGAAGGATCATTTGCAAACGTCACCATGAATTCTGCTGTGGCTGACTCATCTTCCAAACCACTATATGACCCATCACTGGCGTTAAAAGTTATACCCTCGATCCGGCGATTATCCGGACCAATCTCGTATACGTCTCCAGTGACAGAGGTGAGCACCATATCCCATTCATTTATCGTATCTGTTCGGACGAACGCACCCGATAAGACGTGTTTGCCACCTTGAGAGTCATAAATCGCAATATTGACGTTTTTAACTTCCTCTCCACCAACAGTTGTGACCTCGAAATACGAAGGTACAGTTAGCGAGCCATCACCAGAGTATGACAAACTCATGTCTGACCTGCTATAGCCGCTGGTGTCGTCTGTGATGCGTATCTGTCCGTTGACCAAAGAAGCTGTAGCACCACTAAGAACGTTGTTGTTCAAATGGTCAATCAAATCCCCAAGCTTTGTATCAGAGTTGACGGTAAACGTCAGCCCGCTACTAAACTCGGTACCGTCAGAATGATAGCCTGAGATAGTAATCGTACCTGACTGGCCTGAGCCCAATTCTCCATCAACTTCTGAACCATCGCTAAATTGATCAAGTTGATCGATTTCCGTAGTTTCCGTAGCTACCGTGCCATCGTCATAGCTATAAGCTACGTTCGAAGTAATCTTATTCGTTTGCACCGTATCCGATGATTCGTCAGCACTTAGATTACCGGAGACTACGATACTTGATGTAGCCCGTGCCGGCATAGACACATCGTAAGGCACGTGGATATTGCTGTCACCTGCTGTTTGAAATCCGTCGATCTCACCTTCATCACCGATGCGCTGGACGCGATAGCCGGTGGAGGGGTCAACTAATATCGACTCTTCATCAACCGCGAAAGCACCTGCACGTGTATACAGGTCACGCTCACCGTCGTTGACCACGAAATACCCTTCTCCTTCGATGGCCACGTCCAGAGCATTGCTGGTGTTCACAATATTGCCTTGTGACATGTCCGGCGATATACCAGACACTCCAACACCGCTGCCCATCTGTTGTGGGTTGGTGCCGCCGACATTAGCGGTGGGCTGCGAGGCCTTTTTTATCGTCTCGCTTAGCAGCTCCGAAAAAGTGATTCGGCTGGCCTTAAAAGCAGTGCTATTGACGTTTGCCAGGTTATTACCGGCGATATCAAGCATCTTCTGATGGGCTTGTAGGCCGGTGACTCCGGCTGACAATGCAAAACTCATTTTCATTTCTCCTTATATTAACAATGCAAACATAATTCTTAGTCTTCTACTATCAACACATCTTCTAAGCTGATGACATTTGAACCAACTACCAGGTATACTTCACCATCAACATCGTTATATACTTGACCGACTGAACCGCTGCTAAGCTCACTTTCGTCGGTTGATGTCTCAACGTCGAATGAGACTTCTTTGCCTATCAGAGAAGCAGCATAGGACCGTTTGGCAGAATCAAGTACATCTGCAAAGCTTGAGTTCATCTCCTCAAGTTGCTGCAGTTGTGAGAATTGTGCCAACTGTGAAGACATATCTTTATTGTCTAGGGGGTCCAGGGGGTTCTGGTTTTGCAGTTGCGCCACCAGAAGATTCATATAATCCATCTGAATGTCACTTGCTGTAGCAACTGATGACGAGCTCATAAGTGTTTCGCCCTCAAAAAAAGTTTACTTTTCAAACAATATCAAAACAGTGCCAGTACAAACCGCGAGGATGAAGTGCAACTCGTGTGCCATATCTGAGAGTGATAAGGCCCTTATATATGTAAGTGCTTTGTATTTAGAATGTTATCAAAAACAAGAAATGCCTAAGCGGGATAAATCACCGACTCAGAATTCTTGGTCGATGTACGATTCTTCCAAAGACATAGAAGAATCTGCCGGTTTGACTTCAACTGCTGCGTTGCTTCTGTGCGTCTGTTTTTTTGTAGGGTCGACAACACACAGAAGTCCCATAAGAAAGAATACAATCGCGCTGGAAGCATAGCTTCTTTATCCTTTTCCTTTTTAGGTTTGATCAAATGTCCTATAAATCCAATGTAGATGTCACTATGTATAACATACAAATGAACCTACAACATTATTGGCCAGTCCAATAAAAATTAAAGATGTCCCTGAGTATCTGACGATGTGTCGGTTATTCATAAAAAGGCAAAGTTGTTTTTAACTTGGGGGATAACGCCTATGATCGAAGGACGAGATGAGTTTACTACGCAGAACTGTTGTAGTAAGCAAAAGAGGTGAGGTTCACCAATTAGCTCAGCAAGTAAGCCGAGAAGTATTCATGGCTGACAACCTTGCTGAAGCCTCAGACATTACTGAAACAATAAGTCCTGACATCATCGTCTTTGACGACACCTTCAGCCCAGATCACATCAGAGAATTCCTTGATAAGGCCGATAAAAATTCAACAAACGTTCCTGTCTTGGTAGTAGGGAGCAGCGAAAATGACAAAGAAATGTTGGCAGAATACCTGCGCATGGGAGCGTATGATTGCATCGGTGGAACACACGACCACAACAAGCTGCGTGAAATTGCGGTCCGTTTAAACAAACATTCGCAGACATTCGATTCGCAATTAACCTCAAATGATTTCTTTGTCGATGATTTTGCCTTTTCTGTCTCGATGGTCGGACGCAGCGACGCAATCCGCAAGGCCTTTAAAATGATCAAACTTGTCGGTGCCAGCCGGTGCAACCCAGTCTTGATCGTGGGAGAAACAGGCACCGGCAAGGAATTGGCCACGAAGGCAATACATGCTATTAGGCATCCAAACAAGCCATTTGTGGCTGTTAATTGTGCAGCTTTGACCACAAACCTGCTGGAAAGCGAGCTGTTCGGTCATGTCAAAGGCTCGTTCACGGGAGCAGACCGTGATAAGACAGGATTAGTGGAATTGGCTGGATCGGGCACAATCTTTCTCGATGAAATCAGCGAAATGCCTCTGGACTTGCAGGCCAAGTTGCTGCGGGTACTACAGGAAAAAACGTTTCGAAAGGTCGGTGGTACTACAAGCATCACCTGCGATGCCACAATAATAACATCGAGCAATCGCAATCTTAAAAGTGAAGTTAAAGCTAATCATTTCCGTCGAGATCTCTACTATCGTCTGAGCATCTGCCCTATTATTATTGCTCCGCTCAGGTCGCCGCAGCGGGCAGAGGATATTGGGCTTCTGGCTGAGTATTTCCTGCGCAGCTCCACTATCTGTAGTGAAAAATCCAAAAAGATCGCTTGTCTAACCAAGTTCGCCCTCGAAGCTCTACAAAAGCACGATTGGCCAGGCAACGCTCGTGAACTGCGTAACGTTATCGAGAGGGCAATATTATTGGAGACAACAGACAAAATTGGCTTAAGCAGCATTATAATAGACCCTGACCTTGAAGAGTCATCACAGATTTGCCCAATGAGCAATGCCAAGGATTTTTCCCTGGCAAAAGCCGAGCGAGAGCTAATTGCCAGAGCGTTGAAAGAAACAGGCTGGCAAAAAACACACGCAGCAGCACTTCTTGGCATAACAAGAGCAACCCTCTACGCAAAGGTAAAGCAGTATAATATAGAGAAGAATTGTCATCTTGATAAAGAGTCAAACAGCAAATTACCTTCGAAATCTTCGTCACACTTAGTAACTGTTTCATAACAGGCAATTCGATTACGAAATTAGCACTAACGGTAAATTTCCCAGGAAGGTAACTATCCCTCCCTTATCCTCGATGCTCTGTTTTTTTGAAGTTCTTTAATGAAAAGCAACTTCACATTGATACAAACGTGAAACGCAATCATCTTGCATCGGGCGAAAGTTTTAGTAGATTGCACAGGATGTTTCGTATAGAATCTTTAATCCCGTAAGAATCAGATCAAAACAAGAAAAGGCGTGAAAATGCGATATTTATCAGGTCAATTAGTGAGCCTTATGCAAATTGTGTTGCTTGTTTGTATTGTAAACTGTGTGAAGGCGGTCGCGAAAACAGAAGCTGAGAATGTGCAATGGCAGCCGCTTTTTGATGGCAAGAGCCTGGATAACTGGGAAGTACGAGGTGGCTTTGCCAAGTACGAGGTCAAGGATGGCATGATCGTAGGTACTACTGCCAACGGTAGTCCCAATACATTTCTTTGTACTAAAAAAGAGTATGGTGATTTCATTCTTGAGTTTGAAGTCAAAGTTGATCCTGAGTTGAACTCTGGTGTACAAATACGCAGCCATGCTTATCGTGATGACACTGAAATGGTTGTATGGAGAGGAGATAAGAAAGAGAAAATAGTTCACAAGGCAGGCCAAGTCTTCGGGTACCAGGTCGAGATATCAAATGAGCGGGCTGGCAGTTCCGGCGGTGTGTGGGATGAGGCGAGAAAGAGTATATGGCTATATGATATCTCAAAAGACCCAGTGGCAAGTAAGGCGTTTAAAGATAACCGATGGAACAGGTACCAAATAGCTTGCATCGGTGACTCCATCAAAACCTGGATCAACGGTACGCCGTGCGCTGATTTGAGGGACCCTGTTAATCTGGTTGGCTTTATTGGTCTGCAGGTGCATAGCTTCGGGGGAGATGAGACAGCAAAAGTGCGATGGCGAAACATTCGTATAAAAGAAATGGACAGACACGTGTGGGCACCCCTATTTGACGGTCAGACACTTCAAGGATGGCACATAGTTCCAGGCGGCAATTGGAAACTGCACGACGGCATCATCGAGGGTACCAACACAAATGAAGATGAGCGTCACGGGCTTTTAGTGAGTGACAAACGTTATGGCGACTTTACGGTTCGGCTGAAGTTCAAGGCGGTAAAGGGTAATAGTGGCTTCTACTTTCGGGTAGACAAGGTTGAAAACGCTGTAGCTGTTCACGGCCTGCAGGCAGAAATAGACGAGAGCAAAGATGTGGGGGGACTATATGAGACGGGCGGCAGAGGTTGGGTTGTACAACCGAGCAGCGAAGAAGTTAAGAATTGGTTCAAGCCGCAAAACTGGAATGAAATGACAGTATCAGCCCACGGCCGGAGAATCTTCATTCACATTAATGGTTACAAGTCAGCGGAACTAAAGAACGGCCAGGGCCGGTTGGATGGTCACTTCGCACTTCAGCTTCATCCTGGGCAGGACGTGCATGTGATGTTCAAGGATATCGAAATGTTACTGCCTATATATGTAAAGTCCAAGAATATAAAAGTAGAGCTGCCAGGGTAATGACGAGATTGAATACCTCCTGTTAAGTGTTATATAGCTGTATTTTTTAAGAGGCGTTGTTTTTGTGTTTACTAATGAAGGTGTTGGTCGCGGAAAAGTGTGGTTTTTGTCCGGGTGTGCGAAATGCTATTAGCCTTGCAGAGCAAACGCTTGCACAGGAAAAAGACAGCTTTGTCTATAGTCTTGGGTCAATTATCCATAACAATGACGAAGTCTCACGGCTGGCGAAGCTCGGTCTGAAGACAGTTAATGACGTGGACGAGATTGAGTCGGGAACGGTGCTGATTCGCTCTCATGGCGTTGCTCCCGAACAGATGAGCAGGCTGGAAGTTAAGAGAGTGAAGATTGTTGATGCTACATGTGTACTGGTTAAGAAGGTGCAACGAATTGCCAGACAGCTCCAGAGCGAAGGATATAAAGTTGTGGTTATCGGCGATGAGAACCACCCTGAGGTGCAAGCGGTGGTTGGCTGTGCCGAAGATGTCGTTGTCATTTCGGACAAGTCGGATATTGACAGGCTGCCGAGAGATGGAAAGTTGGGGATTGTTTGTCAAACTACGCAGAGCCCGGAACAGTTTGGCAAGATGCTTGGTGCGGTAGGGCGAGGCAATTTCAGCGAATTGAAGGTAATCAATACGTTATGCAAAGAAGCGATAAACAGACAGAAGTCGGCTATTGGCTTATGCAAGCAAGTGGATATAATGATTGTACTCGGCGGTTTAGAAAGTGCCAACACGCGTAAGCTCGCCGAACTTTGTAAAAAACATAATAGGTCAACATTTCACTTGCAAAATTGGAACGACCTTGACAAAAGTGTGCTCTGTGGTAAAAATATAGCAGGTGTTACGGCGGGAGCTTCGACGCCTGAGTGGATAATAAAGGAATTCGTGGACAACTTGGAAGCTTTTAGTGCTGTGGGGCAATAGGGCACGCGACAGATTGGCGGTGTCGGATTTGCATTTGCTGCGTTGGCAAATGTTTTTTTTAATAATCAAGAAGTTCGGATTTGTGCAACGTTGCACAAGGCTTATTGGCGTGAATGTGGGGCGCTGATAATTCAAGATAACAGACTCCACAGGAGAATTTAGGTATATGGTAGATAGAAATATAATTCAGAAATTAGGATTGTCGGAAGAAACACTTGAGCAGCAGGTCGGGCAGATGTTCAGTGAGCAAGAGAATGAATATCTGGAAGAAGTTTTGCGAACAAAGGTGGATTCACGTTTGCCGGGAACCATTCTCAAAGGAACCATCGTGTCACACATTGGCAACGACGTCATCGTTGAAGTCGGCTTAAAAAGCGAGGGAGTAGTCGATGCAAGTGAGTTCATCGATCAAGACGAGATAACTCCAGGAAAGCATATCGAAGCTCTCCTTGAAGAAACAGATTCCGAGAGCGGCCTTATCCTACTGAGCAAACGCAAGGCAGATACCATTCGGGGTTGGGAGAGAATCATTGAGACAAAGAAGGAGGGTGACGTTGTAAGTGGTAGAGTCATAAGACGCATAAAGGGAGGGTTGCTTGTTGACATTGGTGTACCTGTGTTTCTACCGGCTTCGCAGGTTGATATCAGAAAACCCGGTGACATAAGCAGATTCATCGGCAAGGATGTGGAATGCAAGATCCTCAAGATAGATGTTGAAAACAAAAACATTGTTATATCAAGACGCAAACTAATCGAAGAAGAGAGGCGCAGCAGCAAAGAGAAAATTCTATCAGAGATTGAAAGCGGCCAACTGCGTAAAGGCATCGTTAAGAACATCGCTGACTTCGGCGTGTTTGTAGACTTAGGTGGCCTGGACGGCCTGTTGCACATATCTGATTTGAGTTGGGGCAGGATATCACATCCCTCAGAAGTTGTACAACTCGATCAGGAAATCGAATGTGTTGTTATCGGTGTTGATAAGGAAAACGAAAAGATCTCGCTGGGCCTAAAACAGAAGGCGCCCAGTCCTTGGGAAAATGTGGAAGAAAAGTATCCAGTTGGAGCTAAGGTCAAAGGCAAGGTTGTTAATATCATGAACTACGGCGTCTTTGTTCGGCTGGAAGATGGGATCGAAGGACTGGTTCATATTAGCGAAATGAGTTGGACCAAGCGCTTGGCACATCCAAGTGAGTTGGTAAATCTGGGCGATGAGGTGGAGATTGTTGTCCTGAACATCAATAAAGAAAAGCAAGAAATATCGCTTGGTATCAAGCAGACGGAGACGAATCCCTGGACGATTGCAAGTCAAAAGTATCCATCTGGTACAATAGTCACTGCTAAGGTGCGGAGCATGACCAATTTCGGTGCATTCGTGGAGATAGAGCCAGGCATAGATGGCATGATTCATATTTCGGATTTGAGTTGGACACGTAAGTACGGACACCCCAGTGAGATGCTACAAAAAGCTCAGGAAGTGAAATGCGTCGTTCTAGATGTAAACGAAGAAAAACAACGAATATCACTTGGCATCAAACAGATGACCGAGGATCCCTGGATTCGGGCCATACCAGAAAAATACATCCCCGGACACATTATCAAAGGCAGAGTAGCAAAGTTGACCAACTTTGGTGCTTTTGTTGAACTTGAGCCGGATTTAGAGGGTTTGCTACATATATCGGAACTTGCCGATCACAAAATTGACAAGCCACGCGATGTTGTCAAACCAGGTGATGAGGTAGAGGTCAAGATTTTGAAAGTAGACAATGAAGCACGTAAAATTGGTTTAAGCTTGCGGAGAGTTCAATGGGCCGCTGAGGAACAGAAGGCCGACGCCGCTCAGCAGGAATTTGTCGCCGAGGAGCAGCAAACGGCTGTGACCCCAGATACGGAATTAGACCAGAAAAAATCTGAAGAGGGAGAGGCTGAGGAAAGACACACTGAACCTATTAACATAGTCGAGCAAGATAGTGAAACAGCCAAGGCTGAAAGCGAGGATGCAGGGAAGGAACAAGTAACAGAGGAACCTACTGCCCAAGCTGAACAGGCAAAGGAATCGACAGAACAATCAGAGAAACCGAAGGAAACGCAGCCTCAGGCCGACGCAGAGGATAAGAGTTTGCCGGACGATGAAAGTGACACAGACAAGCCAAAAGATGAGTCGGAACAAGCGGAAGAATTAACTTAGCAGAGGGCTTTTAGCCATAAATTCTACATCGATCTTGACAACGAACCTGTACTCTTAGTTTGATTAGTATCGATAAAGCGCTGATTCCTGAGTCTGCAACGACTGATCTACCCCCGGTTCATCGAGCAAGAAACTTCCAAGCGTGTATTAATATGTTTTCTGCGGGGGTTTTTAACATATCCGGTGAAAGGTTCTGTTCACGGTTGCTGAATTCTTGCTTTCCAGCACAATCCAGACGATGGGTAGAATCACAGGTATTATTTTTTCATAGTGTGTGAAATTAAATTTTTAGGGTAGAATTACCTCAATAGTTGCACAGGAGAAATGTACCATACTTCCGGCGATGTTTGATACACATCAAGTTTTGTGCTGGCGTATTGCAGGCTGGACAGCTATGATTGTAAGTATATCGGATAGATGAAATTAACCAAGAGTAAGATGTGTTGATGTTGGTGCCGCTCAGAGTATAATGTCGTTATAATAATTGAGAGAAAATGTTTTGAATTTGGAGGCTTATAAATATGTTACTTTGGATTTTTAGAATTATCTTCATCATCGTTGTTATGGGGGTTCTATTCGTCAACGCAAGCAATGAAGTAATAGCCGGTTCGCCTGACACAACCAATTTCTGGGCAATAGTCTGGAGTGGACTGGGTATGGCGGTATTTGTTTTCCTACTCGATGTTTTTACACCCAAGGGTAAACTCAGCGCTCTGGCTGGAGTATTCTTCGGTCTATTAGTCGGGCTGCTGATCAGCGGTGCACTGGCGCCCGTGATAGACATGATTAACAATTCTTACCAGGCCGGCGAGACCGGCCTATTGATGGATGAGGCAGTTACGGCAATCAAGTGGATGTTAGGTATATGCGTCTGCTATCTTACCATAAGTGTCGTGATGCGAACGAAAGACGATGTACGTTTCGTTGTTCCGTATGTCGAGTTCGCCAAACAGACTAAGGGTGCACGTCCGCTGATTTTAGATACATCAGCTATAGTCGATGGACGGATAGCCGACTTGTGCCAGAGTAGTTTATTTGATGCTCCTATACTTGCTCCGCGTTTTGTCCTGAACGAACTTCAATTGATAGCCGATTCGGCTGACAAGCTCAAGCGCAACCGCGGCCGGCGGGGACTTGACGTGCTTAATAAGATGCAATCGAATTCTACCATCGATATCCAGATCGACGACACTATAATCCCTGAAGTGGAGGAAGTCAAGGGAGTCGATCAGAAACTGGTACTGTTCACTAAGGTTTGCAACGGACGGCTTGCAACAACAGACTACAATCTGAGCAAAGTAGCGCAGGTTCGCGGTGTTGATGTGGTGAATATCAACGACCTGGCCAGTTCGCTTAAGGTGGTTGCTTTACCGGGAGAAACGATGGAGATCAGGATTATAAAGCCTGGTGAAGAGGCCGATCAGGGCATCGGCTATCTGGACGATGGGACGATGGTGGTAGTCGAGGGGGGGCGCAATAAAATTGGACGTGATGTGGTGATGAGTGTGACAAGTTCGCTTCAGACATCAGCGGGGAAAATGATTTTCGGCAGGTTTGAGGGTTTTGCAAAGTCTGCAGGTGGTAATGATCGGCGAGCCCGTAATAGAAAACCAGCCGAGACGAACGCATAGAGCAATTGTCAAAACTCGCGGGCGCAATAACATGCTACATTTTGGATTGGGATGAGCAAAGCTGGCTCGCCGAAAACCCTCATATCGTCTATCCGGGCCTCAAAAGGCACCTCGTAAAGACGACAATGGCCAATAAATAACCAGCCGCAAACAACGGCCAGTAGAAATATGATTGGAAATCCGGCTCGGTGACGTGCAAGCCTGCGATGCAAAAGGAGATAACCACAACGACTGAGGCAAGAAAGAAACCGAGCCAATCGATAATTGTTACCTTTAGTGGTCTGGCGCAGGAATTGCGATGTAGTATTATCACGGCAAACACTAACATCATGATCGAAACGAGAACCGGATAAAGTACGGCCGAGGCCCATGTAAAAGGCATTAGAAAAAGTACATCCCAGTCCATAATTGACGCGGGCCAATCGATTAGGACTTTAAGCCAGACATAGTAGAAAATGTCCCAGATGGCGAATATGATCAGGAAGTAGGCAAAGCGCTCACGAATATTCCGCCCAAATAGCCACGCACCCGTTGTGATCAGGACTAATGTCGCAGCCTCTCTGCCGATCTCAGTTAATAGAAGCCGTCTCCCGAGTGAACTTAGGTCAAAGACCTCCATTGGAAAGGTAAATCCGTTGGGGTGGAAGATTGCTCGCAGATAAACAACAACAGCAGATTCGATGTACGCAAAGGCGATACCGAAAACCACGACGATCAAGAGACGTTTGGATGTTGTTTTCAATAGTTTAGAAGACATATCTATTCAAACCTGAACTTTATTGTAACGCAGCATCAGGCCCGTGTCAAAATCATGTCGGGACGTCGGCAAACACGTACGGCACGCGGTACAGGATGATTTTCGAAGGCAAGTGTCGCGGTGCTTGTTGCGGCGTCCAACGGTCATAGGTTGCGTAATTCCGCCAGCAAGGCTGGGACAATTTTACTTTCTGGGACGACGCCGATCTTCCGGCCATTGCGGTAGAAGTATGCTTTGTTTTTAGCTGCGCACACAGCAAGGTCGGCATCGGCGGCCTCACCGGGGCCGTTAACGATGCAACCCATTATGGCGATGCGTAGGGGTTTATTGATGGTGTTAAGAGCTTTTTTAACGCGACGAGCGAGTTTGACTACGTCTACTTCTGCTCGCGCACATGTTGGGCACACTATCAGTTCCGCTGTGCTACTCCTATGCAGACCAAGCGAGATCATTATCTGTTTTGCGATTTCAGTTTCCACAATAGGGCTGCCTGCAGCACTGACCCTTATAGTGTCACCGATACCCTCTGCCAGTAGCGCCCCCAGCGTTACAGCCGAAGGTACTCTCGCATCTTCAGGTAGACCCGCATGAGTAAGGCCAAGGTGAATCGGATAATCGAATTTCTCGGCAATCTTGCGATTGACTTCAATGGTTCTGATAGTGTCACTGCTTTTTGCGCTGAGAACCAATTGTGAGAATTTTCGCTTTTCGAACAAACGGACATATTTGGTTATTTCCCTTAGCATTAGAGCAGTTCTCTTGGTAAGAGGAACAGAAGCCTTATTGAGGTCTCTTATGCTTGCCTCGTTGACTCCAATGCGTACAGCGATTTTGTGCATCTTGGCTACGTCTATTATCCGATTGATACCTTTGGGATTTTTTATATTACCTGGATTTAGTCTGATCTTTGCGGCACCAGCTTCTATGGCTTCGATTGCGCGGGCAGGGCTGAAGTGAATATCGGCGATTAATGGAATATCTACTTTCTGAACGATTTTAGCAAATGCTGCGGTATCAGCGCGGGTGGGGACAGCAACTCTTACCAACTGGCAGCCAGCGTGATTGAGTTGGTTTATCTGCCTTACACAGCGGGCCACATCAACGGTAGGCACCTTCGTCATAGATTGGATGGCGATCGGTGCTGAAGAGCCAATTCTTACTGAGCCAACTTTGACAGTTATAGTTTTTCTTCTTTTTATCACAATAAAATTGTAGTTTGTTCTCGGTTTTAGAGCAAACTAAAATGGGCAGGTTGCAATAATAGGTTAATGGTTGCTAACCGTTGTATTGAGCATTGTCATGGGATCGGTGCTGCTTGCCATAGTTACGGTATTGGTTATCGTGTATTGCGGCTGGGGATTTATATTGTTTTTTATGCAGCCAAAGTTGCTGTACGGCCCTGCGCGAGAAGTCGAATGCACACCAAGGGATATAGGCTTGGAATTCGAGGCTGTGATTTTTCAAAGCAGCGACGGCTTAAAGCTAACCGGCTGGTATATTCCTGCGGGAGACGGCAAGATTACCATTTTATTCTGCCACGGCAACGGCGGCAATATCATGCACCGTTTGGACAGTATAAGCATCTTTCATAATTTTGGGCTAAATTGCTTTATTTTCGACTATCGCGGTTACGGCAACAGCGAGGGTAAAGCCACCGAAGCGGGTACATATCTTGACACAAATGCGGCGTACGACTGGCTAATCCACCAGAGAAAGACCGCACCGAACAACATCATCATTTTTGGCAGATCCTTGGGCGGCAGTATTGCAGCAGAGCTCGCAACCAAGGTCAAGGCTAAAGGCCTGGTCATCGAGAGCGCTTTTACATCGTACGTTGATATGGGCAAGAGAGTTTATCCTTAATATGCCAGTGCGATGGTTTGCGCAATTTACCTACGAGACAATCGATTATATCAAACAGGTCCACTGTCCTGTTACGGTGATTCACAGCAAAGATGATGAAATCGTACCATTTGATTTCGGACTAAAAATCTATGAAGCGGCAAATGAACCGAAAGAGTTTGTCGAGATTTC
>CAYSPM010000001.1:0-19452 GCA_964432925.1 uncultured Pirellulales bacterium | reverse complement strand
AGAGGTACGAATAAAACTTAAAAAGACTATATCCCTCAATTGATTAGAGACAGAACACTATGCTCTAAAGTTGATAGAATCCCCGCTAAATAAATCAGTAAGATATGATAGTATTAACCTTGTATCCGGGGAGTTTTTCTCGGCCAGCCAGTTCAGAAAGCTCGATGAGAAACGCTATCCCCAAGACTTTTCCGCCGATTTTCTCTATGAGCTTACAGGCTGCCGCCATTGTCCCTCCAGTGGCCAACAAATCGTCCACCATCAAAACCTTAGCACCTTTGCTTACGGCATCACTGTGGACTTCCAGCGTATCAGTACCATATTCCAGCTCGTAAGTGACGCTCTCGGTTTTGAAAGGCAGTTTTCCTTTCTTACGGATAGGCACAAAGCCCACGCCAAGACGCTGCGCAACAACAGCTCCAAATATGAACCCCCGCGCTTCTACCGCAGCGACATAGTCAACGCCTGTATTATCAAAGCTGGCACACAGAGCATCTACTGTTGTTGAAAACGCCTCTGGATCAGCTAACAACGGCGTGATGTCGCGGAACAGAATCCCTTTTTTGGGCCAATCAGGTATGCTGCGGATGTGTTTTTCCAGATCGATCCTTTGTTTTGTCATTTATCTGCCTTCCATGGAATCAGTTAGAATTGAAATGCTGCATCACATAGAACGCTCCCTACTTGTCCTGTTTATTGTTACAACCTCGGCTCGATTTATCAAGTCTTATTACATTGCTTTTCCGTCGTTATTCCTCGTTCATGTACTCATAAAGCTTTGTAAGTGCATCCCGTCGGAGTTGACGGATTCTCTCTCGCGTCAGGTTTAATTTCTTACCAATTTCCTTCAGTGTCATCGGCCTGTTTCCTCCGAGGCCGTAGTGCAACCGTAGAATGTAAGCCTCCCTTGGGTCGATATTGTTGAGAAGCCTTAAAGCTTTTGCCTTTTCTTCATCCTCAACCAGAGCATCCTCGGGTCTACCAGCACTATCGTCGGCCAGTGTTGCTTCAAGGGCTTGGTTTTCATCCAATTCATCACTACCCAGGCTTTCACTCGCTGCGCCAAGAACCTCAACGATTCTATTTATGATCTTGGCCTTGCGAAGCGGCAGGTGCATTATCTCAGCCATTTCTTCAACGCTTAGTTTCCTGCCAAGTTTGTTCTCAAGCTCTGTTTCTGTATGCCGCCATTGGTTTATCAACGCGACCATATATGTCGGAACGTGTACAGGCTGAATATTCTCAAGCAAAGCTCGTCTAATACTTTGCTTTATCCACCATGCCGCGTATGTGCTAAAGCGTGTTCCATGCGACGGGTCAAAATAATCAACGGCTTTAATTAGACCGAGATTGCCTTCTTCAATCAAATCGCCGAGGGTCATTCCATGTCCGGCATATTTCTTAGCGATATTGACAACCAGCCGCAGATTACTTCGCACAAACTGCTCCCTCGCCCAAGGGTCGTTATCTTCAATTATTCGCTTACCTAATTCGCACTCCTCTTCCCATGTCAAAAGGGATGCTTCGTCGATCTCTTTTAGGTATTCCTTTATAGTAGCGTCAAATGCTATAGGACCCTCCCGCCCGACAGAAAAGTCTTTCGACTCCCGCCATAAGGGGCTAAATTGTTTTTATCTCTGCTTATTTTTATAGGCTGGCTGAGTCTTAGCTCAGCCAGCCTATGCAACCTATCGGTCAAACCATGGTGCTGGTTTAATAAGCAGAATACATATCCGTCTTACTGCCCCATTCTCGGTAGTGAAGCGGCACTGAACCACTAAATTTACCTGCCTTTGTGCACATTATCGGTATTGAGCATCAAACGCTCGTCATACACGGTGAAGTCTTTCCTTGGCTGTTGCATTTGTGCCCAGCGAGCTGGGTTCCGTCTTAAAAAAAGCTGGGGCCCATGCCTTAAATCAACATGAGCCCCAGATTCATGCAATCGTTTATGGATAACTGACAATCTCAAAACGCAAAGCTACGGCCAGACACTCTGCTCAAGCCATGCTGAAACTAATTCTGCATAGTCCTTAAAATCAATACTGCGAGAACCGGCAGGCTCAGAAGAATATAGCTCCGCAGCAGACGGAACCGGAACATACAACTGGCCATCGCCCTGTGTCGTGTCAGCAAGGTATGCTATCTCAGCCGACGACAACGCCCGGTTGTAAATACGAACATCGTCTATCAAGCCTTCGTAAAAGCGGGTGCCATCATCAGCTTCAGAGTTCCTTCCTATATTGACGGCAAATTGATTAGTAGCTATAGAACCAACGTGCTCCGTCGTAGCCAATAATGCTCCGTCAAGATACAACTTAAGTTCACTTCCATCATAAGTGCCTGCTACATGGTGCCAGACGCCATTAAACGAACTATCCAAAGCATCAGAGCGAGCCTGGTACCAATCTCCGTCATAGATGAAGAATTCTATGCCATTATCTGTAAAGTGCTTTAGCCCATAACTCGTGTCACCTTTGGTTATGTAAGGATTGTGTTGACCGTTGCCGGTATCGTTCGTCTTTACCCACGCTGAAAGCGTAATCGCATCGGTGATATTCAAGCTCGTACTAACACTGCAATTAACGTAGTCCTCCACTCCGTCAAGTGCCAGTGCGCCACCTATCTGACCGGCTGCTATCCATCTCGGAGAGCCCATTAAAGTGCCATGATTATTATTGCCCGAATTGTCATCGGCATCGCCGTCAAGTGCCCAGTGAGCTACCAAACCGTCAACACTGACAGGTGAGGTCGCGATAACTGCATAGGTAAGCAACCAGTCTTCACCGAGTATCTCAAGGTCTAAATAATCAACAACACAGTCGTCGTTGAGGTCGCCGCAGGGCTGACCCTTTGAAGCAACGCATCTTGTAGGATACAACCTGATGTCGTCGAAGTACATCCAGCCTGAATTTCCTGACGACATGCCACCAGGATCACCAAAACCAATGGAAATAGACTCGACATGAGCCAGGTCTATGCCTAAGCCTGCCAGAGCAATGTTCCACTCATGCCAGGATAGCTCTGTCAGGTTATTTACATCCTCGTCGGCGTATGTTCCGTATCTTACCGTTGCACTACCGCTCTGATCCGTTAGCTTCACCCACAACGACTCGTTAGCATTATTGTCCAGGTCGCCGTAGAAATACAGCGTTAGTGTCTTAACACCAGCTCTGCTCCAATCCTGCGGAGCATCAAAACTGTGTATAGCCTCCGAATATGCTGCTGCTCCAGTGTTATTATAAGAAAAGGGCATGGATTGAGTGCCACTATTAACGATGGTCTGCTCAGCAAAAGGTGCCACACTATAACCTACCTGTGAGCCGTTCTCAGCAATGCCCCAGCCGTCTATCCATGCGTCAAATATCCTGTCCGGCTCAGTGTCGTTGTAGTCCTCAAAGTCGTCCACAACAGAGTACTCTACTGTGGAAAAGCTCCAGACGTCACTATCCCAGGACGCAGGACTCTGGGCATCATTGACTTCGGTAACTTTCCAGTAGTAGGTCTGGCCTAATTCAAGGGATGACGGAGCATAGCTGGCCATGCAGCCGTTACCGGGGACGCTTTCCGGGGTAACGGTGCCATCTCTGACGGCTTGTTCACTGGTGTCAAAGTACACCTCATGCGTGGCAGCTTCTCTTCCCGCTCGCCAGCCAAGCACTACATCCAGAGGCACATTTGCCTGGCCTGGAGCCGGCCTGGGTTCTCTTGCACGAACAGGCTTGTAGAAAAAGCGGACTTCGCTGAGACCGCATTGGCCTATTCCGCCCCAGTTGCTATTAGCGGTAATCTTGACATACTTTGCGGCTGCACCTTCAAAATAAACGGTAGTATTGTGGGCATAATCATTTTGGCCGGTAGCCTGGACAAATTCAGGTACGTCGGTCAATTGCGTCCGGTCGTTGGCGTCGGTCGAGAAATCAATTTTCTACACATAGTAATCCTCATTCAAAAAACACCAAAAACATAATACGTATGCTTCGGCTACATAGTGAAAAAATTATCGCCCTAGACGAGCGGCAATTCTCTTATGAATAACTAAGCGTTCACTGCAGACAACGTTCAACAAACTGAGAAGAAGAATTATAAATTTCCCCTCCAAAATGCGTTCTAATGCAATAGGAACTTTAACCAGGATTGCACTCCACCTCCTTCTCACAAAAGATCAAAACAG
This sequence comes from uncultured Pirellulales bacterium, assembly GCA_964432925.1. GTDB lineage: Bacteria > Planctomycetota > Phycisphaerae > Sedimentisphaerales > Anaerobacaceae > CAYNTC01. The sequence continues at coordinate 15,278 of CAYSPM010000001.1, read as the reverse complement.
AATACAGATTAGATAGCAGAAACCACTGAACAAGATACAAAACCCAAAATCATGGCACCGCTTTCTGGATGAAATCATTCTGCGTTTTTTGTCCTGCTGTGAAAAACAGGCACATTACCGGATAAACAATCATCCTTAATATATCAAATTGACCACCTTTGTTCAAGAAATACCCTACATGATTATTCGACCGTAGAGTTGGATGAGAATGTCCTTTAGCTTAAAAAAACACGACCGGGCAAAAAACAGAGGCCCATACTATTAATCAGCATGGGCCCCGGATTACTACAATTATCTCCAAATCCTACGTATGTTCACAACTGCTTTTTAGAACCACACAGTCATCAAATCTGTGAAGTCAACTACTCTGTCGCACCTCACCTTCATCTTCACTTTACTCTTGGGGCTGTGTGTTCGGATCAGGCTCCGGTGGTGGGTACAGCCTGATATCATCAAAATAAAGTTGTCCTTCGCCACTTTGCTGCGGAGCTGTCTTACTTCCAACGCCGATGGACATCTTCTGGACCGCAGTAAGAGTCACACCAGCATCGCCGAAAACGCCGAGTGGGATATCCCACTGCTGCCAGTCAGCCGAAAGCACCGCATTCGGATTGTCCGGATGCTCGAAGGTCTTAGCCTTACCGCCACCTTCCACAACCACATACAAAAGTTCTGGATCATTCTCACCCATTTCTACCCCGATGGCCTCAACCTGCCACTGACCGGTGACGCTGCCTGTGGTAGAGACACCGGAGAATTCGGCAATCGTCGAATTGCCGGCGCTATGGCTGGTCACCGCCAAGCCTATGCAGACGTTGCTCGTCATGTTGATCGTCTGTGGATTCCAAACAATCGGCGTCCAGGCAGTACCGGCCTCGTCCGTCGCATAGAAGCCGTTGAATTCACTGCCCGAACGCTCCATCTTTATCCAGACCGGCTCACGCAGTGCCGTCTGCTCAGAAGTTACCACGTCAGTGTCGCTGGTGGCCTCGTCATTGCTCAATGGTCTGGCTTGGAAACGAACGCCATTGTCGCCCGTCAAAAATACAGCAGCCCACCTGGAGCCCGGATCCAGCGTCTCGCGAATCATCACGCCAGTCTTGGCCCATGGATCCGTATCCACCAGACTCTCGACGCGGGCGGCGATAGAACCATCTCCGTTGAGATATTTATAGGCAAAGCGAAATTCATCCGCTGTGCCAAAGATGTCCGTACCGGCCCCGCTCATGACGATGTTGCCTGCTGAGCTCTCAAGGAACGCCGTTGGATAACCTCGCAAGTACAATCTCAGGGTATTAACACCTCCTATAGTCCAATCCTGTGGTGTATCAAATGTGCATGTGGCCTCTGAATACGCTACGCCGCCAGTGTTATTGTAAGAGAACGGCATGGACTGCTGGGAGCCACTATTAACGATAATTCGCTCGGCAAAAGGTGCTGTGCTATAACCTACTTGTGAACCATTTTCATCAATGCCCCACCCGTCTACCCACGTATCAAATATCCTGTCGGGCTCGGAGTCATTATAGTCTTCAAAGTCGTCCACAACAGAGTACCCTAATGTGGAAAAGCTCCAGACGTCACCTTCGAAGTGCGTGGGACTTTCAGCTTCATTGACCTCAACGATCTTCCAATAGTATGTCCTTCCGAATTCAAGAGAAGTGAGAGTATAGCTGCTTTGGCTTACCGTATCGAGAAAGGCTGTACCATCTACTACTGATTGCCTATCGGCATTAAAGTATATTTCGTGCGAGGTTGCCTCTCTTCCCGCAAGCCAACTAAGTACTACACTCAGACCTAAACCTTCCTGGCCATCCGCCGGTTTTGGTACTCTTGCATGGACAGGCTTGTAGAAGAACCGGACTTCGCTCAAACCGAATTGTACCGTTCCGCCCCAGTTGGTATTAGCAGTAATTTTAACATACTTTGCTGTGGCCTCAAAAGGAACGGTTGTATTGTAAACATAATCAGGCAAGCCTGTCGCTCGGTTGAATTCATGGGTACCATCCAATTGCATCCAGTCGTTGGCGTCGGTCGAGTACTCAATCGTAACATCCTTCAGTCCCAAACCGACCAAAGACTCAATCGCCCAATTAGAGTTCCACACCCACATCTCGTGAAGTTTGTAAACACGATCAAATTCATACTGTATCCAGCTCGGCTGCGGTCCAGTGATATTGCTTAGCCACATATCCTCTCCAAGCGTCGAGTGCTGGTCATTATCGCTGAGTCCGGAGTTATCGATAGTCTTTTCAGGTCCCATTCCAGTCTGCGAACTGGAGGCTGTGGCTGTTATGTTTTCAATGGGATAAACAAAAGGCTCGACCGTAAAGCTCCAGACGTTGCCTGGATATATTGTATAGTCGGGAGCAGAATTAACTTCATCGACTCGCCAGTAATAGGTCTGGCTGAATTCAAGAAAGCCATTAGGATCATAAGTGGTACCGGTCTGGTCTCGACTAAGCAGTACGCCCTGCGGGTCATTGGTTTTGCTGGCATCGTTGACGTCGTCAAAGTTGGGGCCTAAATATACATCATGAGCAGCGGCATATTCTCCCGGCGTCCAGCTAAGGACCACATCGCGGGACACATCTTCCACTCCATCAGCCGGATTTGGGCTAGTAGCTGAAGTTCTTGCCCCTATAACTGCGTTCGGCAAAGTCAGAGTGGGCGCAATGAACGTTTCGTGCTCTTTTGAGGCAATCTCGACCTCATTGTCGGTGCCGATAAATAAAAATGTCACCAGCTTATTCGTATCCGCGCCGAGAAAGCTTGTCAGCGGAAGATCCGTTGGGTTCGAACTGAAACTGACAGGATATGGATCACCGGCAGCAGGAGTAGTAATTATTCCCAGCAATGTCACCTTGGCCGTGTCGAGGGCATAGTTCCCAAGAGTAGCAGTGAGCATACCGGCAGCGGTATTGTAGGTAATCGTGCTTTCGTCCCATAAATCACCGTCTCCATCTATCAATCCATAGACGTCTACTTCTCTTGCTGAGCCCTTAAGAAAGGTCGCATCAAATGTCAATATGGCGCCATTCAAGTCCCCGGCTACGCCACTGAGATCAAACCTAATGTAACCCGTCTTGGAACGCGTATCAGCCAGTTGGCGGAACGCCCTTAATGATACGTCCGCGCCATGTACGCTGTCCGGGCCATAATCCCCGGACTGGCTATCGTTTGCAAGATACGTGTCCGCACCATCACCGTCTGCAGTCGTGATCGTGAGTGCTTGAACACCACTCACTACGCTTAACAGCAGGGTAACAGAAATTAAAAAGATCAATTTCGTTCTCATAATAGCCTCCTTCGAAAATTAAGAATCATGTTAAATAGACTCCTGGATATACACCAGGAGCCATTAGTTACAGCCCTGTATAAAAATGTGAAATTTGCCTTCTTATGATTAGATTTTCGGACCTTACCTTTATTGTTATAACATAAAACTACCCCTGGTTGCAATGAAAATTTCTTGCCTGTCGTCCTGCCCATGACAGGCTGGAAAAGCCAAATTTAACCAACTAAGTCCTGAACAATATTGATGTTATAGTGTTCTTTATATCTGCAAGAATCCAATCGAACTTTATCAAAGGCGCCTGTATTAAATCTATTTAGGAAGGAAGGTGTGATGTAATATAAGTTAAGTTATGATTTATTATCCATGTTGAAAAGTCCACCCAGCATGTTGATGTGGCCTATCTTATCCTTATTCTGTGACCAGTGAGAAAATCAGCAAGACTATAAAGGGCGAACATCAATATAACAGCCAAAATCGCATATTGCTGCCAGTTACTACAGATGGTTTTAACAAGTCGAGGCATTGTAACAAATAAAGTTTGTTCATCTGCGATGAGACTGTTTACAATATAGTAGTAGATATTGACAAGGTATTCCCGAAAGATTAACCCACCAGTAATCATGAGGCTTGCCAGAGCAATAGACCCTACCAGCGTAAGTCTTTCCTGCCAGATTACTCGTGCAAGGATTCTTTGCTCTTGTGCCTTTCTAATTCGCATCTGCACGTTTGTGGTGAAATCGCCTGGTATCGTTTCCGAGTGCTGTTTCAAGGCACGTACTAGTATTCGGTCGAAGCTATGTTCATTTGGTTCGTCAGTTATCAACATCGATATTTTCCCCAAGGGTAGCAGTTATCATTTGCTTCAGTCTCTCACGGCCTCTAAACAAATATGTTTTGACGGTGTTTTTCTTTATTCGCATTATCTTTGCGATATCAACGACGCTTTTTTCCTCACGGTAATGAAGGATAATCGACAAAGCCCAGAGTCTCGGCAACCTTTCGACCGCTTCCCATATAATCTTTGTCTGCTCCTTGTCCTGAGTTACTACAATCGGCTCGTCATGTTCGCTGCCGGCAAGCTCATTTTGAAATTCATCTTCGAGTTGCAGGTGCCTTCGGTTCTTCCGTAGGTAACTGACCGCTTGGCGATATGCTATGCTCCACAGCCAGGTACCAAGTTCAGCTTTGCCTCTATATCCCTTCAGGCCCTTGTAGGCTGCAAGAAATATTTCGCTTGCTACATCCTCAATTTCATCTTCTCGCAGTCCGAGTCGTCGGCAACACAAGAACACCATCTCTTTATACTTATCAATGAACTGAGCAAATGCACGCTCGTTGCCGCTGCAAAGCAGGCCCAACCAATTATCCATTTGCTGCTGCCATGTTCTTTCTGCCAAAAGCTCTTCCTTCCCAAGATATTAGTCGCAGCATAGCCCTGGCAAGTTTCAGAATATTGCACTTTTTATTCAACAAAAACAATATCTACTTATAAAAGACAATATTAATGCCAAAAACAACAAAAAGAGGTGTTTTTTTCTGAAACCTATACTATATCAACAGCGACTAATTCACAGAAAGCAAAAAAGAAACCGTGGGAAAATCGAAATTGGAGAGTATAAGGAGAAACGATAATGAGCGAAAATTATTATTTAAAGCCAGCCTGGACACACAACAGCTCAGTGAGGACAGACCTGCCCTTGATGGTGTTTGCGAAAGCTAACAGAAAGAAACTCGCAACGGCGATTCGACCGGGCCAACTCTGCTGTGTCGGCAAGGTGTACCTCAAAATTAACAACAGCTTAATAAGAATAAGATGAACTTAATCAACCACACATTGAAAGGACAAGAAATGAAGACCGATTTTCGTACGAAAGCATCGCTGGTATGCCTGCTGGGCCTGCTGGTTCTGTCGGCCAGTTGCTGTGTCAACATAGGAAGCTGCGCTATGCTGGCCAAATATGAAAGGACGGTCCAATTATCAGCCCCGCTAAAGCAAGGCTGTGCGTTCACCGCAAAGACTCATAACGGTTATGTCACTGTCGATGGTGTTAATACGACTGAGTGCAATCTGACAGCCACGATTGTTGCTCGAGCTGCAACCGAAGAAAAGGCCAGAGAACTCGCGGAAAATACGAATATAGAGCTTGAGTCCATCGGTGATAAGCTAACAGTCAAGATTGAAAAGCCTGCCTGGCGAACTAATCAATCCATAAGTGTCAGTCTTGATGCCACGGTACCACAGCGTACGAACCTACAGCTTACAACACACAATGGCGCAGTCAAGGTGGCAGACATCATAGGCACAGTCCAAGCAACAACGCACAACGGTAAAGTCACAACCTTACAGAGCAGCGGTTCTATTATGCTACATACACATAATGGAAAAGTCGTCTGCGAGGATATTGCCGGCGATGTACGACTCAAAACGCATAATGGAGGTATAGACCTGTGCTATTCTCAAACAGCAGAACCCGTATGCAATGTCTCCGCAGTCACACATAACGGAAGTATTGACTTTACGGCGCCACCAGATCTCTCCGCGGCTGTCGAGGTCTCTACACACAACGGCTCGATAAGGACCGAGCTACCTATAACTGTGACAGGCAAGGTGAGCAAAAACAAACTTACCGGAACGATTGGTACAGGCCAAGGCAAGCTGCATCTTGAGACGCATAACGGCTCAATAAAAATAAGATGAGCTTTGAATTTATCTAAGACGAAAGGATAGAAAATGGGCATCCCGATAACGATAGTTCTTATATCATTCTTTTTCGTTGCGGTCATACTGCTGATTTTAGGGCTGTTTGAACACCTCAAAAAAAGGTTGGAACACAAACAGATTCTGGCAGCAATAGAAAAGGGCATACCTTTATCAGAGCTAAAACCTCCCAAGCCGCAGCCGGCTGGTCCTTCATGGGTAAGGTATATTTCTGTTGGAGTTGCACTGATTGTTGCTGCGTTTGTATTGTTTCTGTTTCGCGATTGGAACCCTGGTGGGATTGTGATAGCTGTCCTCTTGGGCACTGGTGCTGCCTGGACTATTCGCGGCCTTCTGCATAGAAAGTATGAGTCGAAAGGCCAACAGGTCGATCAGAATAGCTCCGTACTGGCCGAGACTCCGCCTGCGGTCCCAGCAGCGGGCATTTCGCAGCAAAGCAACGATTAGAGCGGAAATGTACCCCCGACCGCGAGCCCTGCTCGGTCAACGGTCAAGCTAACACATTTTCTGTTTGATAAGCCTGAGGCTTATTAAATTGAAAGAGACCGGTTACTTAAGAGGCTTGCTACGTGCTGGGTTTGTCGTTTAACTCGGCATGCCAGTTAGCCTGGCGTTCGTTATTGTCTAAGAATATCTGGACATCATTGACATCGATTGCACCATCTGTGTTGATATCACCAAGCAGGTATCTATCAGATGACCGGGCACCGGCAACCCAGTTATCCAGCAAAATAGCAAAATCCGATTCATTCACAACGCCATCCGCATTAAGGTCATGCCAAAAGATGTTATCGCCTGCATCTTGACTGCTGCCGATGTTCCAGGCCAAGCCATATCGTTGTGTTACATCCAAAGGCGGCAAGTTCTCACCATCGCTATATGCAACAACAATTTCGTAATCGGTAAAGTTGCTGTCAGCTTGACAATAGATGTGCTCAACGTTGTCTACTTTGCTGTCACAATAATCCAGTAGATAGTCATTGTCGGAATTAGCGGGATCCACGGCCCAAAGCTCAAGACGGAGGTCATTGTCTTTGGCGCGAATGCGTTCAAAAGGATAGACACGTTTGTAGGATCTGTTCCATGCCAATGTGATAGTGATAAACTTGTCTTTCGGATCGTCGACTTTGATTCTGTAAATATTGCCCAGTTCTTTGTCCTTATCCAGTTGGTTCAGGTCCCAACCTATTGTTTGAACATCACCTGGTTCGTATCGACCTGCCGTCAGGTGCCAGTAGGCGCTGACCGCATTCAACATACCGGCTCCCTGGACATAGTCGAGCGGGACAACATGATCATCTTTGTCACTGAGGCGTCCCTTGTGCCAGTATGGCAATTTGACTGCAGAATTCATCAGGATTGCCTTGATCACACAGTTTCCGCCATTCGCTGAAACAGCCAGATTGAGATCCACATCTTGCTTGGCTTTTTGGACTAGCAAAGCAATAGCTCCCGCAGTGACTGGCGTGGAGAAGCTCGACCAGTTGCCAGTCAACTCATAGCCGTCTAACTCAGTCACACTGGCAGCCAGGCAGTTGCCGGGAGCAACAATATCCGGTTTGCACCGTCCATCTGCTGTAGGCCCAAAACTCGAATTCTCCGGATAGGCCAGCGAGAAGTGAGCCAGGTTTGTTACAGGATCTTCAGTGTTCACGGAGTTGACCACTCCTACACCAATAACGTTGGCCCCCGCACCAGGATATAAAGGAGGATCGTAGGAGTCGGAGCCATTGCCTATGCCGGCAACGATGATAAGACCATAGTGTTCAGCCAAGGCATCCATGCCTCTGGTCCACCAGTCTTCAAATTGGCTGCCGATACCTGCAGTCACAATGTCGGCGTCCGGCGGCGTGTGCGCATAGATGTTGTTGATTAAAAAATGCCAGAATTCGTAGATGTCGACATCCGCTGCTGGTGCTGCACCCTGATAATAGAACTGTCCCAGAGATGGAGTAAAGGCGTTGGGGTCCTCGCCAAACAGTATAGAGCAGATAGCTGTTGAGTGCGGCGAGATATCTGCGGGTAACTGACCCCTGTCGTGGAAGGTAAACTGTTCGGCTCTGAAGCATTTATGTTCTATGCAGGGACGGTAGTTGTCCTGCGGCTCACCGTTGAGGTATGTGATACTGCGACAAATGACAGCGAGGTTCACCCCGCTGCCAGTCAAGTCGGGATCTATCTGTCTAACAGCGTATACACCGGCGTTATTTAGCCCCTGCGGCTGCATTGTGCTCTCATCGTACGACTGCTGAGCTAAAGCGACAGTACTAAACAGCAATAGTTGTACTGTTATACAGCCCATAAGGCTTATCCAGAGCTTTATTTTCGCACTCTCAAACATTCTCTCTGACCTTAGAAGTGCCGGCAAAACCCAATAGGGGGCCGATTCACCCTCCCAGTTGCTGAACTCCCTAGCTGTAGCTATGCCACCAGGTGCCTACCTGCCTCCAGTTACTGGCAATATATTACCATAAAACCACCTGCATTTTCAAGGAAATTATCACCAAAGGCAGCACGAATTTACTATTTACAGTATTAAAAAGGGCGATAATGGAAACTTGATTTGGAAATCTTGCCTTACCGGACTCAGGCTGGTATACTCAAGCCGAATGCGTGAGGCGTTTGCTGCTAAGGACTTATTGTATTATGAAGGTAATTCTGAACTCTAGCCAAATTGAGCAAATTCTCGATGACTTGGCGGATCGCATTATTGCCGAGACCCCCAAGCAATTGGATATCGCTGCCATAGGTATTCTCAGTCGGGGTGAGGTATTAGCCCATAGACTTTCGAGGCGCTTGTCGGAGAAACTACAAAAAGAAGTCCCATGTGGAACTCTGGATATAACGCTTTACCGTGATGACCTGAACTCGCCTCAGAGCAGCGAGCAGCCGCACGTGCGGATAACCGATATTGGATTTAACATCGATAACAAAGTGATCGTTTTGGTTGACGACGTTCTGTATACTGGTCGGTCAGCCCGTGCGGCGATAGACGCTCTTATCGATTTAGGAAGGCCGAAAGCAATAAGATTAGCAGTGCTCGTCGAAAGGAAAGGCAGGGAGTTTCCAATACAGGCCGACTTCGTGGGACACAAAGCTGAAGTCGACCCTGGCAAGTTAGTCCAGGTTAACCTCGTTGAATCCGACGGTAAGGACGAAGTCGTTATTGAGTAAATGAGTGGGTGCGTATATACGTTGACTCACTCACACATCTACACTAGCGCCGATACAGGACTATGGCACTTATAAGAAAAGGTAAAACTTTCAGTTGGACCCGCAAACATCTGCTTAGTCTTCGAGAGCTAAGCGCCGATGAAATCACACACATTCTTGATACTGCCAAAGGCTTCGAACAGATAAGCACTCGGTCGGTGAAGAAAGCCCCGCCTTTGCGTGGCAAGGTCGTAGTCAATTTATTTTTCGAAGACAGCACGCGAACACGAAATAGTTTTACCCTGGCTGCGAACCGCTTGAGCGCAGATGTTATCGAATTCACAAAAAAATTGAGTTCTGTGAGCAAAGGCGAAACCCTGCTGGATACAGCTCGCAACCTTGAGGCGATGGGTATTGACATAGTGGTTATTCGCCACAGTGCTGCCGGTGCACCTAAGCTCTTGAGTCGTAATATCAATGCGTGCGTAGTCAACGCCGGCGACGGATACTGTGAGCATCCCACACAAGGGCTTTTAGACGTCTATACAATTCGCAAAATCAAGGGAACACTGGAGGGTCTTAAAATTGCCATTGTCGGCGATATCACCCATTCTCGTGTTGCAAGCAGTGACATGTGGGCCATGACGAAACTTGGCGCCGAGGTTATATTTGTTGGTCCTCCGACACTTATCCCCGCTGAGGTAGGACAGTTGCCCGTTAAAGTTAGCTATTCGCTCGACGAAGTTATTGAGAAAGTCGATGTGGTTAATATGCTTCGCATTCAGTTTGAACGCCTCGGCAGCAATCCATTTCCTTCTATCCGCGAATACTCTCATTACTTTGGTCTGACTGTTGAGCGCATGAAACGTGCCAAACCGGATATCGTTGTTATGCACCCGGGTCCAATCAACAGAGGCCTGGAGATGGAAAGCGAAGTCGCCGACGGCCGAAACAGCGCCATCCTTCAGCAGGTAACTAATGGCCTTGCTGTGCGAATGGCTGTACTTTTCTTAGTCAACCAGGCCGCCGCACAGGCGAGTTAATATCCAGTTACTATTCTTATTAAAGGGAGAGAAAGATGAAAGCGCAATTACTGGTAATTCTTGTCTTGGCTGCTGTCCCTGCCGAAGAGCCGCTGCCGCAGAGTAGTGCATTGGAACTTGTCGGAACCGTCTCGGATGTCGTCGTCTATCGCGGGCAAGCGCAAGTGACCCGCACAATACAACTCGATTTACCCAAAGGTAGTTCCGAGATAGTCGTTGAGAAACTCCCTAAGAGGATCATTCCCGATAGCCTTTATGCCCAAGCTTCAGATGGCATTACCGTCTCAAGTGTCCGCTATCGCGAACAAACCGCTAAGCTCGACATACGGGAGCAAATGGAACAACTCGAAGAGCAGATCGACAAAGTTAAAAGAGATATTGCGCGTATTGACAAAAAAATTGCACATGGTCAGGCTATGGTCGCAAGGTACGAGCCATTCTGGCGTTTGACTGTAGATATGGCCGACCGTGACCTTGACAAGTCTCTACTCCAAGCTGAGCCAATAGAGAAGCTCACTCAATACCTTGAGAGTAGACTCAACCAGATTCACGAAGAAGGCCTACAACTTGATGACCAGAAGGCCGATCTGGAGAAACAGTTACAAGAGCTACAACACCAGCAAGCAGAATTGAAAGCGAAAAGAAGCCGAATCGAGCGTGAGGCTACAATTTTTGTCAATAATGATAATGCTGGTAAGGCCGTCATTCGCCTTAGCTATCTGGTCGATGGCGCGAACTGGATACCTCACTACAACCTTCGAGCGAACCCCGACCAAGAAGCCGTTGTAATCGAATATAACGCTATCATAAACCAGTCCAGCGGTGAAGGTTGGGACAATGTGGCTGTAACTCTCTCGACCGCACAGCCTGCGATGGTGGCAGCTCCACCAACACTGGATCCCATGAAAGTAGAAGCAGGCTCCGGGCCAGCTCCAGCTATGTCCTATGTAGAGGCGATGGTACCGCCAGGTCAGGTCTCAGTTGATGTTCAACAGCAACAAATAGCTCCCAGAAGTCTTGGTGAGCAACTCAAGCAAATCCAAAGTCAGCGCCGGGTAATGAAGGGAAAAGGAATAGAAGCTACCCAGGCGCTCAATACTGCCGCCTGGCAAGATCAGATGATGGAATTGCAGGCACAGAAAGACGCTGTTCAGACGATCCAGGCCGAGAGAAGAAAACTGGCGCGATCAGAAGGTGTTAGTGTTACCTACACTTTGCCTGGCAGAATGACCATGCCAAGCCGAGATGAGCGACAACTGGTTACAATTAAAACCTTCCAGACAAAAGCCGACTTCTTCATGGTTGCTACACCACTTTTAACTGATTATGTCTATCTTCAAGCCGAACTCGTTAACGACAGTGACACAATATTACTGGCTGGGCTGGCAGATATGTATCGCACAGGGGCGTTCGTTGGCAAAGGAGGCGTAGGGCTTATCACAATTGGCGAGAAATTTACTGTTGGATTTGGTGTGGATAGCCAGGTCCAAATTGTGCGCGAGTTTGAGGACAAAAAGATCGATACTCTTTGGGGTAACCGCGTTGAGAAATATCATTATCGGCTCGCTGTGAACAACTACAAAGACAGAAAGATGAGATTGTGTTTGCTCGAGAGAATACCATACACCGAAGATGAAAAGCTTAAGATCGAAGATTTCGAGACAAACCTGCCCCTTAGCACGGATGCTGAATACTTGAGGACCCAACGAAAAAAGGGTGTCTTGCGGTGGGATATAGATTTACAGCCTAATACAATTGGCGAAAAGGCAACAGTGGTCACCTATAGTTACACCATCAAGTACGATAAAGACAGGCATGTAAGACCAGTGCCCACTCGCCGTTGAAGTTAAATTGCTTTGTGCAGAATATTGCATTGGGAGGTCCACCGCTCCAGGGATCTTACCGTTTTACCAATCAACAACAGGATAGCAAGGTTATGAAGTTGAGTGCAAGAAAGTCCCGGCTACGAGGAGAGGCCACAATCCCGGCATCAAAGTCGCATACGATTCGTGCAGTTGCTATCGCGTCGTTGGCCTCGGGCGAAAGCGCGATCCATAAACCTCTTGATTCGGGTGACACGCGGGCAGTGGTTAAGTGCTATCGGGCGCTCGGTGTTCAAATCAATACGGGCGATCCGAACGTGTGGAAAGTGGCAGGGATGGGTGGGAAAATCACCGCTCCCCAAGAAACCATTGATGTCGGCAATTCTGGCACAACACTACGAATAGCAATGGGTTCGGCGGCACTGGCCCCGCCCGGCCAGACGACAACCTTTACCGGCGATGAGCAAATACAATCCCGACCCATCGGGCCATTGATGGATTCACTGCAGGACCTTGGTGCAAAATGTAAGAGCCTGAAAAATAATGGCAAAGCGCCAGTCCAGGTGACAGGTCAATTAGTCGGCGGGAAGACCACCATAGCCGCAACAACGAGTCAGTACCTGTCGAGCCTGCTTTTGTGCACCCCGCTGGTAGAAAAAGGCAGCGAAATTGACGTGACACTATTGAATGAACCTGATTATGTGCAAATGACGCTCGATTGGCTCGACAAGCAGCAGATTCGATACCAGAACAACCAGATGCGAAGATTTCGTATCAAGGGCGGTCAAAGCTATAAGGCTTTTGACGATGTGGTGCCGGCAGATTTTTCCAGCGCTACTTTCTTTTTGTGCGCCGCAGCTCTATTTGCAGATGAGGTTATTTTGCTTGGCCTGGATTTTACAGATAGCCAGCCGGATAAGGCTGTCGTCGATTACCTAAAAGCGATGGGAGCCGATATTACTATTCAGTCGGACTCAGTGATAATCAAAGCTGCGCCTCTTAAGGGCGTCGAGATAGATATGAACCGCACGCCTGATGCGCTGCCGGCTATGGCTATCACGGCAGCTTTTGCCGAGGGAGAAACTCGCCTTGTCAATGTCCCTCAGGCTCGAAGTAAAGAAACCGACCGGATCAAATGTATGGCTGAAGAGTTGAAAAAGTTGGCCGTTAATGTTGAAGAACTGCCGGATGGCCTTGTAATTCGTGGTTCGTCGCTCGTCGCTCGTCGCTCGAGTCACAAATTACGAGTCACGGGTCACGAGAGACAAGTCACGAAGCTGGACGGCAGAAGCGACCACCGAATTGTCATGGCTTTATCGCTGGCGGGCTTGGCTTTGGATGACGGTTGTACTATAGATACTGCTGAGGCGATGAGTGTCACTTTTCCTAATTATCTGGAATTGATGCAGAGCATCGGCGCAGACATTAAAGTAGAATAAATCCAACTACGGATTACACTGATTTACACTGTTTTTATTTCATTTATCTTTTTCCCCTTTGAGCTTTTTTGTGGCAATATCAATTAACTTGCAGTTTTTGCCAAAAAAAGTATAATTAAAAACCACAGCAGCGGAGATGTACCACCAGCATGATGGATATTTAGAATGTAGGGTGGGGCTTGTAGCCCACCATGATTTAATCTGGTACGCAATACGAGATGCGCTTCACGAGATACCAAATTAGCAGTGTTATTTATTATTATGTTGGCAGATAAATCAATATCGAAAATAGTGAAAAGCACACGCCATCAAAAGATCATCGGTAATTTTGGTGAGGCTCTCTTATGCAATTGGCTGTCCCGGTCGGGTTTCGAGGTCACCATAGTTGATCATACCGGGATTGATGTACTTGCCTACAATTCACAGACAAGGAAGCGGCTCGCTATTTCGGTTAAGTCCAGAACAAGAGTAAAAGGTACCGAGGCTACCGCTGTTAATATATTCTCGTATCAGAAAGGGAAAAACGATAGACAAAAGGTCCTTAATGCCTGCAAGGCATTCGAAGCCGAACCGTGGATAGCAATCTATGTAGAGTCTTCCTACTGCGCTGATCTATTTCTGCTAAGTCTCGAACATTATGACCGTGAATATCGCGCCAGCCAAAAGCGTTTGATTGATACTTGGAAGATGGGAAAAAATATAGAGAAAGACATGAGGAATATCCTCAAGTCCGTCATATTCGAATGGATTTCTCTGGAAGTTCGTGGCAATGGTCATAAAAGAAACAACCGATAACAAAACGCTGAAGTGAACGCGGCAAGCTGTCAAGCTGTTCGAATGAGACACGGCGTTCGCAGGAAATGGAATATGGAAACTGCAAAAGTCGCATTACCAATATCTGGGGATAAGCTTTACCAACAAAGAGCCCGCACTGCATTGCCAATTCTTGTCCGGCAAGCGCATGCGAATACACTAATATTTTATTCAGACTTAGCTTTAGAATTAAAAATGTCCAACCCAAGGAATTTGAATTACGTATTAGGAAGCATAGGCCAGACTTTAAAAGATTTATCAAAAGAATGGCAAAAGGAAATTCCACCCATACAATGTTTGGTCATTAATAAGAATACTGGTCTGCCAGGGAAAGGGGTGGGGTGGTTTATAACCGACAAAGAAAATTTCGGTAAACTACCTAATAAACAAAAAAGACGTCTAGTCGAAGCAGAACTACAAAAGATTTTCGCGTATCAAAACTGGCAGGATATATTAAAGGTTTTTTCTCTTAAGCGCGCAACAATTAGCTTAAAAGACCCCTTGCAGAAAGCGACGCATTTTCAAGCGGGAGTTGAAAGTGAACATCATAAGAAGCTTAAAAATTATGTGGCTAACCACCCTGATATAGTCCTTTTGCACAAGAGCACGCCTAAAGGTCAAATTGAGTATCCCTTGCCTTCCGGTGATAGCCTTGATGTCTTTTTTGTCTATAAAGACATTTGGGTAGGTATTGAAGTAAAGTCTCACATTTCAATCGAAGCTGACATAATTAGAGGAATCTTTCAGTGCGTTAAATATCAAGCAGTACTTGAAGCGTATCAGGCATCGCAGCAACTTCCCCAAAAAGCAAGGGCTATCCTTGTTTTGGAAAATTCTTTTCCTGATCGTCTTATTCCATTGAAAAATATGTTGGGTGTTGAGATTTTCGATAATGTAAAATCAGAGTAGCTTTAAACAACGGCATTGAGCAGGTCGCTCCTTTCGTCACCTCTATGATTTATGAAGTTATCATCTTTGGTGATATAGAAC